>JBGSTM010000262.1:0-14095 GCA_041736495.1 Akkermansiaceae bacterium
TTGCGACGAACCCACCGGTGACCTCGACCGCAAGTCCGGCGACGAGATCCTCACCCTCCTCCAGACGCTCAACAAGGACCACGGCAAGACCGTCATCATGGTCACCCACGATCCCCACGCCTCCGCCCGCGCCAGCCGCACGGTGCATCTCGACAAGGGCCAACTCTCCAACGAAGCCGCGCCATGAAATTCCTGCCACTCGTCTGGGCCGGATTGAAACGCCGGAAGCTGCGCACCGCGCTCACGTTTCTATCCATCTTCGTCGCCTTCATGCTCTTCGCCTTCCTCGGCGCGCTCAAGGAATCGCTCGGCGGCGGCGTCAGCATGGCCGGCCAGGACCGGCTCATCACGCGCCACAAGGTATCGCTCATCCAGACGCTGCCGGAGAGTTACAAAAACCGTATCCTGTCGGTGCCCGGCGTCGGCGCTGTCTGCCACCAGACCTGGTTCGGCGGGATCTATCAGGAGCCGAAGAATTTCTTCGCCACCATGCCCGTCGAGCCCGAGTCCTTCCTCGACATGTTCCCGGAATACGTGCTCAAGGAATCGGAAAAACAAGCGTGGCTCGCCACCCGCACCGGAGCCATCGTCGGCCGGATGACGGCGGATCGCTTCAGGTGGAAAATCGGCGACCGCATCCCGATCCAATCGCCGATCTGGGGCCAACCTGCCGGAATGACGCAGTGGGAGTTTGAAATCGTCGGCATCTTCGACGGCGCGAAAAAAAGCGCCGACACCAGCAGCTTCTTCTTCCGTTACGACTACTTCGAGGAAGCCCGCCAGAAGAACAAAGGCCAGGTCGGCTGGTACACCGTGCGCATCGCCAACCCCGATCAAGCCGCCCAAATCGCCTCACAGATCGACGAGAATTTCGCCAACTCCCCTTACGAAACCAAGACCGAGCCCGAAGGTGCGTTCGCCGCCGGCTTCGCCCAACAGATCGGCGACATCGCCACCATCGTCATGGCCGTCGTCGGCGCGGTGTTTTTCACCATCCTGCTCGTCGCCGGAAACACCATGGCGCAGTCGGTCAGGGAGCGCACCGAAGAACTCGGCGTGCTCAAGGCCATGGGATTCACCAACCTGCGCGTCCTCGTTCTCGTCATGCTCGAGTCCTGCCTCATCGCCATCCTCGGCGGCTTCGGCGGACTCGCCGTCGCCTGGCTCATCACCCTCGGCGGTAGTCCGGTGCCGAGCATGCTACCCATCTTCTTCATTCCCACGAACAACCTCATCCTGGGAGCCCTGTTAGCCATCGCGCTCGGCATCGTCGCCGGAGCCATCCCCGCGTTCCAGGCGATGCAATTGAAAATCTCCGAAGCCCTCCGCCGCGGCGGCTAACCCCGTGGAGGGAACATCCTGTCCCCGTGAATTCATCCATCACAGAGACAGCTCAAACGGGCACCAGCATCCCGTGATAGACGAGATCCCGCACCAGCTCCGTGATCCGCTCCGGCAGATCCGGGATCGCCGCCAGCTCGGGGCGGGTGCGGATTTCCTCGACCATGGCGGCCGGAGTTTTCCCCTCGCGCACCAGGG
Source organism: Akkermansiaceae bacterium (assembly GCA_041736495.1). Taxonomy (GTDB): domain Bacteria; phylum Verrucomicrobiota; class Verrucomicrobiia; order Verrucomicrobiales; family Akkermansiaceae; genus Luteolibacter. Next base: position 1,540 of record JBGSTM010000262.1, read on the forward strand.
CTAGCAGACGCAGGAGGTTTTCATCAATCTGGCCATCGTAGGAAAGCCGGGCCGGGCTGGTGAGGCGGATGGTTTCGCGGTTCCAGCCATCGGCAGCCAGGGTCATCCTGGCCTCCGCGCGGACGCCGTCCGGGACGTTGAAATGGGTGTCCAGCAGGACGGGATCCGTCGCGAGCCAGGTTTGATTTTGAAGGACGCGCCGGACTTCGATCCCGGCGCTCGTGTCGAGGGATTCCGCGGCGCGGCTTTCGGTGCGTGTCCACTCGACGCCGGATTCACACTTCTGGAGGACCATGAATCCGCCGCTGATGCGCTGGATTCCCACAGCCTGATAGTGCGAAAGCCAGCGCTGCATTTCATCCCTGGCCGCTTGCTCGCTGGAGAACCGCGGGTCGTTGGAAATCCACTGCCAGGCATAGTCGGCGGGTGACGAGCAGTCGGTCTGAAACAACCACCGCCGCATGCCTTCCGGTGCCACCCACGAGAGCGGAGCCTCGGTCCAATCGTCATCGGCGGCATGCGTCCAGTTGATCAGCACCACGGCGATCCCACCGGGCGCGAGATGCGCGGGCACTTCCCTCAGCAGCCGCGCGCAGATCGGATCACCCACCGCCGATTCCTTGTAGATCATCGTGCCACCCGGCGATTGCACATAAGGCGGATTGGCCACGATGAGGTCGAAGGTCTCACCCGCCACGCTGGCGAATCCATCCCCTTGCCGGAAATCCATGCCCTCGATGCCACCAAGCCGTGCCGAAAAGCGCCCGAGCTCGAGCGCCCTGACATTCAAATCCGTCGCCACCACCGCTAGCCCGGCTTTTGCCAGTTTCCCCGACAACCAACCGATCCCGCAGGCCAGTTCCAAAGCGCGTCCCTGGGACGGCGGCGTCAGCGAGGCGAGCAACATGCTCGACGGCCCCACCCCCATCACGAAGTCTTCGTTCCCTTCTCCCTGCCGTCTCAGGAAATCACACGCCACCCAGCCATCGGCCATCGGGATGATCTGATAGTTCGAACGGATCCATCCGCCGCCGGAATGCAGGAAGCCGATTTCCAACAGCCCGTGGATGGAATCGCCCAGCGTGAGCAGCGCGCGGTCACCATCAATTGGCTCGCCCAGCGTGAAGAGGCGGATGAGCGTGTTCACCGGCGACCCTTCCGGCGCATGCCCCAGCAAGGCCGCGCCGCGGACTGCGGAGCGCATCCAGTGCTCTGGCAGCCCGAGGGCTTCGAGCGCCTCGCGGTGGTAGCCGCCCTTGAGGAGATGCCTGCGGAGCGGCGTGGGATCCCATGCATCGAGATTTCGGAAAATTCCGCCGGAGCTCATTCTGTTATTGGGGGCGCACTCGATAGAATCCCACGTTCCCCGTGTTGGTGATGGCCGCCGTGCTCGTCGTCGCGCTGGCCGTGACGGTGCGCAGTGTCACGAACGGCGTGGTCAGATCCGGACTCCACTCGATGACATAAACCTTGCCGGCCACGCTGTTCCAGCTGAGCTGATAGTTCCCCGGCGAACCGCTGGCGGGAGCGAGTTCGGCCCTGAAGAACGACGTGCCGGACTTCGGATGAGTGCCGAGTTGGAATTCCTCAAGATTGGTAAATCCATCGCCATCCGCATCCCCCGTCGATTCGTTGGCGCCGACGGAGAAGCCGTAGGTCCTTTCCCAGGCATCCGGTAGCCCGTCTGAATCCATATCGGGATTCGTCCCGGTGCCGACCGAACCCGTTTTGAACCGGAAGTCGTAGTTGGAAACCACCGAGGTAAAGCGGTCGTAGTAGTAGGTGAAAACAATCCGACCGAAAGTGAGATCGAACGATTCCGTCGGCACATCACCTCCGGAGGAAATCGCAATCGACGACACAAAAACATCTTCCATCTCGATCCGCGCCGGAGCTGGACGCCCGATATCGGGTGCGTAGTAATTCAAGTCCAGCGTCGCCTTTGCATACCGAGTCCCCTTGGCACAGGCCAGAGTGAGCGGTGGCGACGCGCGATCCAGTCGCTTGGTGAAACCCAGCTTCCCCGCCACATTGGTGTTCAACTCCCCGCCGATGTTGAATCCCTCGATCTCTATCCATTGGACATGATTCGTCTCCAGCGATTGCCCTTTGATCAGGCCCTCGAAATCCAGCCAACCCGCAGTCTCACCCCGGGCGGAAGCCGCCATCAGCAGAATCAACGCCGATTGCCGCCACGGCAACGCGGGCATCGTTGCAAAACAACACCTCATTTGGTGCTGTTGGTCGCGAAGTTCCAGGTCGCCGTGGTCGTCGGAGTGGTGGGAAACCCGCCCTTTGAATCCTGCATGTAATAATCCGTCGTGATCCTCTCATAGCTCAGGGAAACCGATTCCATCGGCCGATCCCCCCCCGACGAAGTTCCCAGACTGCTCACGATCACGTTGTTCAGCGTGATTTTATAATAGGTGATTGGAGTTCCATCCTGGTTGGAGTTAGTCAGTTCCAGGGTGACGGTGGGGTAGCGGGTTCCCATCGCGCAGCCGAGGAAGAGCTGTGGCGAGGCACGATCGAGGTATTTCGTCACGATAAGGTCGCTCGCGGTGGCCTTGCCCGCGGAGATTCCTCCTCCGGAGCTTGAGCCGAGAGTGACCGGAGTGGAAATACCAGCCTGCATGGACATGATCTCGATCCATCCGGAGTGTTTGCTATCGGTGGACTCGCCGGTTACTTGGGGGCCGCTGTTGACGTCCACCTTGAGGAAGACATTTCCGGTGGCCTGTTGGGCCACCAGGGCCACCGCGGGCGGCACCAGGGCAAGGGTTCGGGAAAGGGTTGAAGGGCGCGGGTGGGTGAACATCGCATCAAACTGCCGCAGATCACGACCCGATTGCAATGCCGTTAGGAATGAATCTGCTAGCAGGAAATTGCATTTTGCAAAGAATCCCCGCCCTCACTCCCGCGGCGGCATCCGAAGCGTGCAACCCGCAATCCGACATCGGGAAAGAGTGGACTGCTAGCAAGCGAACCTAGCCGTCCATGGTGGCCGGAGCCGCTCGGGAGGCTAAGTGGCGGGGACATCCTGTCCCCGCGAATTCATTCTTCCCCGGGACAGGACCGTGATTTCACGCTCCCCCCGCGTGGAGATCGCGATCCGGATCCCGGGATTCTTCATGACGATGGCCTTCTCTTCCGCCACAAGGCCAGAATGAAGGCGAATGCAGCGGCATATCCAGGGAATCCAGGTTCTGGTATTGCTTCCAAAGTAACAATCCGGAATCCCATATCGGTGTGCTCGTCATACGGAAATGACGAGGAGGCATAATTTGTGCTGATGTGAATCGCGCTGGCACCATAGCTTCCGCCTCCCTCTCTACGGAGATCCGTTCCATCTCCGTTATTCCAGAATGAATCGAAGATTTCCCATACGTTCCCCGATTGATCGAAAGTGCCGAAAAAGCTATCCGCCAGTTCGTAGCTGCCAACCGGTGTCAACCCGCCAACGGCGTTGTTGTAATTCGCGCTATTGGCGAAGATGGCATTCGGTACGGTGGCCAGAGGAGCCGAATCGGATTGGGTTGCGTATGTCCAATAGTCGGCGTGTAAGGGGCCTCTCGCAGGGTCGTAATGGCCCGCCTTGTACCATTCGTAGCGGCTGGGAAGCGCCACTCCGTTTTGGCCCTTCTGGAAACTCAGAAGTCGAACCACCTCGCTGTTCGGCGGCTGGCTGACTCCACCGAGATAATACATGCCGCTTTCGGTCGTATTCAAGTTCGACGCGCCGACAGGTTGTCCGTTTGTCAACCAATTGCAAAACCGGGCGGCATCGTAGAAGCTGACAATTCTGACAGGATAGCTTTCTCCTCCGATCGTAGGCGCATAACTGTAGGACCCAGGCGACCCGAACCTTTCGATGCCCCCGCCTTGAGCAACGATATCGGGACGCGCCATGACTGGGTGATAGAGACCATGGGGGTCGTCCGCCGCGACCGCATTCAGAAAGGCCGAATACTGTGAATTGGTAACTTCATAAGTTCCGATCCGGTATTCATAGGGGACGTTGCCTGTCGGGTATCCCACCGGCACGGTGTCGATCGAAATGGCTCCATCAAGTTGCGACACGCAAAACCATGGGAAGACGAGGGGGAGCAAAAACCGGGAATTCGGACGCATGACATGAGGAGGGACATGGAACTCAAGCTTGATAAGCGTGATCCCGAGCGGTGCGATAAGGCTATTGAAGGCATCGGGGGACCCGCGAGCAAAATCATCGGGGATCCAAACCAGCGGTCAAAGGGAAGTTAACTGAACCGCAGATGGACGGGGATAGGCAGGGATTCCATCACTAACTTTTTTCCTGCGGGATGAGATGAACGTCCCGTTGCGGAAACGGAAACGAAATCCCTTCCGCATCGAACAGCTTTTTCACGGCCTCCCGGATCGTGTTCGACAGCGTGAAATGATCCGTGACCACGACCCAGAACCTGACCTCAAGATCCACCGAACTCTCACCCAGATTTTTCAGCAACACCTGTGGAGCAGGTTCGGCCAGGATCTTCGGTTCCTGGCTGATCAACCGCAGGATCAACTCCCGCGCTTGATCAATGCTGTCGTCGTAGCCAATCCCGAACACCAGATCCGCCCGCCGCGTTCCTTGCAACGAGTAGTTCAGTATCGACTCGTTCATCAACTCCCCGTTCGGAATGAAAACCGTCAGGTTGTCCGCAGTCACCAGCATCGTCTGAAAAATTCCGATCGCTTTCACCTTGCCTTCGAAACTTTGTGCTTTGATCAAATCCCCCACCCGGAACGGCCGGATCGCCAGAAGGATCACACCGCCGGCGAAATTCTGCAGCGTCCCGGACAATGCGAGACCGATCGCCAGGCCAGCCGCACCGAGGACCGCCACAAACGAAGCGGTCGGGATTCCCAGATAGGTGATCAGCGTGATGACCAGCACCACCTTCAGCAGCACATCCAGCAGACTGCCAAGAAACGGGCGGAGTGAAGGATCGACCGCCTTCGCATCCAGCGCCCGGTGAAGCCCACGGCTCACCACCTTCATGAGCTTCCACCCCACGAATCCAATCACCAGCGCGATGAGCACCTTCGGCGCGAAGGTGATGGCGGCATCCATGCCCATCTGCGCGTAGCGCGTTACCTGCTCGGCCCACGTCAGCGGCCTTTCCGGAGCCGTTGTCACGACCGTTTGTCCTAATATCCACATGTCCTCCCAACTTGGCACACCCCGCACCATGATCAAAAGATTTCTCCCTCCCCCCTCTCATCCATCAGCCTGCCTCCCTCCAGCCAGGACGCCCACATTCCCTGAAGCGACAGGTGAGGAGTCGCTTGTCCTGATTGGCAAGCCTCGCAGGTGCCGCCGTTCAGCATGGCATCGATGGAGAAACCGCTCCCGCCGCATCGGATCGCATGGGGCGGGCCATAAGATCGGAAAATTTCAGCCGTCCGGGCGGTCAATGCATGTTAGTTGGGACTAACCCCATCGATGCGGATTCTAGGTGTTGGTTTGCTACACCGCTTGCAGCAGTTCCTCAAAACTCTGGAACCAGTTTGGGCCGACCCGCACCTTGTTATCGAGGTGCATCGGGCATTTCTGATGGGTAGCCAGATTGCGGGTAAGCTGGTATTGAAATTCCCATTTTTCGGTTGAGGGATGGAGGCGGGCGGCGAGGATTTGGAACTCGTCGGGGCGGTAGTATCGGGAACAGGGATTGTTCTTCGACGAGCGGGTCTTTTGGAAATCTACGCGGACGGTGCCGTCGGCCATCGGGCGGCGGAGGACGTTCTTGCATTCGATTCGCAGATGTTTGCCTCCTTGAAGGATGAGATCGAAATCGGGCTGGCCGTCTTGTTCGAGCCGGGTGAGTTCCGAGATTTGCGGGATGGTGCGGAGTTGGGATTCCAGGTGGGTTTCGGCGACCCAACCTCTGACGGCCATCTTGAGGCGGGGCGCGGAATCGATGAGTGACAGGATCTGATCGGTATCGAGTTCGAATTCCTCCGCCAGATGATGGAGCTTCGTGGTCGCTGGGTTGGCGGATTGTCCTGTGGCGTGCTTTTGGTGCAGGGCGAGAATGTGGCTGCCGTGCTGACCGATTTGTTCGGCGAGTAGGAATCGGTGCCCCTGATCGAGACCAAGCGCTGCTTGTTCGAAACGGATGTAATCGAGGAAACGTTCGGGGCGTCCGCCGACCACGGTTTCCACGGGTGAATCGAAACCCCTGCTGGTTTTCTCCCGTTCCCAACAGTTCCAACCGTTCTGACGGATCTGACTCGCCTGCTCTTCCTTGAACTCGACGGAGATGAACATCTTGGTCGGGCTGTGGAGGACGGGATCGACTCCGACAAAGAAGCCGGACTCGGGATTGATGCCGAGAAACAACGTGGTGTAGATGCCGTAGGGATCCTGCCAGAGCGGATGAAGAGCGCCATCCTTGGCTCCGTATTTGACTTGAAAGCGATGTTCGTCGTCCGGGCGGTTCTTCGTCAGCTTGCTGTTTGCAAAGAACGCGTAGGCGATGATTCCCATGCGCTCGCCCAGCGGCGTCTCGAAGGATACCTGGAATGGAGCTATGCCGGGGTCTGAATGTTGAATGATCCGGCAGCCGGCGTTCGTCAGTGCATCGATCATGAATCCGACGAGCGGTTCCTTCGCCTTGCGCGAGACGGTGTATTTGCGGTAGCCGTGCATCAGATCGTTGGGAGTCGTGCTGGCTCTTGATGGGATCACGCGACGTTCAACCGCTTCTTCGCGCCATAGCCGAGGCCGGTTCCGGGGTGAGCTTCATGTTCGCCTTGGAGGCCGAGGTATTTGCGAGGGACGGGTTGGACGGGTTCCATCGCGGGGCGCGTCTTCTTGCGGGTGGGCAAAAGCGTAAGCGGGTTGGTTGCGAGAGGGGCTTCATCGAAGAAGCGGGCGCGCAATTGATAGCCGATCATTTCCGCTAGGGCAGATGGCACGGCGTTGCCGACCTGCTTCTGGGCAGATGCACGATTCCCGAGAATTCGATAGTCATCAGGGAATGTCTGGAGCCGGGCGAGTTCGCGGGCGGAGAGGTGACGGTTTTTCCAGTGGAACGGCCCGGTCGCGGGGCCGGGTTGGGCGGTTAGGGTCCACGACGGAAGATCTTTGGAAAGCTTGAGGAGGAAATTCCAGAAACGCCGACGCCAGCCGAACAGGGGAAGGCCATCGCCGCGCTCGGTGTGATAGAGGTAGTTGAAACCTTCAGGAACGGAGGCCAGCAGGTCGGCCCACTTGCCCTTAAGGATAAGATCGGGAGAATCGTCGTCTTGCAGATCGCCGATTGCATCCCAGGCGGTCAGAGGTTTTTGGAGGAAGGAGCCGATGAGGTCGGGTTCCGTCGGATCGCCGTGGGTCGGCATCATCGAGCCGAAGGTTTTTCCTTCGCGGGAGCCGACGATGAATACCCGTTCGCGGATCTGTGGGATACCGAAGTGGGCGGCATTCACCCGGAGAATCTCCAAACCGTAGCTGAGCTTGTTCCGGCGGTTGATGGTGTCGATGGATCGTTCGAGATATTCGAGGCCTTCCGATTTGCCGCGATAGGCCAAGCCGCTGACGTTTTCGAGCAGGAATGCCCGAGGCTTGGCGGCTTCCAAAATGCGGATGTAGGCGTCCAAGGTCGATGCGCGTGGGTCATCCAGGCGTTTCGAGTCGCCACTGGCCCAATAGCCGGATTTGGAAAAGGGCTGGCAGGGAGGACCACCCGCGAGGAGATCCGCTTCGCCTTCCTTCAGGCCTGCGACCTTGAGAAGTTGCTTGTTGGTAACTCCGTGGATGTCTCCTTCGATAACATTCCAGGGACGGTTGTGCCGCAGCGTTTGAACGCAAGTGGCATCGAACTCAACGGCGACCCGCGTCTCGAAGCCCGCAGCCTCCAATCCAAGGTCCAATCCACCCGCTCCGGTAAAAAGGCTGATGACGGATGGCTGGCTCATGGAGTTCTGTGACTAGGATTAATGTTTTACGGCAATAATATCGGGCGGATTCCCATCATGCGACTTCGATCTTCACGCTTGGATCGATCTCGAGTGCGTTGATAACGGCATTGTAGCGGGATATCAACTCTTCAAAGGTGTGGCGGCGCTGGGAACCTTTGAAACCAGTCCAGCCAAGCATATTGGCGACGAGAAACTGGGTGATATCGACCACCTCGATTACTTTGCTGTAGCCTATCTGATCGGCTAACTCCTCGGCATGGAGGGCTCCGACTCGTGTCGAGATGATTAGCGGGCGAAGGGCACCTCTTCGGTTGGCAAGGCATCGGTCGATCAGATTCGGTTCGGGAGCACTGGTGACATGAATTATCGTATTTCCGACGCGGAATTCTCCGTTGTCCATTAAGGGATGGCGATGGATAACCTGATATTCCGTGCCCTTGCGCTCCTTAAGCAGGATCAACCATGCTTCTACCAAACATGTCATGACCAGGGTGAGCTTGCTTCCATTGCGGCCTGATGGTCTGCGCAGCGTTGCTTCGCCCAGCAACGTCGCGATCGTGGACCCGATCGACTCGTCGTTGATTAACTTGAGCCGAATCGGTCCGACGACATTTTTGGTGCTGGAATGAGAGAATCCCATGAAATTGGTAAAGTGGTTCAGGCGGGAATGCGGGCGTGCCAGGAGAGCGTAGTCTGTATTTGCTCCCGGCGTACGAATTCGAGGCCTTGCTCCAAAGGATTGCGGAACAGGCTTAGAACGGGGCGCTCGACGAAATTGCGGACAACACAGAGGTAATAGCGGTCCCCCAGTAGATTTGCCACCCGGTGTTCTTTCTGGGTCATCCGGATCTCTCCATGCGATCCAGCAATGCCTTTCACCTCGACCGCTAAAAAGGGAACGCTCGAATCGGGCTGAAGACGGAAATCGAAGCCACAACCGAAGCGGGTGACGTTGGTGAGGATGTGGCCGGTGAAATCGGCGAGTTTTGGGAAAGATGATTCGAAGAAGCCTTCGGCGGCCGCTCCGGTGATCAGGCGTTTGGAGAAGCTTTCATTTTCGAGGGTGTCCTCCTCGAGGAGGGCAAGCTCTTCCATGCCTTCCGGAAGCGGCGTGACCGCGGTAAGCAACAGCGGAGAAAGAAGGCGGTAGAACTCGGGCAAGGAAAGCTGTCCGAAACGCTCATATGCTTTGCGGCAATGGTCGCGCATTTGGCGCTTGTGCCAGCCTTTTCGGGAGTTCGGAAAGAGTGGATCGAACTCCTGCATGTAATTTTTGATAGAGGCAGGCTTGCCACCGAGAGCGTATCCCATCGCATTGTAAGCCTCGGTAAAGTTGGAGAACCCCAAACACTTCAATCCTTCCCGGTCAAATTTGGAGAGGAATAGGCCCGCCAGCATCAGGCGCTCGCGTTGAGTGAAGGTCTTCATCCGATCAAGAGCCTGTGGCCGTGATTGGCGGTATAGATGGCGGCCTTCTTCGGGCAGATGTCGTTCGACCAGACGGGGGTGCAGGCGTGCTTGGCTCCTTGGGTGACAAGGCCGCTGCCGGCAAAGAAATCGACGAAGGTTGGAAGGGAGGTGTTCAGGAGTTCTTTTGAACAGTTTTTGTCTCAGGTGTCAATCTTGGAGAGCTTGGAAGGAGAATGGGATGAAATTTCAGGAATCCAAGGATGGAATTGCGGCCCCACTGCCTCCCACTCCGCAATTCAATTCTACCGCCGCTTAGGGTGATGAGGCCTTAGAACGACGGGTGTTTGAACGGACGGTGCCTGCGAGGAGGGTGCGGAGGCCTCGCTCGATCCGTTCCCATCGACGCTCACCGAGCGACGCTACAAGGCGGTTGCGAAGCCAGCGGAGTGGCCCGCTGCCGGGGGTGGTAGAGGACGAGGTGATGTGCTTGGGCTAAAGCAAAGACACCGGAACTATCCTTTTTTCGATCAGCCTGGAAACGACGGTGGGATCACGTGGCGTGGGCGGAACGGATCAACCGGCAGCGAGCGGATTCCATACTTTTTTGAATCCGCAGTCTTGGAAGTCCTTCAAGTTGAGGGTCGCGAAATCCGTGACGCCGAATGCGGTGAGGGTAAGCGCCGTGCGGATGTCGTAGATGCGCCGGCGGGCAAAATCACGGGCCGCCGCCTGTTTCCAAAGCTTGTCGTGGAGCTTGCGGCTGCGGGGAGGAAATCCCAAGGTTTTCCAGCGGGGATGCTTCCGGTAGCTGCCAATGACGGCCGCGGCGTCCGGGGCGGCCAGCGGATTCCGGAGGACAGCGGGATTTCGCAGAAGCAGATAGAACTCGGTGAGAATGAACTCGCTCAAAGCGACGTCTTCCCGGTCGGACAGGCTCTCAAGGAAGCTTCTTGCCGCCGCGTGGAAGGGAGAATCCGCCGCGTAACTGTAGAGCAGGATATTGGCATCGATCGAGATCATGGCGTGCGGAGGATCGGTTCCGCGTCTTGGAATGCGGCGTCGCGCAATTGGTCGGGGCTGAGGCCTTTCCAGCCTACCGTCGCTGAGACGGGCGGTTTCCACGGCGTGTCTGGGGGGAGAGGATTCGTGTCGTAGACCTCCAGTAGAAGCTCGGCTCCACGGCGGAATGTTTCGGCGAGCGACCATTCCCGGGCCTTGGCGAACGATTTGATTTCGCGAAAGAGCTCCTCAGGAACCTGGATCTGCGTCTTTGTCATGCTGGAGAATCTACGACGCCAGCAATTTGATGTCAAATTGAGAACCGCTGCTTGATTTACGAAAAATTCAGCGCGTCCATGTCGAAGACGACGGTGACGTCTTCGGGCAGCGGAGTTTTTGCCAGCACTTGCTGGACGTGGTTCGTCAGAGGCCGGGCGCGGTGGGAGCGCAGGGTGATCTGGAAGCGGAACTGGCCGTGCGAGCGGATGAGCGGGGAGGGCAGGACTTCGCCGAGGGTGATGCCGTTAGGGAGGTTTTCCGCGAGGCGGAGGTGCAGCGTCTGCAGGGTGAACTCGGCGCGCCGCTCGTGGGTGGAGCGGGACGTTAGAACGGAGCAGTGGGCGTAGGGCGGGAAGGAATACTCGCGGCGGAACTCCATTTCCTGCTCGGAAAAGCCGTCGAAATCGTGTCGGCGAGCGAACTGGATGGACGGCGAGTGCGGCGTGAAAGTCTGAACGATCACCTCGCCCTCGAGATCGCCCCGCCCGGCGCGGCCGGCGACCTGGGTGATGAGCTGGAAGGTGCGCTCACCGGCGCGGAAGTCCGGGACGTGCAGGCCGAGGTCCGCATTGAGGATGCCGACGAGGGTGACGTTCGGGAAATGCAGGCCCTTGGCGATCATCTGGGTGCCAATCAGGATGTCGATCTTGTGGGCCTTGAAGGCGGAGAGCGTGTCGCGCAGCGCGTTTTTCCGACGCATCGCGTCGGCGTCAATGCGGGCGAATTTCGCTTTCGGGAACACCTTGGCCATCACCTCCTCGACCTTCTGCGTACCGTAGCCCTGGAGCAGGATGTTAGGGTCGCGGCACTCGGGGCATTTACGCGGGACGATGGACTGATAGCCGCAGACGTGGCAGACGAGGCGCTCGTCGGTGCGGTGATAGGTGAGGGCCACGGCGCAGTGCGGGCACTGGCAGACGTGGCCGCAGGCGGTGCACTGGAGCGAGCGGGCAAAGCCGCGGCGGTTGAGGAAGAGGATGGACTGCTCGCCTTTTTCCAACCGCTGTTCGAGCGCGGTGCGGAGTTTGTCGGATAGAATCGCGGGGCCGCCCTTGTGCTTGGTTTGCTCGATGCGCATGTCCACCACGCGGACGAGCGGCATGGACGCTCCGTCGGCGCGCTCGTTGAGGCGGAGGAGCTGGTATTTGTCGGTGAGCGTGTTGTTCCACGATTCCAGAGAAGGCGTGGCGGAGCCTAACACGATGGCGCACGGCTCGAAGGCGGCGCGCAGCACGGCGACGTCGCGGCCGTGATATCGCGGGACGTTTTCCTGCTTGTAGGTGTTTTCGTGCTCCTCATCGACGAGGATCAGCCCGAGGTCCGGCAGCGGCGCGAACACGGCGGAGCGCGCGCCGATGACGATGCGGGCGGTGCCCTTGCGGATGCGGTGCCACTCGTCGAAGCGCTCGCCTTGGGATAGATTCGAGTGCAGCACGGCCACCTGGTCCTGCATGGCGGCGAAGCGGGATTTGAAACGGCGGACGGTCTGGGGAGTTAGAGAAATTTCCGGGACGAGCACGAGCACGGTTTTTCCGAGATCAAGGGCGCGTTGGGCGGCTTGCAGATAGACCTCGGTTTTGCCGGATCCGGTGACGCCTAGCAGGAGAATGGGCTTGGACTCTTTCGGATTGGCGACGGCGGCGAGAACGACATCGAGCGCGGCGGCCTGGCCGGGGTTGAGTTCGAGGGGTTTGGACTCAAGGATCTCCTCGACGTTGTCGGCGTCCGGATCGCGGCGGACTTCTTCGGCGACGAGGCGGAGCAGGCCGGCCTTTTCCATGGCCTTGAGTGCGGCGGCGTTTCCATCGCCCAGATCGGCGACCGGGAGGCGCAGTTCGGGCGAGTGGGCGAGCAGGGAGAGGATGGCGAACTGGCGTTGCGCGCGTTTTTCCAGCTTGGCGAGCACCGCGGGATCCGGCGCGGC
>JBGSTM010000145.1:0-2154 GCA_041736495.1 Akkermansiaceae bacterium
GACGTTGGCGGCGCGCATCTTGGTGGAGGAAAGCTCCACCTGGTATTGTTTCACAAATCCGCCGATGCTGGCGACTTCAGCCACGCCTTGCACGCTGGCGAGGTCATAGCGGATTTTCCAATCCTGGAGCGAGCGGAGTTGCGCGAGGTCATAGCCGCCTTCAGGAGACTTCGCCGGATCAACATGCAGATAATACTGATAGACCCAGCCGAGCCCGGAGGCATCGGGACCTAACTGCGGCGTCACGCCCTCCGGCATCTGGCCTTGGAGGAAATTCAGCCGCTCCAAGACCCTGGCGCGGGCGAAGTAGGTATCCACCTTGTCCTCGAAGATGATGGTGGCGAGCGAGAATCCGAACATGGAAGTGGCGCGCACTTCCTTCACTCCGGCGAGTCCTTGCAGACCGGTGGAGAGCGGGAAAGTCACCTGGTCTTCCACTTCCTGCGGGCTGCGGCCCATCCAGTCAGCGTAGACCAGCACCTGGTTTTCCGTGAGATCCGGGATGGCATCCACTGGCGTGAGACGCACCGCGCGGATACCGAGCACGACTAGCAGAAGCGCTCCGCACAGCACGAGGAACCGGTTTTTCAGGCTCCATTCGATGACTTTTTCGATCATGGTTTGATCTCCTTTCCGCATTCGAGCATTTCGCTACCGAAGAACGGATTGCCCATGCTGCGACCCCCGGTCTGGATCCAGCGACCTTTCCTGGGTGCTCCGGGGATGCCTTCGTTCACCATCGGGCATTCGTAAATTTGGAACTCCGGCGTTTGTCCGGCTTTGCGCAAGGGTTCGAGCGCGGCGGTGGCGGCGACGGAGAACGGATGGAAGGCGATGCGTGCGGCTTTCAGGTCATCGAAGCCGTGGAAATGGCGGGCCTTGTCGAGGGCGTCGAGGTTTTCCACGTTCGGGCGGAGGAGTTTCACCATCGCACCGGTTAGGCCCATCGCTGGTTCGCTCGCGGCGTTGAATTTCGCCAGATCATCCGCAGCGAGCGCGGTGGCCATGGCGTCGGCGACTTTGAGGAAATCCGCGATGGACTTCTTTTGCTCGTCGTTGAGCGCCGCGAGTGGTGCGGCGACGGGCATGGGTTCGGGCGGACTCATGAAAGCGCGGTTCATTTCCGCCTGGCCGTCGATGAGCAGGTTGCCGTTGGTGACGACGGCGTCGCCCTCCTTGAGCCCTGATAGAACTTCGACCAGTGTGTCGCCGCGGCGGCCGGTCTTGATGACGGTGTGCTCGTAGGCTCCGCCGTCCTGGTCGATGTAAACCACGGCATCGGCCCCGGTTTCAATCACGGCGGAGCGGGGGACGGTGAGCACGGCGGGTGCTTCAAGTTCGATCCTGCCGTCGGCGTAGAGGCGGTGAAGCAGTTCCCGGCGACCGTTGACGAGCGGGTTGTCCAGCTCGACGCGCACCTTGGTGGAGCGCGTGGTTTCGTCGAAGTTGGGATCGATGAAGGTGATTTTTCCAACGAATTCCTTGTTGGGAATCGAGGGTGTGGTGACGGTCACCGGAAGGCCGGGTTTGATCCATGGCATGTCCTGTTCGTAGGCGCGGAACATGAACCACATGGTGGAGAAATCGGCGAGTTCGAAGAGCTGCTGGCCGGTGGCGACGTATTGTCCCTCGTAGATCGACTGGGCGACGACGGTGCCGCTGATGGGTGATAGAATCTGCGAGGTGAGCGAGTCGGCGGGCTTTTGGTCGAGCGCGTCGATCTGGGTCTGGGTGAGTCCCATCTGGCGGAGCCGGAGCGCGGTGTTCTTCTTGAGTTCGCCGCCGAGCTGGCGGTATTCGCGCTCCGCCTGGAGCAGCGAGGGGCTGTAGAATTCCGCGAGCGGCTGGCCTTCGGTGACTTCGGCGCCGATGTAGTTCACGTGCAGTTTGTCGATGCGGCCGTCCACATAGGCGGAGAGCACGCGGTGGCGCATGGCGTTGTCATCGATGGTGCCGGAGACGCTGAGGGTGCGGACGAGCGGGCGGGTTTTCGCCTCGGCGGTTTGCACGTGCAGCACCTGGATCTGGTTCTGGGTGAGCGCGACCATGTTGCCGCCACCGGACTCGTCGAAGCCTTTTTCGCCCTCGAAAACCGGCGTGAGCTCCATGCCGCAGATGGTGCAGCGGCCGGGCTTGTCGCTCTTGATCCACGGG
>JBGSTM010000345.1:0-6948 GCA_041736495.1 Akkermansiaceae bacterium
CGCGGCGGCATCCCCAGCTTGTCGCGCTCGCTGCTGCTCAACGCCGCCGCCGCCCGCGACCGCTTGTCCGACGACACGTGGCGCTTTTTCAACCGCCTCGAAGGGATCGTCCACTCGCCGCCAGGTGCGCCCAGTGCCTCCGATATGCTGCGCACGCTCGACACCCTGGTGCTCCATCTATCCGCCTTCGCCGGGATGCAGGCGGAAAACATGACCCGCGGCCAGGGCTGGCGCTTCCTCGAAGTGGGCCGCCGGATCGAACGCGCACTCGGCGCGCTCAAGTTGCTGAAAACCGCCGCCGCCAGCGGTGAGGGCGAGTCACTGCTGCTCGATCCGCTGTTGGAAACCTGCGACAGCGTGATGACCTACCGCCGCCGCCACTTCTCACGCCCCCAGCTCGACGCGGTGATCGACCTGATTTTCTTCGACCCCATCAACCCGCGCTCCGTCGCCTATCAGTTCGGCGTGCTCGACCGGGAAATCACCCGTTTCTCCGGCGATCCCGACTTCGGCCTGCTGCCGAAAATCCGCGAGCACCTGCATGAGCTCGAGCAACGATTCACCGACCCCCAGGCTCCCGACGGGCCCGAACTCGACCGGATTTTCACCTCGCTGGAAGTCTTCGCGGACATGATCACCCAGCACTACTTCAGCCACTCCGTGCGGCGCGTTTACTGACATGAAATACCGCCTCATCCACCGCACGAGATACAGCTACGCCGGAGCCGTCACCGTCTCCCACCACCTGGCCAGGCTCGCCCCGCGCACGCTGCCGGGCCAACGTTGCCCGTGGCACGAACTGGAAATCCAGCCGGTGCCCGTCGGCCGCGGCGTGCATGTGGATTCCTTCGGAAACATCACCGCCTATTTCGAAATCGAGGGCAAACACGAAGCACTCGAGGTCATCGCCCGCAGCCTGGTGGAGGTCTTTGCCACCCGCCACCCGGAACCGTCCACCACCCCGCCGTGGGAACAAATCCGCGACGCCTGCCAGGTGGAAAAACTCGAACCCTGTTCGGAAGCCGGGGCATTCCGCTTCGCTTCCCCCATGGTCCCGCTGGGCAGGGAATTCGCCGATTTCGCCAGCGTGGAGTTCACCCCAGGCCGACCGGTTCTCGAAGCCGTGCTCGGACTAACAGGGCGGATTTTCCGCGAGTTCAAATTCGATCCCCGTGCGACCGACGTCAGCACTCCGGTCACCGAGGTGTTGAAAAAACGCGCCGGCGTCTGCCAGGACTTCGCCCATCTCATGCTCGCGTGCATCCGTTCTCTCGGCCTGCCCGGCCGCTACGTCAGCGGTTACCTCGAAACCGCGCCACCGCCCGGCATGCGCCGCCTAACCGGTGCCGACGCCTCGCACGCCTGGGTCTCCGTCTTCTGCGGTGAGGATGCCGGCTGGATCGACACCGATCCTACTAACAACCTGTTACCCGGCGAGCGCCACATCACCGTCGCCTGGGGCCGGGACTTCTCCGACGTCAGCCCGCTGCGCGGCGTCACCCTCGGAGCCGGCGGCCAGCGCCTCGCCGTGGCCGTGGATGTGATTCCGGAAGACGAAGGTTGAAGAACAACGATCGATGATCGGGCGAGGAGATCGAACTCCCGCGTTGAACTAACGAGCATCATCCCGCGCTATTCCCGGCGACGGCTCTGATAGTTCCGCCGGAAACCACGCTGCAACTCCTGTTCCAATTCATTCGGCGGACTATGTCCAACGCGAGGGATTTTATTTCGCTTCACGCAATCGTTTCGGCCCGCAGATGACGATGATTGTTCCGGGTTCAGTCTTTCCTGGATCCTCCCTGAAAAATGGAGCGCTGACTTCAGTCGGCCAGTTTTGCCCCAGACTTTTCCGTGCGAATTCATGAATCAAGGCAACACGAATCAGACGAATTTTACGAATTTTTGATTTTCACACAGCCTCTCAGATCTCCCTAGCGATCCTGGTGTCTTGATCAAGGAGACACCTCGCCCTCTTCAGCGAAGCCTCTCCAACGTGACTGATTTTCCACCGTGACACATACAAAGGCGGTGAACTTGATTCGGAGGATTACAGATCACTGTTTATCAGAAGGATCCATGGATCTTTGTTTCCCGTTCCCAGTGGGTGCCTCTTCCTGGATGACGAAACGGAACTGCCGAAAACTGTAGGTCTTATGGAAGGCGTGCGATTTTGATAGAAAGTCAACATGTCAAAACCAACTCAAGGAAAGCTCGACACTTGGGGCACCAATGATGTACCCCCAAAACTTCGTTTTTCCAAATTACACCAGCGAAGGAAATCCGTTCTTTCGATGATGGGACCTCCCCCCACCCGGCTCCCAGTCACGAGCTTCCCCTCCCCGGTCGGTCCGGGAGGCTTCCGCTATCCCGCCCCCACCTAGATCCCGATGAAAACTCGCCCCCAACTCCGCCTGATCGTTCAATTCGCCCTGCCCGTTTTCGGACTCGCCCTCGTCGGCGGATTGATTCCCCGTCGTGACTCGCAGTCGCCGCAAGTCTCCCCGCCGAAAGCCCAGGCCGAGGCCGAAAGCGTTCCCCTCCGTGCGATTCCCGCTCCTGCCGCTCCTGCCGTGGCGCCGCCAACGGCGGCTGAGGTGGTGGCGCATCCGTCTGCCCCGAAACCGTCGGAAAATGCCTCCGCTACCTTGGAGACAGACGAGCAGAAATCGCTTTGGGCGGCCTTTCATGCGGCGCGTCTTGCCATCCAGCCATTGACTGCGCTTGAGGCGGCCATGCCCCGGAACGAGGGCGTGAGATTCTTCGCTGCCAATCCCGGTGAGCAGCTCACGGCCCGCTTTCTCGACGGTGCGGTGCGCCTGGGATCCGGACTTCCAGGCTCGGAGTGGAGCGCCACCCTTTCGGTGCGTCCGACGGATGATGACCTCCAAACCGCCGCCAGACCGGAAGCGGTCGGCCCGCGGGTGGAATATCCGCATGCGGGCGGGATGACGGAGTGGTATGTCAACAAATCCGAGGGCATCGAGCATGGCTTCACGCTTTCCCAACGCCCGGAATCCTCGCCTTCAGGAGAAGTGCGGGTGGAAATGGATCTGGAGGGACTCGTCGCGCGGGCGGCGGATTCCACGCCGGATGGCACGGCCTTGGATTTCGCGGATCCTTCCACGGGACAAGCGTTACTGGCCTACCGGGATTTGAAAGTCTGGGATGCCGAAGGGCGCGAACTCCCCGCACGGATGAAGGCGGTGGAGGGAGGATTGGCCATCTTGATCGCGGACGCGGGCGCCGCTTACCCGGTGACCATTGATCCTTTGATCACGACGTATGACGACCAGTTTGTGCCTGGGTTCGGAACCGGATCCTCCATCGATTCATTCGGATCATCCGTTGCCATTTCTGGCGATACTGCGCTCATCGGCGCATATCGGGATTTCACAGCCGCTGGATCAGCCGCCGGGAGCGCCTATGTCTTCGTGAGAAGCGGCGCGGCTTGGTTTCAACAAGCGAGACTGACAGCGGATGATGGATATGAGACTGAGGAGTTCGGAATTTCCGTGGATTTGGAGGAAGATACAGCGGTGATCGGGGCACGGGGCTGGGGCGGTCATCGGGGAGCCGGATATGTTTTCACACGCACTGGAACAACCTGGAACCAGCAGGCCATTCTGACGGCGAGTGACGCTTTTGATGGGTCTGAAATAGGCACGGCTGTCTCGCTGTCTGGCGATACGGTCCTGCTGGGTGCTCCCACAGGCTATGCTCCGCCCACGGAAGAACCCCGGGGCAGCGCCTATGTTTTTGTGCGCTCAGGAACGAATTGGAGTCAGCAGGCCAAGCTCATAGCGCCTGACGGTTCGGATTACGATCGATTCGGCTTTTCCGTGGCGATTGATGAAAATTCCGCGCTGGTCGGTAACAACTCACTTTCTCTAGCAGGTTCCGCCCCCGGTAAAGCTTATGTTTTCAACCGCGACGGCACCATTTGGAGCCTGCAGGAAATACTAATGGCTGACGACGCGGCGGCTGGGGATTTCTTCGGTGCCAGCGTTGCCCTTTCCGATGAAACAGCCCTGGTGCAGGCACCTGGCGGTTCCACCGATGCCGGAAGTGCCTATGTTTTCACCCGGACCGGCATTGCTTGGAGTCAGCAGCAAAAGCTCGCCCCGGACGATGCGCCGACTGGAAAGTTCGGTGCCGTCGCCATCTCCGGCGACACGGCGGTGGCGGGTGAGTATGTCTTCACCCGTGCCGGAACGATATGGAGCCAGCAGGCGAAAGTGGCCGTCAGCGATCCGGCTGCCGGAGCGGATCTAACCGGAGGAGTGGCTTTGGATGGAGAGACATTGCTGATCGGTGCTGAGGGCGAGTCTCTCACTGCCAACTCTGCGGTCGTCTTCACCCGGAGCGGAACCACGTGGACCCAGCAGGCGAGGCTGGCAACGGGGTATGAAGGAGAAGCCGGCGACCGCTTCGGACAATCCGTCGCGTTGTCAGGAAATACCGCGGTAGTCGGTGCTCATCTGGACGATACGGCGGCGGGCACCGACGCAGGTGGGGTCTATGTGTTCGCTCGCGTCCCCTCGAGAATCTTCGGAGTGGAGTGGGTGCAGCAGGCGAAACTCAACGCCTCGGACGCGGCAGCTGGCGATTGGTTCGGCGCAGCCGTTGCCTTGGACGGGGGCACTGCCTTGATCGGTGCGCCGACCTCTGATCCAGCCGGTTCCAGCTCTGGAAGTGCCTATGTGTTCCACCGCACTGGCGAGGTGTGGAGCCAGCAGGCGAAACTAACGGCGGTGGACGCGGCGGCGGACGACCTCTTCGGTTGGGCCGTGGCCGTGGAAGGCGACACCGCCTTGGTTGGCGCGGTGTTTGATAACAACACGGCGGGAGTGGATGCGGGAGGAGCCTATGTTTTCACACGCTCCGGTACGGTCTGGAGCCCCCAGCAGAAACTGGTTCCCACGGACGCCGCTGCGGGCGACTGGCTCGGCTACTCGGTGGCCTTGTCCGGAGACACGGCGTTGGTAGGAGCAATTTTCGATGATACGGCTGGGGGCAACGATGCCGGAAGTGTGTCCGTGTTCACGCGGGCCGGGACGGTTTGGAGTCCGCAGACGAAGCTGTTCGCCGGAGACGGAGCGCCTGGGGATCGGTTCGGTTACTCGGTGGCCTTGTTGGGTGACAAGGCGTTGGTGGGCGCGGCCCTCGATGACACAACGGCAGGGGTCGATGCGGGCAGCGCTTATGTCTTCGCCCGCACTGGAGTTTCCTGGCTCCAGGAAGCGAAACTCACCGCAAACGACGCCGCGCCCGGGGATTCCTTCGGAAATGCCGTCGCCCTGGCCAATGACCTGGCACTCGTCGCGGCGTATCGGGATGACACGGCGGATGGCGTGAATGCGGGCAGCGCCTATGTGTTCGTCCGTGAAGGCGGCGTGTGGGGCGTGCCGTCCCGGTTGTTCGCCCCCGCCGGGGCTGCGGGCGACGAGCTTGGCCATTCCGTCGCGCTTTCCGACGAGCGGGCGCTGGTGGGAGGGCGCCTGATTGGCGCGGAGTCGGGGAGCGTTTTCGTTTTCTCGGTCTTTCCGCCCGGCGACATCGCCGTGGAACAACCCGCAGGCGAGGATCTGACAAGTGGCGCGGACACCGTGGATTTCGGGAACGTGCCGACGAGCGGCACCGGCACCCGCGAGTTCGTCATCAGGAACACCGGCACCGCCTTGCTCTCCGGTCTGGGGATCGCCATCACCGGTGAGTTCGCCTCGTCGTTTTCCGTCACCATCGCCCCGGTTTCCCCTGTTCCTCCTGGCGGCTCGACCGTTTTCACGGTCACCTGCACGCCCGCTAGCATTGGCAGTCTGACTGCGGAACTCCAGATCACCAGCAACGACTTCGATGAAACGGTGTTCCGTGTCTCGCTGACAGGCACAGGGTTTTTTGCTGAAACCGGAGGGGATGACCTCTTGAAGCTTCCCTATTACTACTTCGGAGATTTGATTGCGGATGGACTCGGTGGATTCGACACGGTGGTTTTCCCTCCCGGCATTCGGCCGCAGGACCTGGAGCTGACGGATACCTCGGGTCCGGAGTTTTTCATCCAGGTCGGGGCAAACACACTGAGCTTGCAGAATTTCGAGCGACTCCAATTCGCGGACGGCACCCTCATTTCTCTGGAAACCATCGGCGAGGTGATGACCTGGGGGACCTATTTGAGCTATGGGCAGACAGGTTCCGGGCCCGGGCCGAATTCACTTCTGCCGAGTCGGGTTTCCCTCGCGGTGCAGCCGGAATTTGGTCCTAGATCCTTGGAAAGCGCGATCACGGTGGACGCCGGCGGTGGCCATGCTTTGGCGGTTTCCGCATTCGGTCGGGTCTTCGCCTGGGGCAGGAACGACCGCGGCCAGCTCGGGATCGGAACGACTGTCGATGAAGGCTCGTCCCATGAGATTGATCTCAGCGGCGCGCTCGCCGGTAAGCGGGTCATCGCGGTGGCTGCTGGTGAAAATTTCAGCCTGGCACTGACCGACGAAGGCAAGGTTTACGCCTGGGGTGCGAACGATCTCGGTCAACTGGGCAATGGAACCACCACTGCCTCGCTTGTGCCGCTGAGAGTTTCCGGCTTGAGCGGGAAAACCATCACACAAATCGACGCTGGGACAGAGCACGCGCTGGCCCTCGCCAGTGATGGTAAAGTCTTCGCTTGGGGATCGAACTCCCAAGGCCAGCTTGGTATCGGTTCGGTAGATTCACAGGTCCTCGTGCCCACTGCCGTGGTGGATACCGGTGTGCTGGCCGGGAAATCCATTACCGCCATTGCAGCGGGGGATCTTCACTCGCTCGCCCTTGGCGCCGATGGCCACGTTTATGCATGGGGGCTAAACATTGGCCAACTGGGCGACGGGAGCCAGATCAACCGGGCGGCACCGGTCGAAGTGGACCGGACCGGGCCGCTGGCCGGCCAGACCGTCAGCGCCATCGCCGCGGGTC
>JBGSTM010000347.1:0-8518 GCA_041736495.1 Akkermansiaceae bacterium
CTTGGGCCGACCGCTACTAACAAGCGCTCGCTGGTGCGCCAGGTGGAGCGGCTGCGGCGCTGGACCCGAAGCTCACGGAGATCGACGCCCACGCGTTCGGCGGTGTAGCGTAGCGCGAGCTGGCGGAGCGCGGTGAGGTGGCTTTCCTTGAAGAAATTTTCCGCAGCGGCGGTGGCACGCTCGCCGAGATAGACTTTTCCCTCTTCCAGGCGGCGTTGCAGATCGCGTGGAGTTAGATCGACGAGTTCGATTTCATCCGCGCGGTCGAGAAAACCATCGGGAACGGTCTCGCGGACCGGAGCCTTGGTGATGGAGCTGACGACATCGGCGCGGCTTTCGAGATGCTGGATGTTGACGGTGGTGTGAACGTCGATGCCGGCATCGAGCAGTTCCGCGATGTCCTGCCAGCGTTTTGGATGGCGCGAGCCGGGGGCGTTGGTGTGGGCGAGTTCATCGACCAGCGCGACCTTGGGATTGCGTGCGATGAGTGCGTCGAGGTCGAGTTCGGTGAATGCGGTGTCGCGGTATTTTAATTGCCTCCGCGGGAGGACTTCCAGTCCGTCTAACAATGCTTCGGTTTCCCTGCGGCCATGCGTTTCGATCACGCCGGCCACGACATCGACGCCCTGCCGCCGGAGTTCGCCGGCGGCCTGGAGCATGGCGTAGGTCTTGCCCACGCCCGGGCACATGCCGAGGAAGACCTTGAGTTTGCCGGTGGTGGATGAGTCGGTCATGAAATGGTCATGTGTAGCACGGACAGTTCTGTGGGTGGATTACTGATAGCCCGAAGGGCTTTGACAAGCCAGCCCGGGGCATCGCCCCGGGAATGAATGCGAAATCGATTCCCAGCCCTGAAAGGGCGGGACAAACTGATCAACGGTGTTGAGGATCATGTGCATGTGCTCTGCAATCTATCATGGACTCTGTTCTTGTCGAAGGTTGTGGAGGAGTTGAAGAAATCATCGTCGAAATGGATGAAGGACCAAGGCACCGGATTCTCGCGGTTTTACTGTCAGGCGGGATACGGGGTGTTTTCAGTGAGTCAGTCAAATGTGGAGTCGGTGAGGAATTACATCGCGGAGCAGGAGGAACATCATCGGACGGTTTAGTTTCAGGATGAGTTCCGGGCGTTTTGTCGCAGGCATGGGGTGGCAATGGATGAGCGGTATGCGTGGGATTGATCGGGCGCGACACGGATTGTTTCGCCCTTTCAGGGCTTGATAATCCGCGGGATTCCTACCCAGGGCGATGCCCTGGGTAGGCTTGTTTGGCCCCGTTGGGGCGGTGGATTTTCGCATGCAATCGACTATCGGGCGGCATCGAGGGCGAGGTTGAGTTCGAGGACGTTGACGAGTTCCGGACCGCCGAGCTTGGCCATGAGCGGGCGCTTGATTTGATCGATCACGGATTGGATTTTTTCAGGAGCGACGCCTCGCGCCGAGGCGACGCGCGGAATCTGATAGGCGGCTCCGGCGAGGGATATGTCGGGATCGAGGCCGGAGCCGGAGGCGGTGACGAGGTCGGCGGGAACGGGGTTTTCCGCCGTGGCGGCGTAGGCTGCGGCGATGGCGGCGGCGCGTTCGGTGAGTTCGGGGTTGGTCGGGCTGAGGTTGGATCCCCCGGCACCCTGGCCGTTGTAATCGACGGCGGAGGGGCGCGGATGGAAATATTCAGGGCGGGTGAACGCCTGCGCGACGAGCCGCGAGCCGACCGGTTTTCCATCCGGGCCGTTGATGATGGAGCCGAGCGATTTTTCCGGAGCGGCGATTTTCGCGAAACCGAGCACCGCGGGCAGATAGACGAAGCCGATGGCGACGACGCAGAGGAGGAAGAGTCTGATGAGTGACATTTGCGTGTGGATGTTAGGGACTGTTGTTTCAACGGGCGATCATGAGATGTTCGAGGATGGGACCGAGCAGGGCGACCGGGAGGAACGTGAGCGCTCCCAGGAAGAGGATGACTGCAAAGGTCACGAATCCGAACGTTGGAGTGTCAGTGCCAAGGGTGCCGGCAGACTCGGCGACTTTGGGTTTCAGCGCGAGCGAGCCGGCAATGGCGAGCGGGATCACGATGGGAAGATAGCGCCCTAACAACATGACGATGCCGGTGGCGATGTTCCATGCGGTGGTGCCGTCGCCGAGACCTTCGAGGCCGGAGCCGTTGTTGGCGGCTGCCGAGGAGAACTCGTAGAGAATCTCGGAGAAACCGCGCGGGCCCGGGTTGGCAATGGTATCCGCACCCATCGGCGTGGCGGCGAAGAGGGCGGTGCCGCCGAGGATGAGCAGCGGATGCACGATGAACGCGGCGGCGGCGAGTGCCATTTCACGGGCTTCGATTTTTTTCCCGAGATATTCCGGAGTGCGACCGACCATGAGTCCCGCGATGAAGATGGCGATGATCATGAACAGGAAGAAATTGATGAATCCGACGCCGACACCGCCGAAGGTGGAGTTGAGCCACATGCCGGAGAATGGGCCGAGCAGGGAGATCGGGTTGAGCGAGTTGTGCATGGAGCCGACGGAACCGTTAGACGTGGAGGTGGTGAGCACGCTCCACAGCGGGCCGGTGGTGGCTCCGAAGCGGAGTTCCTTGCCTTCGAGGTTCGGGCTTTCCGCGACGGGAAGGCTGGCGAATGCGGCGGTGGGCGCGGATTCACCGGTGGTGGCAATGCCGATTTTGAGAACGATGAAGGCGGCCATCACGGCGGCGATGACAAGCGCGTGGCGGGGACGGCCGACGATGCTTCCGAATACCCAGACACAGGCCATCGGGATGATCGGGATGGCGAGCAGGGAGATGAAATTGGAAATCATGCCGGCTCCTTCCAGCGGGTGGGTACTGTTAGGCCCGAAGAAGCCGCCGCCATTGGTGCCGAGTTGCTTGATGGCGAGGAAAGCGGCAACAGGACCGCGGGCGATGGTCTGGGAGACACCTTCGAGTGTCGTCACACCGGCGGCCCCCTGGAGCGTCATGGGGATGCTCGAGAGAATGTAAATGCCGGCAAAGACCGCGGAGAGCGGGATGAGGAAAAAGACGACGATCCTCGCGAGGTCGCGGGCGAAGCTCCCCATGTCCTTTTTCCCAGCGAGGCCGCGTGCGAGGGCGAAGAAGGCGGCGATGCCGGTGGCGGCGGAGGTGAACTGGAGGAACATCAGCGTGAGCTGTGTTAGATAACTGTAGGTCGATTCCCCGGAGTAGTGCTGGAGGTTCGTATTCGTCACGAACGACACGGTGGTGTTGAAGACCAGCGAGGTGTCTACAGGTCCCTGTCCGTCGGGATTGAGCGGCAGGTGCTGCTGGTTGCTCATGATCGCCCATGTCACGGCGAACATGATCGCGTTGAAAACGATGAGGTGGAGGAAATAGCGTTTCCACGACCCGCCGGTGAGCGCGGATTTCCCGAGGAGGGCGGCGAGCACCTTGTCGGCGCGGCTGTTTCCCACCGGTGACTCGACGGCGCGGAGCAGCCAGCGCGAGAGCGGCCAGGAAACGCCGAGGGCGACGAGGAGGAAAGCGAGTGATAGAATGAATGGATTCATGGCTGGATGTGTTGGAGCTTCAGACGAGGCGGAGACCGGCAAGTGTCATGTCGATGAGTTTGATGAATGGGAACGGCACGATGATGCCGCCGAGGCCGTAGACGAGGAGGTTGCGGCGCAGCAGCGAGGCGGCGTCCATCGAGCGGTAGGCCACGCCTTTGAGCGCCAGCGGAATGAGGGCGACGATGATCAGGGCGTTGAAAATGACCGCGCTGAGGATGGCGGATTGCCATGAGTGGAGGTTCATCACGTTGAGTGCGGCCAGCGGGCCGGTCGCACTACCGGCGGTGGCGGCGAGGCCGATGAAGAGCGCGGGCAGGATGGCGAAATATTTGGCGACGTCGTTGGCTAGCGAAAAAGTTGTTAGAGATCCCCGGGTCATGAGGAGTTGCTTGCCGATTTCGATGATGTCGATGAGTTTGGTGGGATCCGAATCGAGGTCGACCATGTTTCCCGCCTCGCGGGCGGCTTGAGTCCCGGTATTCATGGCAACTCCTACGTCCGCTTGGGCGAGTGCGGGCGCGTCATTGGTGCCGTCTCCGGTCATGGCGACGAGGTGGCCGGCTTCCTGCTCGGCCCTGATGCGGCGCATCTTGTCCTCGGGAGTGGCCTCGGCCATGAAATCGTCCACGCCCGCCTCGGCGGCGATGGCGGCGGCGGTGCGCGGATTGTCGCCGGTGATCATCACAGTGCGGATGCCCATTTCGCGCAGTTTCGCGAAGCGCTCGCGGATGCCTCCCTTGACGATGTCCTTGAGGAAAATGGTGCCCATGACGCGCGGTCCGTCCACCACGACGAGCGGTGTGCCGCCTTTGCCGGCGATTTCATCCACATTGCGGCCGACCTCGGCGGGCATGACTCCGCCGATGGACTCGATGTGGCGTTTCACCGAGTCCGCCGCGCCTTTTCGGATGCGGCGCGTCTGCCCGGCGGAGAGCAGATCCACGCCGCTCATGCGGGTTTCCGCGGTGAACGGCACGAAGGTGGCGTGGGGTTCCGCCAGTTCGCGGGCGCGGATGTCGAAAAGCTGTTTTGCGAGCACCACCACGGAGCGGCCTTCGGGGGTCTCATCCGCCAGTGAGGCGAGTTGTGCGGCTTCCGCGAGTTCCTTCGGCTCCACTCCCGGTGCGGCTAGGAATTCGCTGGCCTGGCGGTTGCCGAGGGTGATGGTTCCTGTTTTGTCTAACAAAAGAACATCCACGTCGCCCGCCGCCTCCACCGCCCGGCCGGAAGTGGCCAGCACGTTGTGGCGGGTGAGGCGGTCGATGCCGGAAATTCCGATGGCGCTGACAAGCCCGCCGATGGTGGTGGGGATCAAGCACACGAGCAGCGCCACCAGGCTGCTGAAGCCGGGTGTCTGACCGCCGAGGCCTTGGCCGATGAGGAAGTTCGTGAACGCGGGCAGCGTGAAGGTCACGAGGATGAAGATGAGCGTCAGGGAAACCAGCAGGACGCCGAGCGCCTTTTCGTTGGGTGTTTTCTGGCGTTCGCTGCCTTCGACCAGCGAGATCATGCGGTCGAGGAAGGAGTGGCCGGGTTCGCAGGTGATTTTGATGATGATGCGGTCGGATAGAACGCGGGTGCCGCCAGTGACGGCGGAGCGGTCGCCGCCGGATTCGCGGATGACCGGTGCGGATTCGCCGGTGATCGCGGATTCGTCCACCGAGGCGATGCCTTCGATGATTTCGCCGTCGGAAGGAATGGCGTCGCCTGCTTCGCAGATCACCAGGTCGCCGGGCCGGAGGTCGTTGGCGGCCACGGAGAGTTCGCAACCGTCCGCAAGCTTGCGCGCCGAGGTGGTCACGCGCATCGCCCGCAACGAGTCGGCCTGGGCTTTGCCTCGCGATTCGGCGAGCGCCTCGGCGAAGTTCGCGAACAGCACGGTGAACCACAACCAGATGACGAGCTGGACTTCGAACAGGTTTGCGGCGCGGAAGAGCAGCGCCGTGCAGATGATGGCGCCGACATAGACCGTGAACATCACGGGGTTTGCCCACTGGTTGCGCGGATCGAGCTTGCGGAGGCTGGGAATCAGAGCGTTCTTGAGAAGGTGGGGATCGAGAAGCGAGGAACGTGGTTTCATCTGCCACGAGCCTATCTGGATTCTGGTCCAGCGGGCGTTAATCCATAGGTAACTCGCGCTAAATTTCCGTTAATTCATGATGCCGACCAAGTGCTTCCAAATCATCCCGAGCACCGCGCAGGTAGCGAGCGTGGGGATCACGCCGATCTTGAAGCGCTCCATGGCGAGCCACGCGCCGATGGCCACCACGGCGACGAAGTAATCGGGCGTCCCGCCCGCAGGCATGAGCGCGTGCCAGGCGAACCAGATCGCGAGGTTGAGGATCACGCCCACGACCGCAGCGGTGATGCCGGTTAGGGCGGTGGACAGGCCGGGGCGCTCCCGCAGTCCTTCGACGTGGGGTGCGCCGAGGAAAACGAAAAGGAAACACGGGAGAAACGTCACCCACGTCGTGACCAGTGCGCCAAGCGTGCCTGCGGCGAGCGGAGTTAGATCACCGGGATTCTGCCAGGCGGCGACGAATCCGACGAACTGCAACACCATGATCAACGGTCCCGGCGTGGTTTCTGCCAGACCCAGCCCGGCCATCATCTGCGTTTGCGACAGCCAGCCGAATCTCTCCACCGTGATCTGCGCCACATACGGAAGCACCGCATAGGCCCCGCCGATGGTGACCAGCGCGGCCTTGCTGAAAAACAAACCCTCCTGAAATTGGATGCTCTGCCAACCCAGCCACAGCCCGACTGCGATCACCGGCAGCCACCACAGGATCAGGCAGAGCGCGGAGATCAGCAAGGTGCGCCCTAACGTCGCCTTTGGCACCGGTGGCAGCTCTACGCAGTGCAAATCCTCGTGCCCGGACTTCGCGTGGCCTTTTCCTGCGGGAAATTGTTTCGGATAGATTTTCCCACCCACGTAGCCGATCAGAGCCGCGGTGAGGATGATGATGACGAAGTGGATCTTGAAAACGAAGATCGCGACGAAAGCCAGCCCGGCCAGTACCCACAGACTCGTCGACTTGAGCGCCTTCGAGCCGATTCGCTTCACCGCGGAAGCCACAATGGCGATTACGGCCGCCGTCAGCCCGTAGAACAGCCCGTTGACCCACGTGATGTCGCCACCGGCCATGTAGAGCCAGCTCAGTCCTAGCAGAATAAACATCGACGGCAGCACGAACAACACACCCGCCACGATGCCGCCGCGCGCGCCGTGCAACCGCCAGCCGAGATAGGTTGCGAGCTGCTGGGCCTCCGGGCCGGGCAGCAGCATGCAGAAATTCAGTGCGTGGAGAAAATGCTCCTCACTCATCCAGCGCCGGCGCTCGATGATTTCCCGGTGCATGATGGCGATCTGCCCGGCCGGCCCGCCGAAGCTGATCCAGCCGAGTTTCCACCAGAAGGGCAGGGCTTCGGCGAAGGTGGGCTCGGGCGGGAGGTGGTTTGATGGATCGCTCATGTTTCCCGGCAATCCGGTGTGATCCGGACTCAAGGGTTTTTCCGGCGGATGCTCCAGAATAGAAACGTGAAACCGCCAGGCAGGGAGATGGTCGGCACTGAAGCCGCCTGTCGTCGACATCAACCGCTTGACGCACCATGACTCGTTTTCCCCGCACGATTTGCGATCCAGTCAGATTCACCTTGCGAGGGGAGGCGTGTATTCGCTCTATTGTGGACATCGGAAATCCGGTTGAACCCATGTTGTTTTTCGTACCCAAGGAAACCCGCCCGCTAGAGACCCGTGTCGCGCTGGTCCCGGCAGCCGCCGCCAAGCTGGTGAAACTCGGCGCGCAGGTCGGCATCGAATGCGGTGCCGGACTGGCCGCCGGTCATCTGGATGCGGATTACGAAGCCGCCGGTGCTTCGATCATCTCGGATCGCGCCGCCGCCATCCGCTCGGCGGATTTCGTGCTGCGTGTGCTTCCCGCCGGACTGGATGAAATCGCTCTTCAGAAACCCGGCTCGCTGGCGACCGGGTTGATGGACCCGTTCGGCTCGCGCGAACGCATCGAAGCCTACGCCGCCGCCGGGGTGACCGCCTTGTGCAGCGAGCTGATCCCGCGCTCCACCATCGCGCAGAAGATGGACGTGCTCAGCAGTCAGGCGAATCTAGCAGGCTATGTGGCTGTCATTACCGCCGCCGACCAGCTCGACTCGATCCTGCCGATGATGATGACCCCGGCAGGCACGATTTCTCCAGCCAAGGTGTTCATCATCGGCGTCGGTGTGGCGGGCTTGCAGGCGATCGCCACCGCTCGGCGGTTAGGTTCACGGGTGGAGGCTTTCGACACGCGGCCGGTGGTCGAGGAGCAGGTGAAATCGCTGGGGGCGAAATTTGTGAAGATCAACATCGGCGAAGTCGGCCAGACCGAGCAGGGATACGCCAAGGAACTCACGCCGGAACAAGCCAAACTCCAGCGCGACGGCATGGCGAAAGTCTGCGCCGCCTGCGATATCGTCATCACGACCGCCAAGGTGTTCGGCCGCAGGGCTCCCATCCTGCTCACCCGGGAAATGATTTCAGGCATGCGTCCGGGAAGCATCATCGTGGACCTCGCCGCGGAGGGCGGTGGAAATGTCGAGGGCACGGTGGCGGATCAGGAAATCGTCACGGACAACGGCGTTAGAATCATCGGTTGGAGTGCGCTCGAGTGCCGGGTGCCGCGCCATGCCAGCCAGATGTTCGCGGCGAACATGGTGAACTTCATCGAGCACTTCTGGGACGCCGAGGCCAGGATCTTCCCGCTCAAGCCTGACGATGAAATCATCAAGGGCTGCATGCTCACCCACGACGGCAGGATCGTTCACGAACGCTTTCAAAACCCATGACTCCCATGGAACTCGCCCCACTGCTGTTACTGCTTTTCGCCTTCACCCTGTCGATCTTCCTCGGCTTCGAGCTGATCGCAAAGGTTCCCTCCCAGCTTCACACGCCGCTGATGAGCGGGTCCAACGCGATT
>JBGSTM010000373.1:0-2130 GCA_041736495.1 Akkermansiaceae bacterium
CCCGCGTCCGCCAGCGCTTTTTCCACCAGTCCGCGGAGGTGCAGCGAGTGGTTGCGGGAAGCGAGTTCGGGAACCACGCCGCCGTGCTCGCGATGCAGTGCGATCTGTGAGGAGATTTCCGAGGCGAGCACCGCGGTCCGCTGGCCGGTGGAGCCACGCACGACCGCAACCGCGGTTTCATCGCAGGAAGATTCGATCGCCAGGAGCAGTGCCACGGGATGATTCGTAGGGGACGGGAGGGCACCCCACCGAGAAAAAAGTGATCTATCAGGATGTTTTCACGGTTGCAGGATCGGCCCGACCCTTCAGCGTCGTGGGGAAATCATTCCGTATGGAGCTACTCAGGGAATTGCGCTGGCGGCCGGAAATTGGCGATCCCACTTTCATGGGCTGGTTCACGGTCGCCGCCTATGCCTTCACCGCGCTGCTTGCATTGCGGGTGTGGTTCCGGCAGCGGGACAGGCTGTGGGTATTCGTGGCGCTGGGCATGCTGGCGCTCTGCGTGAACAAGCAGCTCGATTTGCAGTCTCTCTTCACGGACATCGGGCGGGTGGTATCCCACCACTCCGGCTGGTATGATGATCGCCGGACGGTCCAGAAATGGTTCGTGCTCGGGGTGGCGGGCAGCGCGGTGATTCTCGGCGGCTGGTTTGTCTGGCACCGTTATGCTTTCTGGAGGCGACACCGGCTGCTGTCTTCCGGATTGTTTTTCCTCCTGACCTTCATCGTCGTCCGGGCGATTTCATTTCACCACTTCGACGTGTTTCTCAAAAACGAGCGCCTCGGAGTGCGAATGAACTGGGTGCTTGAACTCGGTGGAATTTCCATGTTCGCCCTCGCCGCGCTGCTGGAGCCCGCCAAGCCCCGCTAGAAAATCTCACCCGTCCTCCATCATGTCGCCCACGACCTCCTCCGGATCGATGTCCGCGCGCTCGTAGGAGGAAACGGCGGCCCGCACCATGGCCACCGCGCTTTCGCGTTCGTCGTGGATGACCTGCACGCCGAGCTCGCGCAACCGGGTGACCTCGCCCGGGTATTTCGCCCGGCCGAAGATGAAAATGCCGGCGTTTCTCTCCCGCACGAGCGGGACCGAGATGCACGTGGCGTCCACCGCCGGAAATGTGAACGCCACCAGTCTCGCCCGGCCGATGCCCGCCAGGTCGAGCGCCTCGGCATGGGTCGCATCCGCGAAAAGCACCGGCTGCCCTTCCTGCTTCAGCCTGCGGACCGTGTCGGAGTTCAGCTCCATCACCAGCGTGTCCACGCCGCAGCGTTTCAAGGCTTCATTGAGCGATTTGCCGACCGGGCCGTATCCGCAGATCACCGCATGGTCGGAAATTTCCTTGATCACTTTGATCGGTGTCATCTCTTCCGGCAGGATCTTGCGGGTGCTGATGTATCCCATGCGCTCCATCCATTTCCCCAAGGGCATCGCTCCGCGCATCAGCGACGGCACCACCGCCATCGTGACCGCGGTGCACACCAGCAGCATTTGCTCCACGCTTGGGTCGAATGGCCGATAGCCGCCGGCCTTCCCGATCAGCACCAGCGAAAACTCCCCCGTGCTTGCCAGACTGGCCGTCGCCAGCAAGGCCGGGCGTCCGGGCAGATGGATCCATTTGAGCACCGTGAAGATGATCCCGCTCTTCAAAATCAAAATCACCAGACTTCCCAGCAGCACCCGGTGCCAGTCCGCCGCGATCACCGAGAGATCGATCAGCAAACCCATCGAGATGAAGAAGATCGCCAGAAACAGATCCTTGAACGGCAGGATGTCGGATAGAATCCGGTGGCTGTAAATCGACTCGCTCACAACCAGACCGGCGGCAAAGGCCCCCAGCGCGAGCGACAGATTCAACGCCCCGCCCGCGAACGCCACCCCGGCGCACAAGCCGATTACCGTGAGCGTGAACAATTCCCGGCTGCGCGTCCGCGCCACCGCGTGCAGCAGCGGCGTCAACCCATAACGGCCTAACAACCACGCGCCTGCCAGAAACAACCCGCCCTTGAGCAGCGCGATGCCGATCTGCCCCGCCGCCGATCCGTCGCCCTGCCCGTAGAGCGCCGGCATCACCAGGAAAAACACGATCACGAAAATGTCCTGAAACAGCGCGATCCCCAGACTCGCCC
>JBGSTM010000016.1:0-11757 GCA_041736495.1 Akkermansiaceae bacterium
CGGTTGATGAGGTTGACGGTGACGTTGGAGGTGGGCGCGGCGGGGGCCACGGCCGGGGCGGGCTCGGCGGGAAGGTCACTCGCACGCGGCGCTTCTGCGCTGGGATCGAGCACTTCCAACGAGGGTGCGGAGGCATCCGCAGGCGATTCGACCGGGGTGGTCTCGGTGGCGACTTCCTCGGCGTGGAGCAGGCTGGCAGCTCCTAGCAGGGCGGCGATGGCGATGGGACGGGTGGCGGACATGGAAAAAAGATTAGATGCCGGGCTTGCGGGCTTTGATTTTGAAATCGATGTAGGGAGGCATGCCGGCAGGTGGTGCCTGGGAGGTTTGCAGGCCGATGAGGACCTGCTCGATGGCGGCGAGATTGCTAATGTTGCCTAACGGCTTGATGCGGATGACGCGGCCGTCCTTGTCGACCCACAGGCGGATGCCTTCGTCCAAGACGATCGACTTGGTGGACGGGCTGCGCTCAAGCGCCTGCTTGATGGTGGTGACAAGGATTTTTTTCGCATACCAATCGATGCGGGCCTGTTTGTTGCCGCCTCCGCCGATGGTGTTGCGGTTGCCGCCGCCGTTGCCGGAGGAGCCGAGTCCGGCCATGCCCGGGCCATCACCCTTGATGCCGGTGCCGAGGACTTCGGCGGGAGGCTCGGGATCGGCGGCTTCGGGCGGGGGTTCGAGCGGTTCGGGTTCCTGCTCGACGATTTCCTCGTCCTTGGGCGGTTCTTCCTTGGGCGGCGGCGGTTCCACCTTCGGTGGTGGCGGCGGCGGAGGTGGCGGTGGCGGGAGAGTGATGGTGACAATGTCGCTCTTCTTCGCCGCGGGCCTCGTGCTCTTGGTTCCGCTCATCATGAAGGAAACGATGCCGCCTAGCAGAACAATGGCGAGCAGGATGCCGATGACGACTCTGTGCTTGCCCGACTTGTTCGGCGGTGGGGGAAATGGAGGACGCGGGGACATGCAGATAGAGATTTGAAATTTGAGATTTGAAATTTCAGATCAGATGAATTCCTTACTTCGGCTGGGTGGCGAGGCCGATCTGGGTGATGCCGACGCGGCCTAACACATCCAGCACGTCCATGACTCCCTGATACTGGCTGCCGCGGTCGCCGCGGACGACGACGGGCAGCTCGGGCGTGGCGGCCTTGAGCGCGGCGAGCTTGGATTCGAGGTCGGCGAGCGTGACGGGCAGCGTGTTGAGGCGGATCTTGCCCTCGGTATCGATGGTGATGGCCTGGGTTTTCGGCAGGTCCATCTTCTGGGTGGCGGGCTTGCTGCTGGCGCTGGGGAGATTCACCTTCACGCCCTGCACGCCGGCGGTGGTCATGATGATGAAGATGAGCAGCAGAACCAGATAGAGGTCCACCATCGGGGTGACGTTGATGTCGTCGTAGTTGCTTTCGCTGGAGGCCATTGGAAGTTGATGGTTGAGAGTTGATAGTTGATAGAAAGAGCAGGAGCTCAGTGGCTGGAGCCGCCGGGGGATTCGGTCTCGACGGCGGGGCGGT
The DNA here is from genome assembly GCA_041736495.1 of Akkermansiaceae bacterium. GTDB lineage: Bacteria > Verrucomicrobiota > Verrucomicrobiia > Verrucomicrobiales > Akkermansiaceae > Luteolibacter. The sequence continues at coordinate 1,509 of JBGSTM010000016.1, forward strand.
AGAACTCGGCCATCTTGGCGACGAACTCGTCGATGAACACCTGCATGAGGGCGAGCGAGTTCTTGATGCGGCCGTTCAGATAGGAATAGATGAACAGCGCGGGGATGGCGACGACGAGACCGACGACGGTGGCGAGCAGCGCGGAGGCGATGCCGGGAGCGATGGAGTTGACGTTGACCTCGCCGGACTTGGCGATGATGGCGAAGGTGATCATGACGCCGACCACGGTGCCTAGCAGGCCGACGTACGGGCCGCCGGCGATGCTGATGGTGAGGTAAACGAGGCCGTCGGTCAGGCGGTGGCTCTCATGGACGAGGCCGGCGTCGAGGCTGGCACGGATGGCCTGGATGGAGCGACCGGAGAGGCCCTGGACACGGTTGTTGTCCTTATCGAGGCGGTGGCGGATCTCCTCGGAGCCGATCTGGTAGATATGGTAGAGCGGGGATTTTTCGATGAGCCCCTGCTCGCCGGGATCGACCTGGCCGCCGAGGCTGCTGACGCTCGACTTGTCCTCGGGATCGAGCGCCGTGAGGTCGGTGGAGAGGGATTTCCATTGGTTGAGGAAGATTTTGGTGCCCTTCTCGATGGAGTTCAGATAGAGGAATTTCCTGATCGCAACGGTCCAGCCGATGATGATCATGACCACGCAGACGCCGATGGCGATCCAGCCGTCGAACATCATGTTCTTGGCGATGTCGCCGAAGAGCATGACGTGCTCCATCGCGCCGCTGTGGGCCTCGACTTCGCCGCCCTCGACCTGGCCTAACGAGAGGATGCGCTGTGCGGCGTCGGTGGAGCCCTGGTTGACGGAAGTGAACCTGATCCAACCGGCGGAGCGCGCGGTTTTCGAGATGGTGAATTCATCGAGTTCGCCGGTGAAGCCGTTCTCCGAAGCGCCGAGGAAGAGCGGGGTTGCCAGAGCGGGGAGTGCGCCCTCGAGGGTGGCGTAGAGGTCGCCGTTGAGGAAGAGTTTCAGCGTCTTGCCGTCGGCGACGACTGATAGATGGCTCCAGGCGCCGGTGGCGACGGGAGCACCGGGCTGGCTGCTGGCGGCACCGAGTTGCACCATGGGCATGCCCTGATTGAGAAGCAGGCGAAAGGAGGCGGTACCATCGGCGCGACTGAGAATGACGGCATTGTCCTGGAGGGCGGCGGGTTTGATCCAAGTGGAGATCGTCAGCGGCTGGCCAGCTTTCCATTCGAGCGTGGGGGAATTCGGGATGGTGATGGGAGTGGCTAACAAGCGCAGGCCGTTGCCGACGAGCGAGCCCTCGGCGGTGGTTCCGGCGGTTTCCGCGTTGTTGCCGTTGGCGGTGCTGTCGGCAGGCGCCTCGCCGCGGCCGGCGAAGTGATAGACGAGGACGGTGTCGGCATCGAAGGCGTCGGTCGGCTTGACGTCGGCGGGCATGGCGGCGTCCGCGTTGCCGAAGTAAACGTGGAAGGTCTCCTTGGCGGCGGACTTCACGTCGGGCAGTTTGACCCAGACGAAGGCTTCATTGAGGATGTTGTCGTAGCTTTCTATCTGGTGCGGGAGTATTGTTTTCCCGTCGGCGGCGACGAAACGGATGTCGCTGCCATCCTCGCGGGCTCCGGCGAACTGGAAGTTTCCGTCAAACAGGCGAACGAGCACGGTGGATGAGCCGGGTGCTTCGGTGACGTCTGCGGTGTCGAGGTTGAGCGGCTGGCGCTGGGCCCAGGCGGGATTCCACCAGTCTGTGGCTTCTTCCGCGTGCAGGGGGGCGGCGAGCAGGAGCAGGAGTCCGGCGAGGAGCTTGATTTGGGGACGGTTGGTCATTGGGAGAGTGGTTGGTTAGAAATCGGCCCAGCCGCGGAAGGTGACGCGGACCTCGCCCTGGTCGGTATCCGCCTCTTCGATGAGGGGCACGGCGATGTCGACGGAGGCGTTGTAGTGCTTGTAGAGGTTCGCGCGGCTGCCGATGCCGAAGCTTGCCAGACTGTAACGCGAGTCCTGGCCGGGAAGGGCGTCGTAAAGGCCGACGATGCCGGCGTCGGTGAATGCGTAGAAGCGCCACTCGTCCGTCTTGACGCCGGTGGCGGGGGATTTCGCGGAAGAGCCTATCAGCGACGGACCCAGCAACTCGACGGTGCCGAAGACGCCATTGTCGCCGAGCACGGTGGCTTCGAGGTAGCCGCGGGCGGTGTCGAGACCGCCGCCCGCGAATTGCTCGGTGTTGACGAGCGCCTGGCTGGAGAGCTGGCCCTGGATTTTTCCAAACACCTGCCAGCCGTCGTCGAGGTCGCGGGTGTGGGCGAGGTCGGTGCGCAAATAGACGTAACTGCCGTCGGCGTTGAACCGCTTGTTCGCGTAGTCCTCCTCGTCGGAGCCGACACCGCGCAGGCTGAAGTTGAGCGAGGTGTTGAGCGCGGTGAAGCCCTTGTCGCCCATCCAGGTGGCGGCGTAGCTGGCGCTGAGTGGATAGTATTCGATAGGGGCGGCGATGACATCGTTGCCGATGACGATGTCCTCCTCGAGATCTTTCCAATCGATGCCGAGCGTGACGTTTTGATAGAACTTGGCGGTCGTGGGCAGGTCGAACAACGCGCGCAGGCCGGCGATATTGCCGCGGCCGGCGACCGCGCCGCCACCGAGGGTGGAGACGTTGCTGTCCTGCTTGGTGCCCTGCGCCATCAGGCTGAGGCCGTCGGTGACGCGGGCGAGGTAGTAGCCGGAATAGACGAGTGCGTCGTCGGTGTTTTCCGGGGCGATCTGTGCGCTGAGGCCGCCGGTGTGGCCCAATTGGAACAGGTTGCCGTAACTGATGGAGCCGTTGAGGCGCAGTGGCGTGGTGTTGGCGCTGTAACGGTTGTTGAGCTCCAGAGAGCCATGGAGCGGGCGTTTGTCCTCGACGTTCAGGTCGATGTCCACGGTGCCTGGCTCCACACCCTGGCGAAGGACCGGGGTGACGCGGCGGTCTGACAGGCGGTTGAGGCCGATGATTTCCTTTTCGACCTGCTTCATGTTAGGGACGCTACCCTCGGCGAGCGATGGGGCGTCGCGCTTGATTTGACTGGGGAGGAACCAGCGCGCACCGTTTACCCGCAAGCGGCCGACTTTACCCTCGACGACTTCCAGCCGGATGATCCCGCGCCGCGGGTCCTGCTGGGGAACGACGACGGAAACCGTCTGATAGCCCTTGTCGTGATAGGTTTTTTCCAGGGCGACGCGCGCCTGTTCGACGTCGTCAGGCGTGCGGGCGGGGCCGAGATAGGGATACACGGCTTCCTCGACTTCGAGTTTTTTCAGTCGCTTCGCCCCGTCCACGCGGTATTCGCGGATGTAGAAGGTGATCGCTTCCTCGGCAGCGAAAATCGGAGAAACGGCTCCCAACATCAGGCAGACGGATGCCGTCCGCAGGAGGCGGAGATGATCGGAGAGGACGAAGGTTGGTGGGGAAAATGGCATGCCAAAGGCCCGGCGCGAGGTCGGAGCGGAGCATTCGCCGCAGCGTCACTTTGCCTCAAGGGTGGTCCTGTGACATTCCTGTCACAATTGCCGGAAGCCCCGCAGCTACGCGGTTTTCACGCGCTTTTCCGCCTTCAACATCCCGCATCCGGCGGCCACATCGATGCCGCGGCGCTGGCGGAAGGTGCAGGGAAATCCGCCGGCGATGAGGATTCTTTGGAACTCGTGGCCGGAGTCGCTTTGGGTGCCCGCGAAGCCGCCGGTGGGGTTGAGCGGGATGAGATTCACGTGGGCGTCGATGCCGCGCAACAACTCGACCAACCGTCTCGCAGTTTCTGGCGAATCGTTTTTGCCAGCGATCAAGGTCCACTCGAAGAAAATCCGCTTGCCGGTGATTTCCCCGTACTTCCGGCAGGCGTCGATGAGCATGGCCAGCGACCAGCGCTTGCTGGCGGGGACGAGCGCGGATCGCTCTTCTTCGGTCGAGCCATGCAGGCTAACTGCCAGTCGATAGGGCTGACCTTCCTCTGCGAGGCGCAGGATGCTGGGGACGACGCCGACGGTGCTGATCGCGATTTTCGAAGGGCCGATGCCCGCGCCGCGGACGTCGGAGATGGAAGCGAGCGCGTGGATGACCGAGTCGTAGTTATGAAGCGGCTCGCCCATGCCCATGAGCACCATGTTGCGCAGGCGTTTTTTCGGATCGATGGATTTCAAGACCCGCCGGGCGTGGAGGACTTGGGCGACGATTTCGCCGGGGCGCAGGTGACGGACGAATCCCATCTGCCCGGTCGCGCAGAACACACAGCCCATCGCGCAGCCGGCCTGCGTGCTGACACAAACCGTGTGACGGCCGTCGTAACCCATGAGCACGGTTTCGATCGTCTGGCCGTCGCGCAGCCTGAGGAGAAATTTCCGGGTCAGTCCGTCCGAGCTGCGGATTTCATCCACGACTTCCGGAGCATCGAGAAAAAATGCCTTCCCCTCCCCCACCGAGGCCGCGACCCAGCGTTTGAGCGGCGGGAGAAAATCGCGGGACGCGAGGTCGAGTTCGCCCTCGCGATGGATGGCGCGCCAGAGGACCTTGGCGTGATGCAGGATCACGCCGTCCGCCGCCAAGGCATCCGCGAGCTCGGAAAATCCGAGATCGTGCAAGGATCGTTGGGGCGGGTGGCTCACGCGTGACTGCAACCCCGCCAACCCGGGCGATCAAGCGTGATTTTAGTCCCAGCGACCGTTTGCGCTCAGTCCAGAACCTTGATCCGGATGTTCTTGTAGAGCGTGGTGCTGCCCGGATCGTGGGATTGGATGGCGATGTTGCCGCCGTCCGGTTTCAGTTTGGTGGTGGCGGGCTCGGTCTTGTAGTTCACGAGTTCCTTGTCGTTCACGAGCACCTTGACCGTGCCATCCTTGACGGTGATGACGTATTTCATCCAGGTGTCGTCGGCGAAGGGTTCGAGGTTTTTAACGGTGTTGTAGAGAGATCCGGATTTCTGTGGATCCTTCTGGGTGTTGTTGACTTGGACTTCGTATCCGCCCGGCCAGCCGTCCTTCTGATACTCGGTGTGGAAGAAGACGCCGCCGTTCGAGTTCTTGCGCGTCATCACGTCCATCCGTAGCTCGAAGTCCTTGAATTTCGCACCATTGACCGGTCCCTCGTAAAACAAGTGGCAGCGTTTGCCGAATGCCTTGATCGCGCCGTCTTCGACCGAGAAGGAATCCGGCGTCTCGTTGGTTTTCCAGCCGTCCAGCGTCTTCCCGTCGAACAGGGAAACAAATCCGGCTTCGGGTTCTGCGGCGGAGAGCGGTGCCACCATCGCGGCGATCACGGTGAACAAGGAAATGAATGCTTTCATGTTCCGCCGACTACGTCGCGGCGTCCGGCGGATTTTCACTTGCCTGCGATCAACCCGGCCCCAGGGCCTTGCCACGCGAGCCGGGATTTGCTAGATGAGCCCCCACGATGAACGAATGGTATTATTCCAACGGCGGGAAACAAAACGGGCCGGTCAGTTTCGAGCAACTGGTGGAAATCGCCCGCGGTGGAGGGCTGGATCCGGTGAAGGATCTCGTGTGGACCTCCACCATGAAGGACTGGCTGCCTGCGGGCCAGGTTCCGGGGATTTTCGGGGCACCGGCTCCGGCGGCCGATCCTTCGAATCCCTACGCCCCACCCGAATTGACTTCGGCGGGCGACCTCTCGCGGCCGGCTCCGGCGGGGGAAGCCCTGCCGGAAATCGTGCCGGGCTGCGAACCCATCGATGTCGGCGGCTGCGTGAAACGAGGATTCGACCTGACCACCCGGAATTTCGGGATGATCCTGCTCGTGGTGATCGTTTACGTCGCCCTTACCTATGCCGTGGGCATCGTGACGAATCTAATGACCGGCGTTTTCGGTTTCGGTCTGAGCGGAATGGGGAACATGGAGGCCCCCGAAACCAACGCTTGGGGCCCGATGCACACCGCCGGCTTGCTGAACTGGCTGGTTTCCCAGGTCGTCTCGATTTTCCTCTCGCTGGGAGCCACGCGCATCGGGCTGAACGTCGTTTCTGGAAAAGAATTCGACCTCGGCATGCTGTTTGGAGGCGGAAAAAAACTGCTGCCTGCGATCGGAGCTACCCTTCTCTTCACCCTGATGGTGGCGGTCGGCTTCATGCTGCTCATCGCCCCGGGAGTCTATCTGGCGATGCGCTACGGCCTCTATCTGACGGCGATGGTGGATCGCGATCTGGGGGTGATGGAATCCTTCGAATACAGCTCCAGGATCACCACGAACAACCGCATGAATCTCTTCCTGCTGTCACTGCTGGGATTCCTCATTGTGATCGCCGGTTGCCTGGCGCTGTGCGTCGGCATGTTCTTCGCGATTCCGGTGATGTGGCTGGGCTGGACCGTCGCTTACCGGTGGATGCAATACGGCCACCGTGCGGCGCTGGATCATCCGAGGACGAAGACACCGATGCTGGCTGGATTGTGAAATCCCTGCTAGAGGTTCACAAAACCTCCACCATCCGGACCCGTAGGTAACCGGCGGGGCCGCGCGACTCGGGGCCTCCGATGGGGCCTTCCAGGCGGAAGCTCCGGTAGTTCCAGCCGGCGTCGAGGGTCGGCAGACCGGCGGCACTTGGTGGGATTTCCTCGACGACCTGGTCGAACGCGGCGAGCCCGTTCGAGCCCTCGATGTGGTAGGCCACCTGATCGACGGTGGCGGATTTCCCGGGCGAGCCGCTGAAGACCGGATTTCCCCGCACGGGGAGTGTGAGGACGAGCGCCGGGCCGTCGGCAAGGCTTTCGATGCGGGATCGAACCTTGCTGGAAACGCCTGGGGAGCGCGGATTGTCATTAAGAGCGAATTCCTCGAAATTCGCCCGGCCGTCGCGGTCCGGATCGCCTGCAGGACCGAGGTCGGGATCGGTGAATGCGGCGAAGTCGAGCCCGGCCATCCAGGTGGAAAACGCGTTCGCGGCGAAAGGGGCGATCTGGATGGATCCGAAGGGCGCGGCGTCGGTGGGCCAGACGTTCACGCCGGTCGTTTCGAAGCCATATTGCACGTGGCGGCCGGATCCGGCTGCGGTGGCATGACTGATGGAAAAGGTGCCGTTCACGAGGGGCGTGGTGGTCGAGGTGAACGAGGAGTAATCGGCGGCGAAATCCTTGATGAAGGCGATCGTGCGGTGGGCGCCGGTCAACGTGTTGGAGGTGACCGTGCAGGTGAAGGTGATGGTTTTCCCGGAGAGCTCGCCGGTTTTTTCCACATACAGGTTGGCGCTCATGATTTTGTTGCCGGGTCTGCCGGGAGCGCCGCCGCCGACGTACCAATAGGGAGCCGGATCGTTGATCGTATTCGGGCTCAGCGTGAGGGTGGATCCGCTGAAGCTGGAGCGGAGATCGGGCACTTCCCAGACGCCGCCGGAGCGGTAGGTGCCCCCGCTGGCGGGCAGGTCCGAGACGTGCATGTATCCAAGCCAGGATTCGGCGGGATCCACCGTGAAGGTCGTGGTCGGCGGAACGGGGCCAAGCGGCGCATAGACCCGGACGTAATCGACCGTCATGCGCTGGGGAAAAACCGTGGATGCATTGGGGCTACCCGGCCAGTTTCCACCCACGGCCACGTTGAGGATCAGGAACTGCGGGGCATTGAAGACCCAGGCACTTCCGTTCGGCAAATTTCCCGGGGTGAGCGTGAAAAACTGCTGCCCGTCGAGAAACCAGCGGATCCGGTTTTCCTCCCACTCGATGGCATACACGTGGAAATCGTCGCCCAGCGCGGCACCCGCCAGCACGGTGTTTCCGGAAATCCCGCCGCCGCCCGAATAGCCCGGCCCGTGGATGGTTCCGTAAAGGGTGGACGGCAGGGAGCCGATGTTTTCCATGATGTCGATTTCGCCACAGAGCGGCCATCCGACCCCGTCGATGTTTGCGCCCAGCATCCAGAAGGCGGGCCAGATCCCCTGCCCTTTCGGAATCCTGATCCGCGCTTCGATGCGTCCGTAAGTCCAGGAAACCTTGTTCTTGGTGAGCAGGCGGGCGGAGGTGTAGTTTTTCCCGTTGAAATCCTCCTTGCGGGCCTCGATGACAAGCTGGCCGTTTTCGATTCGCGCGTTCTCGGTGCGGTCGGTGTAGTATTGCAGCTCGTTGTTCCCCCAGCCTGAGCCGCCGATGTCATTGCCCCACTTGGCGGAGTCCGGTTTGGAGCCGTCCGCCTGGGAGAACTCGTCCGACCAGATCAGGGTCCGGCCGGGAATCGCCTGCGCCGTGGCCGCGAAGGCTGTGGCGACGATTCCCAACAGGCTGAGGGCGATGGTTTTCATCAGGGAGCCGGGGAAGTGCGGGCGCGCAGGAAGCCAGCGGGACCACGGGATGAAACACCGCCGACCGCGCCATCAAGGCGGAAGGTGCGGTAACTCCAGCCGCTGCCAGTCACTGGCAGGCCTTCAGACTGCGCGGGCAAAACTTCGGACACCGGCTGGTCGAATTCCGCGAGCGAGTTCGATCCCTCGACGGTGTAGCTCAGCTGGCCGATGGTGGCGGATTCCGCGGGGGAGCCGCTGAAGGTTGCTCCGTTGAAGACCGGCAAGGTCAGCAGCATGGCGTTGTCATCTCCCACGGTGCCGACTGCGGCGCTGATTTTCCCTGAGGCCGCGGCGTTGGTGGGATTGGAATTGAGCGCGAATTCAGAGAAGTTGTTCAACCCGTCGCCGTCGGGATCACCGCTGCGGGTGAGATCCGGGTTGGTGAAATTGGAGAAATCGAAGCCAGCCAGCCAGGTGGCGTACGAATCGGTGAGGTCCGTGCTGATTTCGACAGAGCCAAAGGACGCGATGTTCTCGATCGGCACCGGCGGCCCGACGACCTGGAACCCGTATTGGATGTGGCGCTGCGAATCGGCGATCGTGCTCCGGCTGACGGTGAATGGCCCGACCGACAGCGGCACGGTGGAAATTTCCACCGACGAATAATCCGGGGCGAAATCCTTGATGAAGGCGATCGCCGTGTGCGCGCCGGTCAGCGTGTTGGCGGTCACGGTGCCGCTGAAATTCACGGTTTGCCCGGTAAGCGTTCCTGGCAGCGTTTCCACATACATGTTGGCTTCCATGGTCTTGTTGCCGACGCCGTCGGTGTAGTAAGTGGGATCGTCGATCGAGTTCGGCTTCAGGGTCAGGGTCGGGCCTGAAAATTCCGCCACCAGATCCGTGGTCGGCCAGGTGCTCCCCAGGACGAATTCACCGCCATTTCCAGGCAGATTGAAAACGTTCATGAATCCCTGCCAGGCGGCCGCGGGATCCACCTTCACGTCCGGATTGCCCGGAGGCACGGTGAGGGTGTCGATTTCCACGGCACCAAGCGGCCCCACGTCGGTGACCCACACGTTCCGCCCGGTGGTTTGGAAGCCATACTGGATGTGGCGGGCGGGATCGACATCGGCGACGAGAACGACCTCGAAGGTCCCGTTCACCAGTTCCGCGGTGACGCTGTTGAACGAGGAATAATCCGGAGCGAAATCCTTGATGAAAGCGACGGTGGTGTATTCCGGGGACAGGTTGTTCGAAGCGACGTTGCCGGTGAACGTGATTTCCTGACCCGACAGGCTCCCGTCCGGGACCTGCACGTAAAGGGTGGCGTCCATGATCTTGTTCCCGAGCTGTCCCGGTCCGCCCACGCTGGGCGGCGTGGCGGTTCCCGAGGTGTTTTGATACCAGAACTCGTTCGGATCGCCGATGGTGTTGGGCGAAAGGGTGAGCTTGGTACCGGAAAAAACGGCGCGCAGGTCCTGAACGCCCCAAGGTTGGCCGAAGACATACGCGCCGGGTCCGAACTCGGACGGCAGTTCGAAGACATTCATGAAGCCCTGCCACGGGGCGTTCGCTTTGACATAAAAGGTGGTGTCCGCCTGGACAGGGACCGTGGACCCGAGCAGGGCACACAGCGCGAGGGTTTTGATGATGGGGTTTTTCATTGGGGTTTTGGTTTTTTTAGATGCATGAGGTGGCCTCTGCGGAATCACCGCATGAACGACGAATCGGGAATACCGGCTGGGTTTGGGTTCCGGCTGAATATGTCTTCCAAGGAGAAATCTTTCCTTGGAATTGCTGGGGCAATCATTTCTCTGCCAGATCACCGACTCCCAGCGAGTCGGGAAGGTGGGACCAAGAGACTGTCTGAAAAACGGAGCGCTGACTTCAGTCCAATGCCTTTAAGGATTGAAAGTTCCGGGACTCCGCATATTTTGCTGGTACTTTTAAAGCATCTGTTTTGATTGGGCGGATGCCTGCCGCATCCACGCCCTCCCATTCGTTTTTCAGCGACTTTCCCAAAGCATTTTCC
>JBGSTM010000017.1:0-3432 GCA_041736495.1 Akkermansiaceae bacterium
GCGCATTGATTCAGAAGCGCAAGCCGCGAAGTTGCCCCCGCACCCTCAGGCAACCCGTCAAGGACTGGCCGAAAACCAAAACGCCCGGCTCGAAGACACTAACAAAGACCATCACCATCACGAATCCTTAAAGGCATTGGACTAAAGTCAGCGCTCCGTGCACTCAATAACGCCGCATTTCCGGCTCAATCCGTTCCGCCCATTCCTCAATTCCACCCTGCATCGAAAACGCGTTTTCCACGCCGATGGACCGCAGGAAATGCACCGCGCGCAGCGATCTTACGCCGTGGTGGCAATATACGACCACTCCACGTTCATTCCGGGCGAGCAGCTTTTCCCGCACTCCCGGAAACAGACCCAGCGGAAACCACTCGTTACCCGAGATCTGGCAGACGGCGAGTTCGTCCTCTTCCCGGCAGTCGATGAGTCTCGGCCGCTGGTCGCGAGGCAGGTGGATCCACTCCGCCACCGCCTGCGGGGTGATTTCCATCGTCGCGGAGGCATCCGGGAGGTGTGCGCTCACTCGACGATGACCGGAGTGCCGAGCTCGACGTTGTTGAAGAAATGCTCCGACATGTGGTGCGGCATGCGGATGCAGCCGTGAGAAGCCGCATAGCCGGGAAGAAAGCCGGTGTGCATGCCGATTCCGCCATTAAATCGCATGAAGTTGAGCATCGGCGCGTTGTAGAAAATTTCGGAAGGCAGGGGCTTGTCCACCCGGATGTCCACGTTGTCGTTGGTGGTCATCCCCGTCGCGCGGTCCTTGAAAACCCCATACAGTGAGGATTTATGATCCTTGCTCTTCTGGGTGATTTTGTATTTCCCCGCAGGAGTTCCGTGATCTTCGGTCCCGCTGGAGATCCGGGAAATCCCGACCAGCGTGCCGCCTTTGTAGAAAAACGCCTTTTGTTGGCCGCGGTTGATCTTGATCAAGGGGCTCCCCTGGGCGCTGTCGCCGTCCCAGTAGGAAACATCATCGGGAATCGCCGGGGCAGGATGGCTCGCTCCGCTGGAAGTCTGCTGGTGGACAGGGCCACCCACACCGGCAAGATAATCCGAGCGCGCGGGGCCCGAAGGACCACATGAGCTCAAACTCACCGCCGCCAAAACGGAAATTGGCAAATAGTTAACGAAGGTTGATTTGAAACTTGTCATGTCGCGCGGAGACTGGACTCGGAATGCGCTCAGGTCAAGCCAACCTCCCGCCGGGCGCTCCGAAGTCACCGCTGCGGAGCGGATTCCAGTGCCACCACTCTCTTTCCGCGGTCCGCATCATCGATGCTGAATTTCACGGGCAGGAACTTTTCGATGACGGAAATATTCGTCGGAACATGGTCGTCGGGCACCATGGTGGTGAAACTGCCGCCGCCCGCCAGGGCCATTGGCAGGAGCAACTGGTCCGCCAGATGCCGTCCGACCGGCACGCCGGAGTTGATGAAATCCTGCAAGCTCTTCGCCGCACGCTGGCCGACACGCTCGGCAGTGACATTGGTTTCCCCGAAGCTGCTGGCGAGCTCCTCGCTGTTTTCAAACACCGCTTCGTAAAGACAACAAACTCCCCGCCCGGGACCCGGCTCGCGGATTTCGACGGTGGCGTCATCGCAGGGAAGCTGCTTGAGCGCGGCATCGAGCATCCGGCCGCCGATGGCAATCTGAAGGTTGCGGATGGGGACGCGGAGACTCAGGGATTTCAATTCGCCGCGCTCGTGGAGGCTGAGGGGTGTTAATTCCGCGCAGGGCTGGATTTCACACTCGATGATCCCGCCGCCGACCGGGGCAAAACCGGATTGCACGAGGGAAATCGAGACTTTCGCCCCCATGCGGCGCAACGCCGGGAGGAAGACGCGGCCGAGGAACTCGAACGGCGGGGCCATCGGGTTGTGCGTGCCACCTTCGAGCCGGAGCGTGCTCGGGCCATCCGCATGAAGCAGTGCGGGAAGCAGGGTCTGGAAAAGCAAACCCGTGCTGCCCGCAGTCCCGATGGCGAACTGATAGGTGCCGCCTTTCGGCTTGCCCGCGCGGAAAACCAACTCGGTGGAGCCGATCTCCGCGCCGTCCGCGGTGCCGCCGGAGATTTCACAGGCAGCCCTCACGCATGTTAGGTGCTGGCGCATCAGGCCAGGCTTCGGGCGCTTGCCGCGGATGTTCGTCATGCGGAACGGCTGGCCGGTGACCATGGCAAGCGAAAGCGCGGTGCGCAACATCTGGCCGCCGCCGGAGGTGCCGTCGAGTTGGAGGGGTTTCATGGTATTGTAGGAGAGATCAGACGGATCAGACGGATCAGACGGATCAGTCGGATCCGTCCGATCTCTTGGTGTTAGTCATCCGCTGCGGTTTCGTCCTTGATCACGAAGCGAGCTTGTAGCCTGGCAACCGAGCGGGCAAGGCCGGCGGTTTCGACGCTGCGCAGGACTTCGGGGAAGTTCTTGTAGGCGTCGGGCGCTTCGTCGATCGGGTATTTCCGGCAGTTGGTTAGAATGTCGGAGGCATCGAAATCGGCATCCACGGATTTCTGGTCGAGTGTTCTCGCCGCGTGCTTGCGGCCCATGGCACGGCCCGCGCCATGGTTGACGGACCAGGCGGTGCGCTCGGCTCCGCCTTCGGCGACCATGACGACGGAACCGTCGCGCGGATTTCCGGGCAGCAGGATCGGGTGTCCGGATTCGGCGAAGCGGGTTCCGGCCAGCGAGAAGTGTCCGCCGGGGATGGCCCGCGTCGCGCCCTTGCGGTGGACCCACGCTTTTTTCCCACCGACGATTTCCTCCCGCGCGATGTTGTGCGAGATGAAATAGACGAGCTGGCCGTTAGCTCCGGGAAGGATTTCCTGGAATGCTTCCAACACAAGCGCGTTGATGAGCAGGTGGTTCACGGTGGCGAAATTCGCGCCGAGCGACATGTCGTCGATGTAGGCGTCCGCCTCGGGGGTTCCGAGCGGGGCGTAAACGAGTTGCTTGTCACCTGCGGGAAACGGCGTGCTCCAGTCGCGGAACTTTTTTTCGAGATCCTTGAACTGGCCCTGAGCTAACAGGTTGCCGAAGCCGCGCGATCCGCAATGGCTGAGGAAGGAGACGTGACCATCCTTGAGTCCGAAGACGTCGGCGGTTTCACGGGCCGACGGGCGGTCGAGGACACGGGTGATCTCGCACTCGCCGAAATGGTTGCCTCCGCCGTAGGAACCGAGTTGTCCGGCCTTGTCGTTGAAGTTTTTGATGCGTCCTCTTTCGAGGATGAATTCAAGTCTGCTACGAAGCGCGTCGTAGGTTCCATCGTGACCACGATGGGTCGAGTCCTCGCAGCGAGTCGCCCATTCGGGCGGGATGCCGAGGGCTTCGCAAACCCGCTCGGTCGCGCCCTCGGTCACCGCAAGGATGCCGAGATCACGGTCCACATTGCGGCCCTTTTTCACGGACCGCTGGCCACGGCCGGCACCGG
>JBGSTM010000023.1:0-10936 GCA_041736495.1 Akkermansiaceae bacterium
CCGGACGCTGCGTCTCTGCCGTCAGGCGCTCGCGGACGCCGCGCTCAAGCCGGAAGATCTCAGCGCGGTGGTCGTCGTGGGCGGCAGCACGCGGATGCCTGCGGTCCGCCGGGCGGTGGGCGAGCTTTTCGGGCGCGAACCGGATGTTTCACAACACCCGGATGAGGCGATCGCACTCGGCGCGACGATCCAGGGCGGTGTCCTCAGCGGAGCCCTCCGGCAGATGATCCTTCTGGATGTGACGCCGCTGAGCCTCGGCATCGAGACCTTCGGCGGGCTGATGAACGTGCTCATTCCCCGCAACACGACCATCCCGTGCAAGGCGGGTGAAATGTTCACCAACGCCGCCGACGGACAGGCCGCGATGCGGGTGCGGGTGCTCCAGGGCGAGCGGGAAATGGCCAAGGACAACTGGGAGCTCGGCAGTTTCGACGTGCGGTTTTCCCCATCGCCGAAGGGCCAGGCGCGGGTCGGCGTGCAGTTCAAGATCGATGAGAACGGCATCCTGGAAGCGCTCGCCCGCGACGTTTCCACCGGCGCGGACACCGTGGTCCGGATCGAGAGCGCGGCGGTGAATGTGGATGACGCGGCGGTCGAGGCGATGGTCAGCGAGTCGGTGGAGCATGCCTTCACGGACATGGCCGAGCGGGTGTTCACCGAGGCCAGGCTGAAAGCCGAGGAACTCCTTCCCGCTGTGGAAGCCGTTCTCACCCAAGGGCTTGCCATGGATGACGAGCGGGTTGAAATCGAATCCGCCGCCGCTGCCGTGCGTGCCGCTCTGGCCGGTGGTGCGGCAAATCCGCTGAAATCCGCCGTCCAGCGGCTCGATTCCGCCACCGAGGCGCTCGCCGCCCGCCTGGTCGAGCAGGCGATGGACGAAGCGCTGGATCGCAAACTTTCCGGAGAATAAGAATTTCAAGCTGCTTGCCTGACTCCGAATTTTTCCCCAGCTTGAGCCGCTTCCCTGACTTCTGATGATGAACCCAAGCCTGTCCGACACCAACCACCACGTCCCGGAAAACTCTCCGGACGAGCGTTGGGACGAATCGGGAAACGCACCCCGAGAAGCACCTTCCGCCGCCGTGGTTTTACCGGCAAGGCGGACGGTGAATGATTCGTCGCTCCGCAAGGCACCTCAGGAAATCGGTCTGCGAATCGAGTCCAATCTCAGCCGCGGCGACTCGCCGGAAACCGGTCGGCGAATCGAAGTTCAGGAAATCGGCAGTTCGGTGGTTCGGCTGGATCAGAGCGAGCCGCCGCCGACCAAGGTGGAGCGGCTTTTTACGTTCCATGAGAGGCAGGTCCGGGAAAAGCCGGGGAAGAACCAGGCCGGCGAGGGTCGTGACTGGGGGGCGGTTCGTCGCCACCCGGTGCTGTGGATCGTAGGGATGGGGGTGGCGGTGATCGTTTTGGTCGTGTCCACCTTGCTGCTGCTCCCACTCATCAACTCCACGAATGCTCCCACAAAAGACCCGGTCGAGTGGGCACTCAGGGCGGAGGAGGAAGAAAAAGTCGAGGGGATGGAAGCCTTGAACCGTCTGCTGAGCCAGCAACCGGAAGCCCTCCAGATTTTCCGAGCCTATGGCCAAGCCTCGATGATCGAGGACGTTGTGCCATTGATCAAAGATGGAAAACAACTGGAGAAAACGCTCCGGCGGCACTGGCAGCCACTCCATTTGCCCTCATCATGGGCACCGGATCCGGAGTCGATCTGGAACATTCAGGAACTCGCCGGGCGGCCATACGGAGTGCTTGAGGGTTTCCTACCGGATAATGAGCGGTATTCCGCTTATTTCACCTGGCAGGGCGGTCGCTTGTTGATGGATTGGAAGGCGACGGTCGCATTTGGCACGGCCACATTCGGCCAACTTGCCGAAGGAAAAGGCGACGGCTCCGAGATCCGTGGCGAAATATCGGCTGCCGATTATTACTCCGCGCTGTGGCCGGAAGGGGAGTATCGGAGCTATCGGCTGACGTCTCCCGACCGTGAATCGTCCATCTGGTGTTACGTCCGCATCGGTGACGCCGCTGAGGCGGGAATCGCCCCACTTTTCAACCACGGCGAAATTCTTGGCGAATCCCAGAGCTCCCGAAAAATCACCCTCCGCCTCGTCCGAGGCTCTCCGGAATCCCTGCCGAATCAATGGCTTATCGGAGAGATGCTTCACATCGACTGGGCAACCCCGTAATTTTTCGACCGTGAGCGACACACCCAATTCCTGGTTCCATTGCGGGCACTGCGGGTCACTTTTCCGGTCGCCGGCGGGTGATGCGGAGAGCCGCGTCTGCCCGGAATGCGGGCTTGATCCGTCACTCGGTGTCGAACCGGTTCCCGTGGAGCAACCCGCTCCCATTGTGCCGGCTGACACCTCCCAACGCCCGCGGGAACCCGAGAAATCCTCGCGGAAAAAGCGCAGGGGCAGCCATCTGATTTTCAAACTCATCGCAATCTGGATGCTGCTGCTGGTGGGAATCGTGGTGGGAGCAGGCTATCTGTTCAAGAAGGCGCCGGCGGGAGAAAAATCCGCCGCTGCGGAGCCCGTCAATACTGGACCGACCCCGGAGGAAGCCGCGCTGCTGACTGAGGGGGGTCCGCTCGCCAGTCAGGGATTCTTCGGGTTTCTCGCCGCCGGCACACCCGAGGCAAGAAACCAGTTTGTCCTCAATCCCATCACCACGGCATCCCGGATGGCGCGGTTTTATGACCTGAATCCGATCGTGACCATCGCCCCGGAGACGCTCACTCTTCTCAAAAGCGCGGTCCTCCATCTTCCCGCCGGCCGCGCCATCGAGACGCTTTGGAACACTGCCGACGGCCGCCAGATCGATGCGGTTTTCGTGGAGCAGGACAACGAGTGGCGGCTCGACTGGGATCACTTCGTCCGCTTCAGCACCTATCCGTGGGCGCTGTTCCTCGCAGGCAGCGGCGAGCCGGAAGGGGAATTCCGCCTGCTTGCCCGCCAACGGCTTGCCGAGGAGCGCAAGGATGCGGA
Source organism: Akkermansiaceae bacterium (assembly GCA_041736495.1). Classification (GTDB taxonomy): domain Bacteria; phylum Verrucomicrobiota; class Verrucomicrobiia; order Verrucomicrobiales; family Akkermansiaceae; genus Luteolibacter. Next base: position 2,994 of record JBGSTM010000023.1, read on the forward strand.
AGATGTCAGCATCGTACTTTATGTTCCGCGATTCGGATTCGTGAACGAGACGGGATTCCAGTCCCCCGAGTTTTTGGTCAAGCGCGACACGCGGAACGGCCGCCTGCTCGACGCTGCGTTCGAACTCGAACAAAGCGGCAAGCGCGTCTTCGGCCTGGACCTGCCGCATGACAACCCCGAGGGCCTCATCCGGGTGCGCGTGAAAGTGCGCCGCATCAAGGACGACATGGGAAGCCGCTTCGAACTGGTCGACGTGCTCGCCTGTCATTGGTATTCCACCGATGATCCCGGAGTGGAAATCCAGGTGTCAGAGCCGGAGAAATAGGTGGGATTGCGGTGCCTCGATTCACGAGGGATGGCATCGGAGCCTGGCAAAGTGGCCGTCACCGCGGAGCTTGCGTGGTCTGAATCCGCGCTTAGTCATGCCGCATGAATCCATGGATGGCGGCTTACGAAGGCTCTCAGGCAGCGGATGCGCTGGCGATGCCGGTGCACTGGTATTATGACCGCGAGGCTTTGCGTCGTGATTACGGGACGGTTGACCATTTCAAGCCACCCGTGAATCCGCATCCGGGAAGCATCCTGTGGCGCTCGACCTATCAGCCTATCAACGCGAGAGGCGATATCCTGCGGGAACAGGCGGTCTATTGGGGGCGGCGGGACATCCACTATCACCAGTTCCTCAAGGCTGGGGAGAACACGTTGAATTTCAGACTCGCCACCGAGTTGTTCAACCTCGTCAGGGAAAACGGCGGCTATGATGCGGATGCGTGGCTGGATCGATACATCACTCGCATGCTCGAGCCGGGCTGGCACCGGGACACCTATGTGGAGGAATATCACCGCGCGTTTTTCACCCGATACGCCGAGGGCAGGCCACCGCGGAAATGTGGGATCAGCGACGAGCACATCGGTGGCTTGGCGACCGTGCCGGCGTTGGTGGCCGCGCTGGAAGGAACTCCGCGCGAGGAGTTGCGGCGGATCGTGAAGGAGCACGTGGGGCTGACCCACGCCCATGCCAACGTCCTGCGGGCGGCGGACACGCTGGTGCGGCTGTTATGGGCGGTGGCGGAGGGAAGTTCGCTGCAAGATGCCATCCGGCGGGAGGGCGGCGACTGGCTATCAGGAAACAAGGCGGACTCGTGGCGCGGGCAACCGGACGAGCATGTGGTCGGCTCGCGTTTCAGTCCTGCCTGCTACATCGCGGAGGCCATGCCGGCCGCGCTCTATCTGGCGTGGAAATACCACGATGATTTCGGTGCCGGCATTACGGCCAATGCCATGGTCGGCGGGGACAACTGCCACCGTGGAGCGGTGACGGGAAGTCTGCTGGGAGCCGCCTGCGGGGTGGCTGACGGGTTGCGCGTGTGAAACGGGGGGCGAAAATCCGGTGGCGTGTTTTTCGGACTGCGGGAACATGTTCCCGCTTTCCCACTGGCCGACATGTCGGCCAGTGGGAAAGCTCCGACATGTCGGAGCAGTCCATGCCAGGTCATCTCACACGAACCTCACGGCGTGCTTTTTCGACAGCTTGAGCACATCCCCCGCGGCGGGGGAGATGGCCGCGTTGGGGTCGGTTAGTTTTTCGCCGTTGAGTTGCACGGAGCCGGTGGTGATGAATTGTTTCTTCAGCTCGCCGTTGGATTTTTCCAGGTCGTAGGCGGCTTGGAAGGCGTGGGCGGTGAGTGACAGGACGGTGAGATCGGCGGGCAGATCCGTGAGGGGGAGTTCCGGAAGCTCGGCGGCAGCGAGGTCTTTTTTCGAGAAGCGCGTGTCCCAGTCGGCGCGGGCGGCGGGGCCGGCTTCGGGGCCGTGGTAGCGGCTGGTGAGTTTCTCGGCGAGGGACTTCTTGGCATCCATCGGGTGGCCGGCGGGATCGCGGGCCTCGCCTAGCAGGAGTAGGTAGTAGCGGTCCATCAGCTCGTCGGAGACACTCATGAGCTTGCCGAACATCTCCTGCGGCGCGTCGCTGACGCCGACATAGTTGCCGTAGGACTTGGACATCTTTCTAACGCCGTCGAGGCCTTCGAGCAGGGGCATGACCATGACGACCTGTTGTGGCTGGCCTTCTTCCTTCTGGAGATCGCGGCCGACGAGGATGTTGAAAAGCTGGTCGGTGCCGCCGATTTCGACGTCGGCGCGGATTTCAACGGAGTCCCAGCCTTGCATGATGGGGTATTGAAGCTCGTGCAGTCGGATTTCCTGCCCGGCGTCGAGACGGGTACGGAAGTCCTCGCGCTGGAGCATCTGTTGGAGCGTGACGCGGCCGTTGAGCTTGAGGATTTCCTCGTAGGTCATTTTCCGGAACCAGTCGCCGTTGTAGACGATCTCCGTTTTGGACTTGTCGAGGATCTTGAAGGCCTGGTCGGTGTAGGTGGCGGCATTTACCAACACCTCGTCGCGGGTGAGCGGCGGGCGGGTGGACGAGCGGCCGGTGGGATCGCCAACGGTGGCGGTGAAGTCGCCTATCAGAAGGACCGCCTGGTGGCCGAGGAGCTGGAACTGGCGGAGTTTTTCCAAGGCGACGGTGTGCCCGAGGTGGATGTCCGGCGCGGTGGGGTCGACGCCGAGCTTGATGCGAAGCGGGCGACCGAGACGGAGTTTTTCAAGCAGTTCCTTTTCGGATAGAACCTTGGCGGTGCCGGCGGTGAGCTGGGCGAGTTGTTGTTCGGGAGACATGGGCGAATGAGTGTAAAGTGATCGGCAAGCAGTGATCGGGAAAGACCGGAAACGCGGATTGTTCATCCTCGATCAGAATCTTCTATCGAGCATTTTCAAGATGCAGCTTGAGGATGCGTTTGAGTTCCTGGGCGGCGAGGTCGTTGTCGGGCACGCTGTGGTTGCAGGGTACGACGAGTTCGGATTCGATCGGTTCGACGCGGGACGACCAGTAGGGGACGATGCCGTCACTACAGTTGGGAAGACCGCCCTTGCCGCGGTCGCCGACGACGGAGTGGAAGGCGATATTGCCGGGAAGGGGCATGGTTGAGAGAGCGATGTTATACTTGTTTGCCGGCGAGAGGCTGTTGATGGAATTGGGAATCTCCGGTTTGTCCTCCGTTCCCGTGACAACATCAGTCACGGTCTGGATGGTGGCGTCCAGCAGCTCGACGGTGAGCGTCTTGGGGAGGCGGATGAGGCGTGAGACCCAGACGGCAGGACCGATGGTGGCGACGGGACTTCCCTTGTGGGGGACCGCCATGAAGACGACCCGCTTGGGTTCGGTAAGGGGCTGATAGAGCGTGCAGTCGCGGATGAGCTTGCGGGTGGGCTCGGATACCTTGAGCTGGTCGATGGGCACCTTGAAGGCGGCGTCGTAGAATTTCGTCCCCGGATCGGTGACGCTGGCACGCGTGACGAGGCCGCCCATGGAGTGGGACGCGATGATCATTTGATTGAGATTGCGGTCGTCACCCTTGGTGCGGGCGTAAGCACAAGCCTCCCGCATGAGTTCGCGGAATTTCATGCTGCTGAAGATCCATGGATTCCCGGTCGGATAGTTGTAGAGCCAGATCTGATACTTCTCGCGGAACCATGGCTCTGGAGCGATGTCGTTGATGACGTTCTTGAAGGCGTCCGGGCTGGAGACGAGGCCGTGGACGAGAACGAGAGGGATTTTTTTCGGATCGTATGGCTGGAGGAAGTAGATGCCGGTTTCCTCCATGAAGCGTCCGGGCATGAGGACGTTCTGGATTTTCAGGTCGTCGAGATCGCACATTTTCCAGAGGAAGGCATTGGGCGCGGTCCAGTCCGAGGCAAGCGTCTGGCTGGTCTTGCCGATTTTGCGGTCGTTGTGGAGCCAGCGTTTGGAGAAGTGCCAAGTGGGCGGGCCGGAGCCGTCGAATTCGAGGGTGGCTGTCAGATTGTAGGGGAAACCGTTGGGCAACTGGTAGGGCGGGCGTTTGACACCGACGGGAGTGGTTTCCTTCCAGCCGACGAGTGGTAGTCCGACGCCGGGTGTGATCTCATGGTGGTTGAGCAAATTGACATCGACCTGGGAGGCGGGAAACACGGCGTCGAGGTTCGCGATATTCGCCTGGAACTCATCGGGCGGCGCGATCCGTGTGCCGAGGTCTGCGGCGCGGGAGCTCCAATCTCCGGGTCCGCAGCGGAGTTGATCGAAGAGTTTCGCGATGGACGTGTTGTAACTGGCCCGCGCCGTGTCCCAGTCCGACTTGCGCGATGGGTTTCCGAGGATGGACCATTGTTCCCTGGCGTTTTCAATGAGAGTCGATGCGGGGACTCGGGAAGATCTCGGCACCTTGACGCATCGGGGCGGTGTGGGAGCTCCGCACTGGCAGAGCAGGACAACCGCCAGAATGGGAAGGGTTCTCAGAGTCAGGAGAGTCATGGAGTGCTTGGCCGCATCGCAAGGCGGCGGGTAGAATGGCTGGTGAAATGAACCTGCCAAGCCCGGATTCAGGCGGCTGAGGGGCGGCGAAACGGGGAATCGTTGGCGTGCACGCGGGTGAATCACACAGGATCATGCACTTGTTTGATTTTTCCCTTTCCAAATCGGCAGTCATGGACAAATCTGCCGCCCCGCCTGAAATGGTGGTCGTAGCTCAGTTGGTAGAGCCCCGGATTGTGATTCCGGTTGTCGCGGGTTCGAGTCCCGTCGATCACCCCATCTTTCCCATCGGAATCTCAGCGGAGGTTTGGAGGGGAGAGGAGGAAACCGAGTAGAACGACTGATGCAGCCGCTTGAGAGCAGGATTCACTACAAATTTCGTAATTCGCTATTGTTGGCGGAGGCGCTGACCCATCCCAGTCTCGCATACGAGTCACAGAAGCCGCACTTCGACAACCAGCGGATGGAATTCCTGGGCGACGCGGTACTCCAGCTGATCGTGACGGAGGAGCTTTTCAAAATGTTCCCGGATTTCACCGAGGGCCGTCTCACCAAGCTTCGTTCGCGGGTGGTTTCGCGGCGGGCGTTGGCGCGCTTCGCGATGGCGATCCACCTGGGCGATTATGTTTTGTTAGGGAAAGGCGAGGAAGCGACCGGTGGACGGCGGCGTCTATCGACACTGGCGGATGCGTTCGAATCGCTGATCGGCGCGGTTTATCTGGATTCGGGGCCTGTGCCGGCGCGCGAGCTAGTGCTGCGACTGTTCGAATCGGAAATCGGCAACATGGTGACCAGTCCGGAAGAGCGGAATCCGAAGGGCGAGCTCCAGGAATTTCTTCAGGCGATCCATCCGCAGGCGCCCGTTTACCGGGTCATCGGCGAGAGTGGTCCGGACCACCGGCGGGTTTTCCAATCCGAAGTTTCGTGGCGGGACAAGGTGCTCGCGACGGGCAAGGGGAAGAGCAAAAAGGAAGCGGAGGCACGCGCCGCGGCCGAGGCGCTGCGGGCGCGTTTGTGGGAGAAATGATGGAAAGCACAGGCGGGAAAGCCTGTGTCACGCGCGGAGCTTCGAGTAGGCGCGGAGGTAGCCGGCGCACTGGGCGATTTCCGGGAGATTCGTCTTCCAGTTGTATTCGTATTCGATGGAGACGTTGCCGGCGAAGCCGTGCTTGCGGACTTCGTCGAGGATCGCGGGAATGTCGATGATCCCGGTGCCGAACGGCTGGTCGCGCGACGGCTCGCTGATGGACGCGCGGTCCTTCATGTGGAAGGCATGCACCCGGGGGGCGATTTTCTGAATCACTTCGAGCGGATCGAGGCCGGAACTGGCCCAGTGGCCGATGTCGGCGCAGTAGCCGATGTTCGCATGACGGCCGTCGATGGCTTTCCAGATGGTGTCGGGATTCCAGAGTGCGGTGGGCTTGGGATGGTTGTGGAAACAGACCTTGATGTCGTATTCCTTGGCGAGTTTTTCCAAGGTGTCGAGCGAGCCGAGCGACTCGGTGCTGACGCCGTAGAGGCTGAGTTTTTTAGCGAGCTCGAAGGTTTTGCGGGCTTCGGCCTCGTCCTTGGGAATGTCGGTGACACCGAAATTCACCGCCACGAGATTGTTTTTCTTCAGATGGTCGAGGAGGGCCTGGACCTTGTCGTCGGCCATGTCGGGGCCGAATTTCACATCACCGTGATCGCCTCCCAGCAGCTGGCCTTTGTAAACTTCCACGCCACCCATGCCGGCGGCCGCTGCCATCTCGATGGCTTGGAAAAGGGTGAATTCCTTGAGCGACCAGCACTGGACGGCGATGGCAAATCCGGCCTTGGTGAAAGCTGGCTGGGGCACCGGTGCGCCATTCGCGCGGAAAGCAAGAAGAGCGGAGGCGGCGGGGATCATGGTGAGGAGCGAGCGGCGTTTCATGGATTCCACAGGATGCTGGCGGATTGAGGGGACAATTCAATTCCTCATTTCGGTGGTCAATTTGTCCAAATGGGACGTTTTCACGGCAGGGCGGTGGCTGCAAGGGGCGGATGCGGTCTATCGACGTTGTGCCCGTCCATCATGAGCGGGCGAATCTACCGGAACTGGTAAAAGAAGTGGCGGCCGCTGCCAGAGGACGCGATCATGTTGGTGGATGATGCCTCAGGCAAGTGCTGCCAGCAATTTCTCGTGGATGCCGCCGAAGCCACCGTTGCTGAGGACGGCGATGACGTCGCCGGATTCCGCGGTTTCCTTGACCTTGGCGATGATGGATTCGAGATCGGGCAGATAGAAACCCTGGCCGCCTAGGCGGGCGATGTCGGCGGAAAGCTGGTCGGGGTTAAGGCGGTCGTTTTCCGGGATCTTGTGAAGATCCGGGATGGCGGCGACGATGGCGAAATCGGCGGCGGCGAGCGCTTCGGCGAGTTCGGTTTGGAAAACCGCGCGCCGGGTCGTGTTAGAACGGGGTTCGAACAGGATCCATAGCCGGGAATCCGGGTGGCGCTGGCGCAGGCTCTGCACGGCGAGACGGATGGCGGTGGGGTGGTGGGCGAAATCGTCGATGACCTTGATGCCGTTCACCTCGCCGCGGAGTTCCTGGCGGCGGGCAACCCCGTCGAAGGACTCGAGCCCGGCGCGGATTTCATCCGGCGTGAGTCCGGCGAAGGTGGCGGCCGCCACGGCCATGGCGGCGTTGCGCACGTTGAACTCGCCGGTCATGCGCAGCGAGTAGGAAACGCCGCCAAGGGTGAACGAACTGCGGTCCGGCTCATAGCTGACATTTTCGATCCGGAGGCTGCAAGTTTCTCCGAATCCCACCGTGGTGACGGGGCAGGGTGCGCCTTGGGCGACATCGAGGCAGTTTTGCTCGTCGCCATTGATGTAGGCCACGCCGCGGCGCGGGATGATGTTGAGCAGGCGGCGAAAGGTGAGTTTGATTTCGTCGAGGTTGTGATAGATGTCGGCGTGGTCGAACTCGACGTTGTTCACGACGACGCATTCCGGCAGGTAGTGGAGGAATTTCGAGCGCTTGTCGAAGAAGGCGGTGTCGTATTCGTCGCCTTCGAGCACGTTGAATTCCGAGTCGGTGAAATGCGCGCCGTGGCCGAGGTTTTTAGGCAAGCCGCCGATCATGTAGCCTGGATCGCGGCCGGCGTGGACAAAGATCCATGCGAGCATGGAGGAGGTGGTGGTCTTGCCGTGGGTGCCGGAGACGACGAAATTGCGTTTTCCGCGGAGGAAGAATTCCTTCATCACCTCGGGCAGGGAATGGTAGAGCAGCTTGCGGTCGAGCGCGGCCTCGGCCTCGGGATTGCCGCGGGAAATGGCGTTGCCGATGATGACGACGTCGGTGTCGGCGGGGATGTTTGCCTCGGCGTAGCCTTCGGTGAGGGTGATGCCCTGGCCGCGGAGGAAATCCGACATCGGCGGGTAAACGTTGGCATCGGAACCGGTGACGGTGAAGCCACGTTGTTTCATGGCGGCGGCGACGGCACCCATGGCGGTGCCACAGATCCCGGTGAAGTGAAATTTGTTCTTGTCGGACATCGAAGGGCGCGAGGCTAGGCGGCTAAATCCGGCCTGCCAATCAGGAATAGCGGGGAAACTCTCGTCAGGGTG
>JBGSTM010000075.1:0-5904 GCA_041736495.1 Akkermansiaceae bacterium
CAGGACGCGGGCGTTCATTGGGAAGGAGCCTGCCTTTGGGAGCGGGGCTGGCCAAGGTTGATTTCGCGTGGTGCGACAGGAATGCGGGACGGAAAAATTTGCGTGCGGGAAAGGTGTTCGTAAGAAAATGTTCGAGTGAACACTTTTTGACTTGTCATCTTGCAAACGCCGCGACAGTCTGCGGACGAATCAAACCATCCAATCCTATGAATGACACCGTCCTCGATTCCTCCCCCGCTACCGAACGTTCCCTGGAATACCCCATCTACAAACCGAACTCCCGCGGCACCGGCGGGGTGGTGCGCTTCGGCTTGAACAAGGCGAAAGCCTGCATGTTCGTCGATGCCGCCGCGCAGTCGGGTGAGAAGCAATTCGACTGGGAAAACAAGATCACCATGAAGTGGGGGCTGTCGGACATCGGCTCCGCGTTGGCCGCGCTGCAAGGCCGGGTGCCACAGGCGAAGCTTTTTCATCAATCCGAAAAGGCGAACAGCACGTTCGAGCTGACTTTTCAGGATGATCCGGAACGCGCGCCGTATCTTCTCAGCATTTCGCGGCAACTCACGGCGGATAAAACGGTCCGGAAGCTGACGATTCCCATCAGCCAAGGCGAAGCTGCGGTGCTGGAAGCCGCGCTGCGAACCGCGGTGACGCGGATTCTGGGCTGGTGATGTCCGCCGCGGGGAGATCAGACAGATCAGACAGATTGGTCTGATCAAATCGGGCGGGTCCCGCCCTCCATCCACCTCACGGCAGGATTCTCACCCGGTCGCCGGCTTCTGTCATCGCGAAGAGCTTGGCGGCGTTTCCGGCAGGCACGCGGATGCAACCGTGGGACGCCGGGTAGCCGGGGACGTTCCCTTGGTGAAGACCAAAGTCACTGCAACTGAGCCTTTGGAAATAGGGCATGCTGGCGTGATAGATGGTGGATGTCCACGTGCGGTTCTTGTCGGTGATGACGAACTCGCCGGTCGGCGTGGAGTAGCCGGGCCTGCCGGTGGAAACCTTGGTGGTAAAGAGCTCGTTGCCCGAGGCGTCGAAAAGACGGGCGCGCTGCTCGGAAAGGCGGATCTCGATGTGACGCTCCTCGCGGACCGGGTCTTTGCCCAAGATGAGACGCATCATTTTCACGTCACTCCGGCGGGAGGCGAAATTGATCGGCCACAGACTGTATGAACGGGTCCAGACGTTTCTCTTCGCGCCTGCGCGGAGGAGGTGGCGGGTGGTCGGGATGACGCCGGAATCCGCTGCGAGCATCAGCGGGGTGAAGTTGCGGTCGTGCCGCAACACCGAGCGCATCACGCCGGGGCGGACCAATTTGATGAAATCGGGAGAAACCGGGAGGACGAACGGGGTGTTCGGGTCCGCGCCGGCATCGAGAATCGCCTTCACCGTGCGGTGGCAACCGGTGACGATGGCGAGATGAAGTGGTGACTGACCTTCCGGCACTTTGAGATGGATGTCCGCGCCGCTCTGGACGAGCAGCGCGGCAACGCGGTCGCGCTTCATGCGGATGGTATGGCTGAGAAGCGTTTCCCGGGTGGGAATGCGGGTGACATTGACCGGCTGGCCGCAGGAGAGCAGCAGGCTGACCATGTCCCGGTCATCCCGGGCAATCGCCTGCGGAAGCGAGTTACCGGTCGGATTTCCGTAGTCGGTGAGCATTTTGACGAATGATCCTTCACCATCCTGCGCCGCCGTTTCGACGAGAAACAGCCCGGACGGGCCGGGAGTCGTCGCTTTTGCGCCTCGACGGAGGAGAAGCCGTGCGGCTTCGAGATGCCGGCGCTCATACGCCGTCCACAGCCATGAGTCCCAGCTTCCCTCGGGAGGCCTGCTTCCGTGATCCAGGAAAAGCTGGAAGAGCGCGAGATCTCCATTTTTGAAAACTCGCTCCAGCGGTGTCGCGGCTCCGGCGGACACCGGGCGGCGGTTCGGATCCGCTCCGATTCGGAGGAGAAGCCGGATGTGATCCTCATTTCTATCGGCGATGGCCCGGTCCAGCAGGGTGAGACCATCGACACCCGGGGCGTTCGGATCGGCTCCCGCTGCGGCGAGTTTTGAAATGGAGTCCATCCACCCCTGTCGGAAGGCGAGCTGGAGGGTGGTTTCGCCGGCGCTGTTGGTGGCTCCGGAATCGGCTCCGAGTTCGATGAGGGCGTCCACGAGATCCCGCCGTCCGGCTTCCATGGCGACGTGGAGGAGAGGATTTCCCAAGTGATCCTTCAGGTGGGGATCGGCACCGGCCTTCATCATGGCCCGCACGAAGGTGAGGCGGCCATTGCGGATCGACCACGGCAGGATCTTCTCGCCATCCGGCATGCGCCCGTCGGTGCGGGCTCCGGCGGACAGCAGTTTTTCAACGATGGCCGTCTCACCCCGATCGACGGCGATGCCGAGCACGCAGACCTGATCGGCCGTGGTGGCATTCACGTTTACCCGAGCATCGAGCAGTTTGAAAGCCGAGGAAAGGTCGCTGTTTTCGATGGCGATCCGGACCGGAGTGCGGCCGCGGGCGTCGTGCTGTTCGGTGTAAACGCCCACATCCAGCAGCCAGCCGACGCGGCGGGCATCCTGAGCGGCCACGGCATCCAGCAAGGCGCGGCCGGACGGCTCGATTCCAATTTTCGACAATTCCCGCAGTCCGCGTTTTTGTGGCGTGTCACAAGACACCAGTAATCCCGCAGCGGCGACCACCGGAGAAAACCGATAGATGAATGACGGCACGAGTCGAATCACAGGTGGGTGGAATCCTCCGCGGATATTCAAAATTTGCAAGTTTTCAAGCCTTTGTGTCCGATCCGTCACTGAGGGGAAATTTCATTCCGATGGAGTGGATAGAGCCTCACCCGAGGCGTTGGCGAGGTCACCGATGACGATTTGATAGGCATTCGTCAGCTTCGTGTAGGCGATCAGAATGGCGGATTGCAGGTCGTAATTTTCCCCCCGCGTGCGGGCGGCCCGATCCATGGTCCGGATGTCGGTCACCATGTCCATGACGCTGTCCAACAGGGGTCGGTCATCTTTCGAAGCATAGCGGATGAGGCGGTCGACCTGCTCGCGGCAGAGATCGTAAGTGGTGCCCAGGCGTTCCAGATCCTCGGGATTCAGCTGGGGAGATCCTTGCTTCATCATCCATTCCATCGGTGCGATGGCGCGCTTGAGTTCTGCGGCGAGGACCGGCCGGGTCACGTAGGTCGGGCGGTTTCCGGCACCCTGGATGGCGAGCATCTTCGCCGAGAAATGGTAGGGCGCGGTCTGCACGATGTCCACGAGACGTCTGCGCACGAAACTGTTAGCGACATACTGCCCTAGCGGCTGGGTACCCGCCTTTTCGCGGATTTCCCGGAAGTTTGCCAGGGTTTTCGCCGTCGCCTCGTCGGGTGTTTTGGCGGAGAGGGACAGCAGTTCCTGAAAATTCGAAGCAAGCAGGATTTCGTGGTCGAGAAACAGTTGGGGTTGTTCCAGGGCTAACAGGCAGGGCAGGAACTCGGCGGCGGCGGCGGGCAGGATCAACCGCTGGCCGGTGCCGCTGCCCAGTGCCTGGAGCTGGCCCCAGAATCCGGTGGGCAGCTTGAAGGCTCCGGTTTCATCAACCACGCCGATGATGGTGCCCTCCGGCTCGCGGCCCGAAATCGCGGCGCTCGCCAAAACCGCAGCGGCGGCGCTGATCGACTGGCGGCGTGTGGGAGAAATCTGCAGGCTGGTTTCCGGGCTATTGATCGTGATCCGGACGCCTTCGGGAAGCGTGCTGTGCTGGGTCCTCAGAAGTTCGATCAGGGTGACGCTCAGCTCCTGAAGTGCGCCTTCTCCACCCTGGTTTCCGATGGAAATCGAAAACGGTGTTGCTTTGCCATCCTGGCTTTTGCGCACCCTGGCGGTCATTTGTAACGGAGTGACCTTTTGCTCCCAGACCGCCCCATCTTCTTTCGCCGACTTCGCCCACATCACCGTGGAGACCTGGGCGCTTTCGAGAAGGATCGCGGAACCGGCAACCTCGGTTTCCTCAGGCTTCGGATCATCCTCTTGGGCGGTCATGTCGGGAACGGCGATCTTCTCAAAATCATCGACTTCCGCGACCCAGCCTTTCCAAGCACCGCGTTCACCGTTTGCGAGCGCAACCTGGGCCCGGGGGTGCTTCGGGTCGGAAACGAGCATGACATCGGTCAGGCAGGCGGCGAGAGCCTGGGCCTGACTACCTGCTTCCGGGGTTTCCAGCCAGGAAAGGTATTGCCACACCCGGAGGCGGGATTTTTCAAGCGGCTCGGATTCCACATGCGGCCGGTGTCTTTCCTTTTGGAACTGGGAAATCACATTACGTGCCTCGGTGTTTCCCGGATCCAACGCGGTCGCGAGAGCGAGCATCTGGGCGGCGGCCCGGCGATTTCCGGAGGTTTTCCCATCGAGTCCCCGAGCCAAGGTGACCAACTGTCGGGAGAGCCCCGCCATCGTGTCGGCATCGAGCGGGATCTTGTCGCGCCGGAAGGCGACGGGCCCTTCCGCCGGAGCCACGAAGGTCCCCGCGCACAGGCAGGCGGTCGTCATCGCCCACCATCCTGCGAACTGCAGCCGATGGAATTTTCCCGAAATCATTCTGGCAAAGTTAAGCAATCCCTACGCCCACCCACAAGCGAACATTGCAGAGGATCCCGCCCTGCGTGTAAATCTCCGCATGCCCGACGCCATCCCCACTTTGGAAACCCGCGAGGAAGTCATGTTCTTCGACACCGACTGCGGCCAGGTCGTCCACAACATCGCCTACCTTCGGATGATCGAGACCTGCCGCACCCGCCTCGCCGCGAAAATGGGCATGGACCTCCGCACCATGTCGGAAACCCACCTCTACCCGGTCGTCACCCGCACTGAGATCGACTACAAGCGCCCCGCCCGGCTCGGCGACTGGCTCGTCATCCGCGGCCGGCTGGACGAAATCTCCCGTGCCCGCTTCTGGTGCGCTTTTGAAATGATCCGTGAGTCGGACGGGGCATTGCTTGTCGCCGCCCGCCAGGCGCTTGCGCTGGTCCAGATGCCAGAGGGAAAACCCGTGCGGCTGCCTGCGGAGTGGGCGGAGCGCTGGGGGTGAATCACGCGTCGCTCCAATTCCTTGCCAAGTTTCCCAAGTTCCCCTTCACTCCCGGCCGCTTCACCCATGGCACTCATCGTTCAAAAATACGGCGGCACGTCCGTCGGCTCACTCGACCGGATCCGCAACGTCGCCGCGCGGATGAAACGCACCCGCGACGAGGGAAACCAAGTCGTCGCCGTGGTCTCCGCCATGTCCGGGATGACGGACAACCTGATCAAAATGGCCGAGGAACTCGCGGAAAACCCTTCCGAACGCGAACTCGACGTCCTGCTCGCCACCGGCGAACAACAATCCATCGCCCTGCTTTCCATCGCCCTTCATGAAATCGGCGTGGACGCCGCCTCCGTCACCGGCAGTCAGGCCGGCATCCACACGACCGGCTCGCACACCCGCGGTCGCATCCTCAACATGGACCCGTCGCTGATGAAAAGTTTCCTCGACGAGGGGAAAACGCTCGTCGTCGCCGGATTCCAGGGCGTCACCCCGGACGGCATGATCCACACCCTCGGCCGCGGCGGATCCGACCTCACCGCCATCGCCGTCGCCGCCGCGCTCAAGGCGGATGTCTGCCAGATCCTCACCGACGTGGACGGCGTTTACACCTGCGACCCGCGGATCGTGAAAAACGCCCGCAAGCTGCCGGAGATTTCCTATGACGAAATGTTGGAAATGGCCTCGTCCGGCTCCAAGGTCATGCAGTCCCGCTCGGTCGAGTTCGCCAAGAAATTCGGCGTCGTTTTCGAAGTCCGCTCCTCACTCAACGCAAATCCTGGAACCCTCGTGTTAGAAGAACATCCCAACATGGAAAACGTCGTCAT
>JBGSTM010000080.1:0-6246 GCA_041736495.1 Akkermansiaceae bacterium
TCGGACGATGCTCAACTCTCGACTCGAACCCGCTCAACACCAGTCGCTTCGAGCGGAATGCTCAGAAATCCAGCTTTGCTCCGTCTCCGCTGTCCAGTTTTGAACCGTCTCTGTCTAGTTTTGCTCCGGCCCCGACAGCCCATTCTTCGGGAACCATCCCCACGGCGGTCAAGCTACAAAGCAACCGCAGGAATTCGACGGTTTTTTCCCGCGAGTGAACGCCAATGGACGCGAATATTAAGAACTGAATTTCCCAGCACTAGAAATTCGACTCAAAAAATCATCTTCATTCGCGTTGATTCCGGTCCATTCGCGGTTGAAAAATCCCTAGCTTGATCACCCTGGCACGATCCCCACTCAAGGAACCGTAGTGATGGGTTCGCCATCCTCGTCGAAGAAGACGATGGAGCCACCGCGGTCGGTGGCGGCGAGGGTGAGGGCGGGCGAGCCGAGCGGGCCGTAAACGGTGCAGAGGCCGAAATTGGTTTCGCCGCTGAGGAAGGCCATGGTCTGGCCGCTGGGTTCGTGGACGGTGATGACGCCGCCGCGCTCGGAGGCGAGGACCTTGACGCCGGTGCGCTGCTGGTTGTTGACGGCGTGGATTTCTCCTCCGGTCTCGGTACCTAGCAGCATGGCGAGCGGCTGCGCCTGGCCGTTGAGGACGTTCACGAGGCCGCTGGACTGGGCGACCCGCATGCCGGCGCGTGGATTTCCCGACTCATCGCAGACGCAGAACTGGCCGGTACCTTCGGTGGCCTCGGCGAGTTCGGCGGTGAGTTTTCCGTCCGCATTGTGGAAATCCAGCCTTGGGATGTCGTCCTCGAGGCTGAGGGCGAGGCGGCAGCGCGATTGTGAGTCGTAGAAGGCGATTTCCGCGTTTTCTCCCTCTTCGCCGAGTGTGCCGAGAACGAGCGGCGAGTGCTTGTGGTTGCTTCGGATGGTGAGTTGGGCGAGCTCGAGGGTGGGGAAATCCGGGCGCTTGCCGGACTCATTGGGGTTCTGGTCGAGAAGCCGGAGGAGGTGGGAGACGTCTTTCTTGAGGGCGTCGACCTCGGCGCGGAGTCGGGCGATTTCTTCGGACATCCGGCGAGGCTGACAGGGTCCGGGTAGAATGCAGCTGCAAAGTGGTGGAAGGAGCCGGCCTGTTAAAAAAACGCGGCCGGGTCATTCTTCGGGGAGCACCTGAGCCCCCGCGGGTGGTTTTCGGCGCTCTCGCCGAAAACCGCGTCGATATACGTGCGACGTCAATCTTCGGCGAGGGCGCCGAAGACAACACGCGGTGCGCGTGTTCTCCCGGTCAGAGTTTGTAGAACTGCTCCCAGCCTGTCCGTGGTGGCGGTCCGGCGAGCATTTCGTTCGCGATCTTATGGTTGGTGATCTGCTTGGAGTCGCGGTCGAAGGTGAGTTTCGCGTTCACGCGCTGGGCGATGATGCCGACGGCCATGGCCTGGCAGAGCGGGCCGGCGACCGAGAACGGCGAGCGGGTCTTTTCCTTACCCTGGCAGGCGAGCAGGAAATTCGCATAATGGTTCGACGGACTTTTCGGCACGTCGGGAAGCTTGGACTTCATGTCCGCGGCTTCGGACCCGAGAATTTGCAGGGTGGAGCCGTGGGAGCCGCCCTTGAAGGTGAGGCCTTCGCCGTAGATGACCTTGCCGGGCGGGCGCGATTTGGTTTCGGCCTTGCCGGTGGATGGCGGCGGGATGTCGGAGTCGGTAATGGATGCGCCCATGTTGTCCGGGAGTGGCGGCAGGTTTTCCTGGCCGTCGTACCAGGTCAGTTCGACCGGTGGCATGTCGCCGCGTTTCGGGAAGCGGAAGGCGAGCGTGGAGGCCTGTGGGAAAATGAGCGGGCTGTAACCTTCGAGCAGGATGGGATCCACTTCGGAGGGCATGCCGAGGTCGAGAAACCGGTGCGCCGTGTCGAAAATATGGGCTCCCCAGTCGCCGAGCGCGCCGTTTCCAAAGTCGAACCACGAGCGCCACTCGCCGTTGACGTAGCCCTTGTTGTATTTGTGATCCTGGGCGGTAGCGAGCCAGACATCCCAGTCGAGGGTTTCGGGGACGGGCTGTTCCGGGAGGAAGTCGGTGACCTTCATGCCGTGCCAGCGCCGCTTGTTGTTCATGAAGGCGGTGATCTTGGTGACGTTCTTGATGATGCCGGCGTCGGTCCAAGCCTGGAACTGGAAATAGTTGCCTTCCGAGTGGCCTTGATTGCCCATCTGCGCGGCGACCTTGTATTTTGCCTCGGCGTCCATCATCAGCTGGATCTGGCGGTAGCTCTGGCCCATCGGCTTCTCGCAGTAGACGTGCTTGCCCAGTGACATCGCGAGCATGGCGATGGGGAAATGCGAGAAATCCGGTGTGCCGACACTGACGGCCTGGATGTCCTTGCCCATCTTGTCGAACATGACTCGGAAGTCCTGGAATCGCGGCACATCGGGGAACAACTTGAGGACGCTCTCCGTGTGCGGGGCTCCCATGTCCGTGTCACAAAGCGCGACAATATTCGCAAGCCCGGTTTTATGGAGCGCCTTGATGATTTCCGCGCCGCGGTTACCGATGCCGACGCAGGCGAGATTGACCTTTTCCCCGGCGTTGGCCTTGGCTCCGAAGGCGATGCGGGGAGCGAGGAGGCCGGCGGTTCCGGCGGTGAGCGCGGTTTTCATGAAGGAGCGCCGCGGGATGAATGAGGGGTTTTGGGAACCGTCGTTGATGGATTTCATGGAATTTTCGGATGGGTGTTCCGCCCCACGAACGAACTGGACCAGGGCGCTGGAACACCCGGAGCATACGAAGTCACAGCCTGCTGGCTATCGGAAACTTTTCGTTTCCCGATCGGCAGGACCGGGTGGGTTTGGTTAGGTCAAGCTCACCATTTCGCTTGCCACCCCACGGTGGAAGCCTCAGAACAGCCGTCCGCCCAGTCGTGGGGCTGCGCAAATTCTGTTGCTCCGCCCGGTCTGGCGGATCAATCCTCAATCGCCCGCTCCCATGGAAAGCATCTCATCCCGTATTGCCAAAGTCTCCCCGTCCCTCACGCTTGCCGTCACCGCACAGGCCAAAGCGATGATCGCCAAGGGCGAAGAAGTTTACGCGCTCGCCGGTGGCGAACCGGAAGTCGACACCCCGCAGTTCATCAAGGATGCGGCCATCGAAGCCCTCCAAGCCGGGAAAACCAAATATACGCCCGCCGGCGGCATCCCCGAGCTCCGCGCCGCGCTCTCGAAAAAATTCAAGGAAGACAACAACCTCGACTACGCTCCCGGCCAGATCTGCGTCACCGGCGGAGCGAAAATGGCCTGCTACAACGCCATCCTTGCCGTCATCGAAGAAGGCGACGAAGTGATCATTCCCTCGCCGTTCTGGGTTTCCTATCCGGAAATGGTTCGTCTCGCCGGCGGGGTCCCCGTCATCGTCGAGACCAAGGAATCGACCGGTTGGAAAATGACTCCCGAGCAATTTGAGGAAGCCATGACCCCGGCGACCAAGATGGTCATCATCAACACCCCGGGCAATCCGACCGGTGCCGTCTACACTCGCGACGAACTGCTCGAACTCGGTGAAATCGCCCTCGGTGAGGACATCATCATCCTTTCCGACGAGATTTACGAAAAGCTCGTTTACGGCGAAGCCAAGCACGTCTCCATCGCCTCGCTCAGCCAGGAACTCTACGACCTGACCATCACCGTGAACGGGTTTTCCAAGGCCTACTCGATGACCGGCTGGCGTCTCGGCTACACTGCCGCCCCGAAAGCCTTGGCGGACGCGATCGAAAAAATCCAGAACCACACCACCTCCAACGCCAACAGCTTCTCCCAATACGGCGCGCTGGCCGCGCTCGAAGGTGACCAGTCGTTCATCGAAGACCTTCGCGGCGAATACGACGTGAAGCGGCAGTTCATGTTCGCCCGCCTCAAGGCCATCAACAACATTCGCGTGGTCGAGCCGGTCGGTGCGTTTTACTTCTTCGTTTTCACCGGCAACACCGGCCTGAAGTCGATGAACCTTTGTGACAAACTGCTCTCCCGCTACAAGGTCGCCGCCGTTCCAGGCATCGCCTTCGGCTACGACGAGGGCATCCGCCTCAGCTACTGCACCACGCTGGACATCCTCAACGAAGGGCTGACCCGCTTCGAGCAGTTCTGCCGCGAGCATTGATCCGGCAGAACGCGGAAAATTTACCATCAACCGGTCGTGCGGAGACCGGAGGCGATCGCGTTGATGGAGAGCAGTAGTTTCGGCAGCAGCGCGTCCGCTTCGGTGGCTTGACCGGCTGCGAGGTGGCCGCGCCATTCGCGAAGCAGGGCGATCTGTTGCTGGTGGAGGACGCGCAGCGGAGCTTCGCGGATTTCCAGAGTCTTGGCCATGCGCGGGCGGCGGTTCTTCATCTCACCGTCGAAGAGTTCGGCTAACAAATTGCGGGTTTTTTCGAACTCGTCGCGGACGAGGGTGTTGAATTTTTTCCGCAGTTCCTCATCGGTGACGAGGCCGGCGTATTCCTGCATGAGTTCCAGGTTCGCGGAGGCGAGGTTGGTTTCCACGTTGGTGAGCACGTAGCTGAGAAAAGTGGATTTCGGCAGGGCTTCCTTGAATTTCGCAAAGCCGGCGGGGTCTTCGGATTTGAGGGTTTCCAGTGCGGATCCCACGCCGAACCAGCCGGGTAGATAGAAACGCGCCTGGGTCCAGGAGAACACCCACGGGATCGCCCGCAGGTCGCTGATGGAAAAGCCCTTGGTGCCGGTCCGCCGCGCAGGGCGGGAGCCGATGCGGGAGTTTTCCAGCGCGTCGATCGGCGTGGCCTGGCGGTAAAATTCAATGAACCCTTCCGTCTTGAGAAATTTCTGGTAGGCTGCCTGACTCGTCTCTCCCAGCCGCGCCATGAAGGCCTCGCAGGGATCCTCAACCGGTGGGGAATGGCGGTGATGCGCGGTGGTGACGGCGGCACCTGCTAGAAGGAGTTCGAGATTGAAGGTGGCGTTGGCGAGGTTGGCGTATTTCTGGGCGATGGTCTCGCCCTGCTCGGTCATGCGGAAACCGCCGCTCATCGCGCCGTGTGGCAGGGCGGCCATGAACCAGTGGGTGGGGCCCGCGCCGCGGGAAATGGTGCCGCCGCGGCCGTGAAAGAAACAAAGGTTCACGCCGCATTCCCGGCCGATGCCGGTGAGCGCGGTCTGGGCGCGCTGGAGGGCGAACTGCGCGGCGAGGATGCCGCAGTCCTTGTTGGAATCCGAATAACCGAGCATGACCTGCTGGTTAGGAAATTTCCCGGCGGAGCGCTGGGTGAGGGGATGCTCAAGATAGGCCTTGAGGATGCCGGGCGAGCGGTCGAGGTCGTCCATGGTTTCGAACAGCGGGACGACTTGCAGCGGGCAGACGAGGCCGTCCGGCGTGAGTTCCATCAGGCCTGCCTCGCGGGCTAGCAGGTAGACGCCGAGCAGGTCGGAAAGCTGGCGGGTCATCGAGACGATGAGCGAGCCAAGGCCGGGAGAGCCCCAGTCCTTGCGGTGGCGGACGAGAACCCGATAGGTATCCAGCACATTGTCCGCCTCGTCGCCGACGCGCAGGTCGTCGTGAAGGAAGGGGCGTGTGGATTTGAGTTCGGTGTTGAGGAGCGCGAGGCGTTTTTCCTCGGGCCAGGAACCGTAGTTTTCGCCATCGGCGACTCCGGCGGCGGTTAGCAACTGGCTGATTGCCTTGTCGTGGAATTCCGAGTTCTGCCGGACATCGAGCGTGGCGAGGTGGAAGCCGAACATTTCCAGCTTGTGCTTCAGCGGGCGAAAGGCGGCTTCCTCGAGCATGTGGCAGCCGGACGCGGCGAGCGTGCTGGAGAGCAAATTCAGGTCATCGACGAGGCAGGCGGGATTTCTGTATCCGGGCTTGCCCTTGATCTGCTCGCGGAGGCGCAGCGCCATCAACATTGCCAGCTGACGCCAAGGCTCCTCTTCGTGGCGATAGAGGATTTCCCGGACTCCTTCCGGGGCGTCCACCGTTTTCGCGAGGTAGTCGATACGGGCTTGTAGCTCTTCGGGCACCGGCGTGAGGTAGCGGGAAAGCGTGAGCTGTGCGGAGAGGGAGAGCAGTTCGCGTTCGAGCAGTTTGAAAGCGGAGTGGCGGAGCTCGGCGAGGGTGCTTTCGGTGACTGTCGGGGTGACCAGCGGGTGCCCGTCGCGGTCGCCGCCGATCCAGGTGCCGAAGATCAGGCGCGGGATGTTTCCGGCGGAGCGGAGCAAATCGAGCGGCAGGC
>JBGSTM010000090.1:0-11842 GCA_041736495.1 Akkermansiaceae bacterium
TGGAGGCGGGTGTCCGACGAGGCGTAATAGAGGATGAACTCGCCGTTTTCCCGAACCACCGCGCCATTGGCGAACAACACGTCGGAAACGTCTCCGACCCGTTCCTCGCCCTCCGGGGCTAACAGATAGCCACCGGGGCGAGCGATGACTTTCCACGGTTCATCCAGATCGCACAGAAACGCGTAGAGAACATAACGCATTCCAGCCGCATTTTCACGCACTCCATGGGCGATGTGAAGCCAGCCAGCCTTGGTTTTGATCGGAGTTGCCCCAGGGCCGACCTTGGCTTCCTTGATGGTGTGATAAACTCGCTCTTCCATCACAGTCTCTTCTGTGATGACCGCTCCGTCCATCGTGTCCGCAAGTCCCCAGCCGATGCCACCCTTGCCGCCAGCGTGCATGAAGAACTCCATGGGCCGGGTGTATAGCAGATACTTTCCCTGAACGAATTCGGGATGCAGCACCACGTTGCGCTGTTGGGGCGACGGGGTTACGAGATCGGGCAAACGGTCCCAGGTTCTGAAATCCTTCGTTCTAACGATGCCACAGGAGGCAAGTGCGGACGATGTGTCCGACTCCGGTTTCGAGGGGTCTTTCTTTTCCACGCAAAATGTGCCGTAGATCCAGCCGTCCTCGTGGCGGGTGAGGCGCATGTCATACCAATTCGTTTCCCGATCGTCGTTCTCGGCGAACACCAGAGGCTCGTCATGGAACTTGAATTGATCCACTCCGGTGTTGGACTCAGCCAAAGCAAAAAACGATTTGCGGTCGTAACCCTCGATCCGGGTCACCAACAGGATGTGGCCGTTGTGCTCGATCGCCCCGGAATTGAGCAGGGCGTTGATGCCAAGGCGCTCCATCAGGAACGGATTGCGCGATTCGTTGAAATCGATTCTCCAATACAGAGGTACATGCGCCGCAGTGAGGACCGGGTGGCGGTAGCGGTTGAGCACGCCGTTGTCCCATTCTTCATCGATGGTGTTGGGGAGGTCAGTTAGAGCGCGGTGACGTTCGCGGAGACGTGCCGCGCGTGCGCTGGAGGTTTCTGTGCCGATTTTCATGTAGCTTCGATGGATGGTGCAAGGGGGGCGCGGGGAAGGGCGTTTCCCCGGAGCGTCCGCCTATCTCCGAAGATAGGAATTCGGGATGGGAGACGCGAGTGAACTCAACGGGTTCAGGGCAAAACGGGTGACGCGAAGAGCTCCTTGCCATCCCGACTGATGCAGATGGCGGCATCCTTCAATTCGACTTCCCAACCGGCTGCTTCGACCGCCGCCGCTTCCTGAGTCCATGCTCCGGGCCAGCCGGAAACGTAGGTCGCCAGCCATGTTTCACCGGGCGGATGTTCGCCGAACAATGTTGGGAAAATGGCGGAAAACCACATCAGGTGATGCCATGGTTCGTGGGCTTGAAGGACCTTTTGACGTTGTCCGAAGAGGTCGAGTATCGCAGAGCCCATTGCGTCGTTGGTGATGGCGTGACTCGATAGTTCCTTGAATCCAGTCGCCTGCCGGTCGATCGCGAACCCGCCGTCCGAGGATCGCAAAGCACGCTCCGAGCGGATTCGGTGCACCCGCAAATGCCCGGGGAGCGCGGGCAAGAGCCAGGTCCGGACTTCGACATCGGGCCACGGACACCAGGCCGACGTGAGCGCTCCGTTTTCGATCGCAGGCGATTCACACTTCTCGCGAAGGCGGAAATGCCGACCGCCATCGTCGCTGAGCGCAAAGGTGCAATCCAGTCCCGCACGACCTGCGGTAGCTCCTGCCGCGACGCCGAATCCGAAGGTCGCCGAGTAAGCGCATTTTCCATATTTATGTGCGCAATGCCGGGGCCAACCTTCGATGGGCTGACCTCGATTCAACGCGAAAACATGACCGCTTTTCACGTCGTGACACAGAGCCATGCCTGCGCGTGGTTGGAGCGAAACGGCGCTGCGGGCGGGCATGGGTTTTTCTTCCGACTGCCAGAATGGATGATTCTCTGGCAGTGCCAATGGGAGGAGCATTTTCAACGCCCACAGCGGGCTTCCGTGCGCATTGTAACTCTCGCCCATCGATGGATTAAGGAAACGGTAACCTATTGTTAGGGTTCCGGATTCGGTGAAAATCGGCTGCGCCAGCCACCAGCGCAGGTGGCGCAAATAGAGCCCCTTGATTTCCCCCCATGGCAGGGCTTCAACGTCTGCGAACGCTAGGGCTCCCCAGAAGGCACCCTGCGCCATGCGATAGATCAAGCTTCGGCCGAATGGAATCGCGGAGCCATCTTCAGAAAACCAATGGATGAAATCCTGGGTGAATCGCGCAGCCCTGTCCTTCAGTTCCGCCGATCGGACGGGATCCAACTCCCCGGAGATTTTTGCATATAAAAGCCCGTAGAACTGCATTGCCATCGGGATGTAATAATCGCCGATGCGGTTTTCATCACGATACCAGCCATCACCGAGATGGAATTCATCGATGCGATTCAGATCGGACTCCAAACGCTCCGGCGACCATTTTTCCCCAAGATTGCGAAGTGATGCGTTCACCAAAACGCGGAACCAGCGCCAGTTGCTGTCCACGATGTCCACCTCGTTTGTCTGATAGAGCCATGCTGAAACACGACCGCGTTCCACATCGCTGAGGGGTTCCCAAAAAATGTCCGGTTTGAGAGCTAGCGCGAGTGCGATTGCCGGTTGCTCGACTTGGCGCTGATCGCAGCCGAAAAGAGTTCCCCAGTAACCCGGATGCTCCGGATTGGTCCCCGCGACGATGCCATTCCGCCAGAGATCGGCATTCGGAAATGCTCCGCCTCCTGCTAGCAAAGGCACCAGCCCCCACAAGGCCCGTGAGAATGCTTCCAACGATGCGGTCGGCTCGCCATGCGCTCCGGCAAGCACACTGAGGCGGATGCCGGAACCTTCTGGAGTGAAAAATGGAATGAGCGGTGTCAGCAACGCCTCCGTCGCCCGCACGACATCATCGCGGGTTTCGAGCGGCCCGAAGTTGAATGAGTGGCTCACGGGATGGATTTTTTCGAAACACGGACGAGGTGCACGACGCATCCTTGATAGTCTCCAATCAGCGGCAGAATCAAGCTTCCTCCGCGGATTGCGGGAAGTTTGCCGCCTGATTGAAATGATCCGGCGATCTTCCATTGTCCTTCAGGCAAGGCAATCTGGATGGGTTTTTCCGGTGCACCCGTGAACGTATGAACCACCGCCATCGCCTCGCGGCCTTTCCGCGAAACCCGCAGCACCGCCTGATGGTCACGCAGGTGGCGATAGTTGGTTTGATCCGGCCCGCTTCGCACCGAGATGCCGTCCTTGATGATCGGCGCGACTTGTTGATAGAGTTTTTGGGCATCAAGCGCGATGTTCCACTGGCTGGCGCTCAGGTTGTAAACGTCGCCACTAAGACACATGCGTCCTAGGAACGTGGAAGCGAGTGAATAAACCAAGCGGTTCTCATCATCACTGGGTCTCAGCACCGCCCAGATCTGGGTTGCCCGCGCGGGCACGAGGCGCTGCACGTTGTAGGCGAGGATCGGGATGTCGCGGGTCTCGTGAGCGTCGGAAAACGAGAACATCGAACCCAACTCCAGCATCGAAGGCACAAGCCGCATGCCGCCGGATGAGCAGATTTCAATCACGAGATCCGGCAGCTCCTTGCGGATGCGTTGGAAAAACGCCCGCACACCCTCGAGATGCTGGCGCAGGCCTTCGCCTAACGATTCCGCACCTTCCACACCCATGCCGATGCTTTCGTTGTAGTCCACCTTCATGTAGCCCATGCCGGCATCGCGCAGCAGGCCGATCACTCGCTCCGCGAGAAATTCATGCACCCATGGATCGCGGAAATCCCAGAATCTGCGGCTGCCGACATCCAGCACCCGGCCGTCGCGGTGGAGTTGGTGTGCGTTTTCATTCCACGCCTTCGAGCCTTTGTTGGATACCTCAAACTCAAACCAGATCCCCGGGATCAATCCTCGTTCGCGGATCGCATCACAAGTCGCCCGCAGACCTTGGGGAAACTTTTTCGAAGCCACGATCCAATCCCCGTTTTCCTGCATCCTCTCGGTCGGTCGCTCGGCCCAGCCGTCGTCGATGACGAGGTATTTCACTGGAGATCCCGCGAGTCGGTCGGCCAGCGCGATGACGTTTTCATGATCCGGATAGCCCCAGGTCGTGCACCATTCGTTGAAGATGATCGGCAGTGTGTCCTCGACCGGCGGGGCACTGAAACGGTGACTGTCTGTCAGCCGCTTGCAGGCTTCATCCAACGAGCCATGGATGACTGTAACCAACGCTTCGGGTGAGGTGAATGATTCACCGGCAGGGACTATTTTCCACCAATGGCCGAACTCGCGGTCGGCGAGGCCGCCTGAAAGTTGGACGAAATCATTGCGTCGATAGACCTCCATCTGCCACGATCCGTGCCACGCAAGTTGCGCCGCCCAGGTCACGCCCGCTCCAGTGTCTTCGAGGGCGGCGAACGGGAAAAATCCGCGGGACGGCATCGAGCCCACATGTCCAAAGCGTTCGGTTCTCACATCGTAGGCCGTCCATGAAGGCTCGAGATGGAGTTGCTCCAGCGGCAAGGTTTCCATTTTGCCCTCACCCGACCAGTAGCTGCGAGCCCGATGGAGCCGGAGACGCCCCGGCGCTTCATCGCGGGCAAAAGGTGTCACGCCTCCTAACGAAAAACTTGCAAGAAGTTCCAGTGTGAGCGGCTGCTTCGAGCTGTTGATGAACTTGGTGCTCATCCGCAGGGAGTGATCGCCTTTCGCCCATTCCACGATATGTTCGCAGCGGAAACCACGCGCGTTTTTCAACACGGTGACGACTCTGTTAGGTGTTGCGCGCTGGCTGGCATATTTCAATCCCAGTGTGGCCTCACTGTTTCGCATCGTGGCTCCATGGCCGAATGTGGGCACGCCCGGATCATCGGCGAGGCGCACCTGCACCATCGAATCGAGTTCCCACGCCGCCTTGGGCTCATGCACTTTCAGCGCCGGATCATCAGGGTCAAGGAACTCGCGGTGTTTCGGAATTTTCCGTGCAAGGGCTTTGGGGACGATTTGCAATTGCACCCGGCCAGTCACGCCATCCAGATGATAGATCGCCGTGATGTCGGCGAAGGTGAAGCGCGAGAGTTCGTGGACTTTGGATTTTTTGGTCATGCGGAAATGCGATGGGCTCAATTCTGGAGAGCTTCGGTATCTCTGCGAGATTTCAAAGCGCAGAACCGTGGTGAAGATGACTAAACTCGTTTATCTCTGGAGAACGCAGTCAAGGGAACTGGAGTGTAAGTTCCGCGCCTTCCTTCCCCACCGTTCGCATTTGGCGAAGGGTTTTCCCGTTGGCGGTGACGTTGAACTCATAGTCGCCAAGATGGCCGCGGGTGGTGAATTTTCCTTCCGCGTCGGTTGTGGCTTCCACCTTCGTCAGCCACGCGCCGCGGACGAGGTCGCGCCAGACTTTGGCGTTCGGTTTCTCCGACCAATCAGCACGGAACATGGCGGCGTCGGACTTCCAGTGTTTTTTCTCCCAGAATCCCCACTTGGTGAAGCCGGTGACGGACGGGTGGCTGTAGAGCGCGATGAGGAAATCGCGGGTGTAGTCAGCCTGGAGTTCTTCGTCGGCGGTGTTGACGTCGAACTCGGTGATTTGGAGCTCAAGGCCGGGGCCGGCTAGCAGATCGAGGTCGGTGAGCACATCCTCCGGATTTCTAACCTGCCGACCGACGTGGCCCTGGATTCCCATGACATCGATGGGCGCTCCTTCCGCTAACAGTTCGTTGACGATTTTCAGATAGTTGGCGATCGTATCCGGACTCTTGCGGCTGTTAAGCATGCCGTAGTCGTTGATGAAAAGCTTGGTGTGGGGATCGATCCTGCGTGCTAGCTTGAACCATTCGGCCACTTCGGTTTCCGGCATGTATTTGAAATAATCGCGTTCGTGGATCATTTCGTTGATGACATCCCAGCCGTACATCCGGCCGCGGGTGGCGGTCATGAGGTCGCGGATGTGTTCCTGGACTAACAATGACAGTCCATCGCGCGGTGCGCGCATCGCGGCAATTCGGCGCGGAGAGAATTTGTCTCCCGGCCACGAAAGCGTGTGGCCGCGCTGGCGCAGGCCTTGGGACTGGATCCAATCGGACGCACGCAGGGCCTCCTCGCGGTTCGACGCGCTGCCACTCCACTTCGGCCACTTGAAGCCGTTTTCGATGGTGGCAGTGTCGAACATGGAGAGCAGGGCTTCCCGGTATTTGGTGGCATCAGGTGACTCGGATAGAATGAATGAGGAGTCCACGGAGGTGGCCCAGAGGAAAGCCGGACGCTTGAGTCGGACTTCGACGCGGGTGTTGGGAACGGGTTTTCCAGCCGCATCGATCACGCGGACGGTGATGGGGGCCGTGCGATGTTTTTCAATGCGCATGAGCGCGGCATCACGCCATGCGGCTCCCTTTTCGCGACCCTTGTAGGTGAATCGCGTCTGCGGGAGATCTGATAGTTTCGCCTGTCTGCCGAAGTTGAGAAGCTCGAAACCCGCGATCTCGACGGCTTGCGGAATGGTGCCGAAGGCGAGCTGGATGCGTGCCTGCTCGGGACTCACGTCGCGCTGGATGACAAATGGGATCTCCAGCACCGCCCATTCCGGCCCGGCGGCAAGCGGGAGTTTCAGATGGGCGGTGTAGGCCGGTTCATTCTGCGTCACGGAGAACTCGAAGGCCGCCTCGCCCGATTCCTGTTTGACGTATTCGGCACGAGCGAGGAAGCGGGCAAGCACGACGTCGCCCCGCTTGGCGGCTTGGCGGAAATTCCACGAAACGCTGACATGATCGGAGAATTTCGGGCGGGCAAAATTTTCAACACGCAGCTTGGCATCCTTTCCCCATGTGGCCGTCGGTGGCGGCGCGGACTCCGTGTCATTGCGGAAACTCATCGCTCCCACGAGATCGTCAGGCAGCAGGCTGACAGGATTTTTCGCGACGAGTTCAGGTGTCAGAGGTGGCGGGGCGTCGGCGGCGCTGGTGCATGGAATCAGCGCAAGTAGCGTGATCGCGAGGATTGGAACATAGTGGGTCTTCATGGGAGATGAGGCAATGGAGGCAGAATAGGATTGAACCGAACGATACGGGCACAATGAAACTGGTAAATCAGGACGATGGCTGAACTCGTTAAGTGGTGCGTAAGGCAATACGTCGAGACGGGTAGCAATTCGTGCCTGCCAGATTGTTGGGTAATCCACCATGAGAGTGGGCCGCCGTTCTCCGATCTTCAACGGGTTAAGTGATGTTATGCTGCAATTCCATTGCCGCTGATTGCCCGGCGTGGGATCTTCCGCCGACAGGAAATCAACGACCAACCCGCGTCCGTCCGTTACCAATCCCCATTCCTCATCCATGAGAGTCCCTCCACAGCGGTCCTTCGAATCCATGCCAACAACGGACACCAGTTCAGCAGGAAGAGCGGGGTCCAACCACGAAAGTTATTCCCTGACTCCGGTGTGCCATGAATTTCCGCAACAGCCATTCGAGCGGGTGGAGAAGGGCGGTCCTGAGATCAAATTCCGTCAGGGGAACTAACCCAGCGGACGCCAGCAAACTCAATGAAACCCCTTCTTCCTCTTACTTTTGAAGCGGCCGCACCTTTTCCGCCGCGATGGCCTGATGAGCCTGTCGTTTCGGCCGACCTCGAGGCGCTAGTCCAGCGCGCGTTTGTGAAGTCGCTCATGGAGCGGGTCATGGCCTTCCAAGAGAAGGAATACGGTGGTGCGGTCAACATCGACTGGCAGGCAGGCACTTACTACACCGGGGTTCTCGCCGCATACCTGGCGACCGGAGAGCCTTCCTTCCGCCAGGCCGCGCTCGGGTGGGGCGATGCGGCGAAGTGGAAGATTGGTCCGCGCCCGTTTTACGCAGACGATCTCTGCATGGGGCAGACCATGCTCGATCTCTATCTGGTGGATGGAGACCCCTATTACATTGAGGACCTCATCCACCACCTGAAAGGCTATTTCGGGAAAAAGACTCTTACGGCTGTGGATGTCCACAGCCATATTCCCATGTCGGGGTCGCAGGAAATGCGCGGCCGCAATCTCTTGTGGTGGAGCGACGCCCTTTACATGGCTCCGCCGGTCCTCGCCCGCATGCACGCCGCCACCGGCGAGCAGCGCTACCTTGATCTGCTGCATGAACTCTACTGGGACAGCGTCGAATTCCTGTTCGACGCAGAGTCGTCCCTCTTTTTCCGCGACTCGAATTTCTTCCCGAGCGACCTCCCATCGGTTCCGGAGAAAGATAAGAATTTCTGGAGTCGCGGCAATGGCTGGGTGTATGCCGGTCTCGTCCGGGTGCTCGACTATCTTCCGGAATCGGATCCGGAGCGCGGGCGCTATCTGGAGCTTTTCCGCACCCTTACCCGCAAGATCGTCACCCTCCAGAAGCCCGACGGACTGTGGGCTTCCTGGCTGAACCGCCCTGATCTGGATCAAAGCCCCGAAGTCAGCGGCTCCTGCTTTTTTGCGTATGGCATGCTCGCCGGCGTCCAGCGCGGGTGGCTTGATAGAAAATGCTATCTGCCGCTCGCCCTCCGCGCCTGGCGGGGCCTGACCAGCAAGCTTGGCACCGACGGCCGGCTCGGTTTCGCCCAGCTGGTGGACTCGGCACCCGGCTCGGTGCGGCCCGAGTCCTCCATTGACTACACCCACGGCGCATTCCTGCTAGTGGCCGGCGAGCTATACACGCTCGATCTCAGTCCGGCTGATCTGCGCGTGCTCGAGCCGCACCATCAACCGCGCCTCATGATGCCCGATGCCGCCTGGACCTGGTTCAACGACGAGCGGGCCGTCATCGCGGACGAACACATCTACCTCGGTGCCGTTGACGGTGCCGGCCGTGCGAAATTCTACGCTTACCGTCTGGATCCCTCCAATGCGCCGAGCATCCTCCGCGAGCCGGTGGACCTCAGTTCCTGGATCGAACGTGACGACCAGAACAACCCCGCCTTGCTTCGCTTCGACGACAAGCTGCTGGCCGTGTATTCCAAACATCACACCGACACGTCCTGGAACTGGCGTGTCGCCACCGTGCCGGGTGACCTGCCCGCCTGGGGAGCGTTGAAAATCCAGTGGGGGAACGAGCAGTCGTTTTCCACCGGCATCGCCAGCACCACTTCCGCCAGCCTCGCCCGGCTTGCCGCGGAAGATGGCCGGATCTATCACTTCTTCCGAGCCGGCGAGTGCGATCCCCATCTAACCTGGTCCAACGACGGCGCCCAAACCTGGCAGCCGGGACTGCGGTTGCTCGATTCCGGCGGGGAGACTACCTGTCCGCGTGTGAAATACACCGACAACGGCCACGACCGGGTCGACCTGGTTTTCTGCGACGGCCATCCGTCCGACACTGCGGACAACAATCTCTATCACATTTTCTACCGGGATGGGGCGTTCCATTCCTCGGACGGCACTGTTCTTCGCTCGCTCCAGGATCTCGTGAAGCACCCGCTGACCTCGGCCGAGGCCACGCGGGTGACGGACCGGACGATGGGACGCAGTTGGATCCGTGACTTGAAATACGACCGGAAAGGCCAGCCGGTCGCGGTTTTCGTATCGTTGAGCGAGGACGGGGATCTGGCCTACTGGATGACCCGCTGGGATGAACTGGATGCCAGGTGGACCAACCGCCGAATCGCCAGCGCGGGTTCACATCTGGACCATGACGACGCCGGCGGAATCGCACTAGATCCCGAGAACGACCGGGTGGTCTATCTGTCGTCTGATGTCGATCCCGGCACCGGAGCACCCAATGCCACCGGGCGCTATCAGCTTTATCGCGGCACCGCCGCTGAGACTTCCAAAGACTTCACCTGGGAGCAGCTCACTTTCGATGCCAACCGGGATAACATCCGCCCCTTCGTGCCCCGGGGTAATGCTGCGGGTCCCTGCGTGCTCTGGCTGCGTGGGATCTATCGATCCCACAACGACTTCAGGATGGATGTCTACGGCCTGCTCAACATGGAGGTTTCCAGCGAGTCAGCACATCCGGCTTCCGAACTCCAAGAGGTGGAGTCCGGCAGTCAAACGGCACCCGTCAGGCCCCAACTACCGTCGGCAATGCGGGAAGCCGTGTAACCGGCTCCGGAGAGGTCGTCGGTGAGACTGATGGAATCACCGGTTGGAGAAGCGTTGAGCGTCCAGCATTGACCGGGACCTTCCAGCGTGACGTGTCCGTCCTGCTGACTAACACTCCAATCGCCGATCATTGCGCTGTCATCGAGGGAAATGGCGTGGATCACGGTTCGTGCGGTGCTAGGTGCAGACTCGGTCCAGCGCAACAGCATGCCGGATCCGGGTTTCCCCTCGCCGAGCTGCGCGGGCAGGGGATGATAGACATCGTGGACATTGGCGTAAACCGGTCCGCTCATGTTGCCTCCGGCGCAGTGGAATAGCTGGATTCCGGCCTCACCGCGACGGGCGCTGATTGCGTGGGGGCAATGAAGTTGGAGATCCAGCAGGCCGTCGCGATTGTTGAGCAACCAGTGCCAGGTGGTGCGCACGGGTTCTTCCGACTCGATCCGGTCGACAATGAAAAGCGCGTTGGCGCCGCACAACACCCACAGCCGGGTGAAGCGGTGCATTGGCGCTCCGTAGAGTGGCGCTGCTTCCGAGCCGATGACCGAAACATTTCCAACGCGGGCGGCAATCAACCTGCGGCCACCGAGGTCGATGGGCGGTGCGCCGCGCAACGGTCCATCGTCACGGACGATGGGACGATTGATCCCGCCCCGCTGTGTCAGGGTGCGGCCTTCGATTTCAAAGGTGCAGGTGTTATGGGTCAGTGACGCCGC
This sequence comes from Akkermansiaceae bacterium, assembly GCA_041736495.1. Taxonomy (GTDB): domain Bacteria; phylum Verrucomicrobiota; class Verrucomicrobiia; order Verrucomicrobiales; family Akkermansiaceae; genus Luteolibacter. The sequence continues at coordinate 10,837 of JBGSTM010000090.1, forward strand.
TTCCAGGTCGTGATTGAGGTTTCTATAACAACTGTGTCCCGGATCGAGCAGCAGGCGTTCGTTGCGGTGGACCAGGATGAAACTGTTGATGTCGCCATGGATATGGGCGGTGGCGTGGCGGGGCTCCGAAGCGGTGCGGGCGGCGAGTGTCGTTAGGCCGTTCCAGGCATCCCGCGCGAAGACGTCGCCTCCGGAAAATCCTGCGGTTTCACTCAATCCTGCCTCGGCAGGCGAAAGCGCGTCCGCGGCGTCAGGCAGCAGGATGACTGATAGAAAACCGAAGCCTGGCAGGAATCCGAACGACGCGAGATCGTGCGGCGGCGGTTCGTTTGCGGGAAAGTAAAGCGTGTCGAGAAGCCATCGGGCGAGTCCGGCTTCCTTTGGCATAGTTTCCTTGCCGTGCACCGCGATGTGGACGAGCAGATCTCCCGATGGCCGGAAAAGCGCGGTGCTATCGCCGAAATTCGCGCTACGGCTGCGCCCCACGGTCCCCCAGCCGGAGAGGGACTTTCGATAGAAAAACGACTGTGCCGCCCAGTGCACCATGCGGGCGTAGGGTTCGAGTGTCAGTTGCGTGGCGGGCCAGCGCCGGACGATGGCTTCGCGGGCGAGAATGATGGAAAACGCCGCGTAGTTGGCGTATTGCAGGGATTCCCCATAGCTGCCGTCCATTTGAAAATGATCTGCCGCTAGCGGAAACCATGCGACCGCTTCGGCCAGCGCTTCATCGTCTCCCAGAACCGCGGCTGCGACCGCGGTGCCTGCAAGGAGCACACAATTCCAGTTATGGCAGAAACCGGTGTAAGTTAGAAATTTCCGGCACGCCGCAAGTCCATGGATCCGCAGCGCGTTTCTGATTTCCGCCATTTCCGCAGGAGGGAAAAGATCGGCGGCCAGATCGATTGCGACCGCCAAGCCCCACGTCAGGTGGCCGGTTTCGAGGGTTCCCACCGCCCCCTCGCCGCCGCGATAGCCGCGAAACGGCGGACCACCCCAGTCGCTGGCG
>JBGSTM010000108.1:0-8705 GCA_041736495.1 Akkermansiaceae bacterium
CGGTGAATTTCCGCTTGTTCGCCGGGTTGATGAGCTTGGAGTCCATCTTGTGCTTGGACCATTTTTGATCAAGCGGGCCGGACGGGATTTTGCTGTCGAGGACGATGGACATGGCGGATGGGGATTGGAAAAGTGAAAAAACGAGAGTGACGGCTGAATCAGTGACCGGTGGCGCTGGCCAGGGCGGCGAAGTAACCCGGGAACAGGTTGATCGCGAGCGGGATGGAAATGAAGCCGAGCCAGATGACAAGGGCGTAGCCGACGGAGATCTGTTTGATGAGGCCTTCCGATTTCTTGGTGCGCAGGCCGAGCGTCTGGAAGATCGAGCCGACGCCGTGCATCAGGTGCGAGCAGAGAAGGGTCATGGCGATGATGTAGAAAGCGGTGACATGAATTACGGAAAGCCCGTAAAATCCATCGATCATCATCAGCCAGGCGTTGTGGACCTGTCCCTCGACTCCTTGGATCGTGGTCTTGTAGCGCGCCAGCGTGTTGTATTCATTTCCGATGCGGGCGGTGAAATGCAGCATGTGGTAGATCACGAAGGCGAGGATGGTGAGTCCGGAAAGGATCATCATCCGTGACGACTTGGACGCCTGGAGAGTGGCCTTGTATTCGTAGGCCTGACGGGCGGCGCGGTTCTGACGGGTGAGGGCGATGGTCGCCACGATGTGGGCGGTGACCATGGCCAGCATCACGATCCGGAAGACCCAAATGCCCATTCCGTGGAGCATGTGGTGCAGGAAATAGGCGTATTGGTTGAAGGGTTCCGGTCCCATGAAGACGACCAGGTTTCCGACCAGGTGTCCGGCGAGGAAGAGGACGAGGACGATGCCGGTGATGGCGACTACGAGCTTTTTCCCGATGGAGGAAGACCAATAAGTATCGAGGCAGCGGGTAAGGGCGTTCATGGCGGTAAAAAGGGGATGGCCCGGCAGGCCGCGCGAGGAATAGACAGGGAGTATTGTCTTTTCAAGGGGAGAGTCGGCGGGAAGTGAAATCCGTGTGGCAAATGATCGGATTTGCGGGATCGGTTGGAAATTGCCGTTTCCGGGAGAATTCGTTGGCCGTCTCGCTGTCAGCCGCTTAAGAAGTTGGCCCGCGACCTGCTAACCTCCCAACCACGACCCATGGAAATGTTTAAGGGCTACGATCCCGGTAAGTTTTACGACGAGATGTTTTGCGCGGACGGCTCAGTGAGAAGTCATTGCGCCCCACTTCTCCAGAAGTTCGGAATGATCGACCAGAAGGATTTCCTGACGAGAAAGGCCAACTCCGAACTCTACTTCCTCAGGCAGGGAATCACCTTCAACGTGTATCATGACGACCGCGGAACCGAACGGATTTTCCCTTTCGATCCGATTCCCCGGGTGATGCCGGCAAGCGAGTGGGAACACCTCGAGGCCGGGCTCACCCAGCGCATCGTCGCTTTGAATCTTTTCCTCCACGACATCTATCACGACCAGCAGATCCTCAAGGACGAGGTGATCCCGCGGTTCTACATCGAGCAGGCGAAGCATTACCGGCCCGAATTCCGCGGCGTGGACGTCGCCGCCGACACCTACATCCACATCTGCGGCAGCGATCTGATCCGCGGGGGCGACGGAGTTTACTACGTGCTCGAAGACAACGGACGCTGCCCGTCCGGCGCTTCCTATCTGCTGGAAAACCGCAACGCGCTGAAGCGGGCGTTTCCGGGAATTTTCGAATCCCTCGGCGTGCGTCCGGTGGATTCCTATCCGCGGGACCTGCTGAACATGCTGCATCACATTTCGCCGCGCCAGGACAAGGATCCGGTCTGCGTGCTGCTCACGCCCGGCTGCTATAACAGCGCCTACTTCGAGCACTGCTATCTGGCTCGGGAAATGGGCATCGATATCGTCGAGGGCAAGGACCTCGTGGTGGTTGACAAGTTCGTCTACATGCGCACCACCCGCGGCCTGCTGCGGGTGGATGTGATCTACCGCCGGATCGACGACGATTTCATCGACCCCGTGGTCTTCCGCAAGGACTCGGTGCTCGGCGTGCCCGGGCTGATGAACGCCTACAAGGCGGGCAATGTTTCCCTGGCAAACGCCGTGGGCACCGGGGTGGCCGACGACAAGGTGATCTACTACTTCGTCCCGCGGATGATCGAATATTACCTCGGTCAGGAGCCGATCCTGCCCAACGTGCCGACCTATCTGGCCTCGGAGGAGGCGGACATGAAATACATCATGAAAAATCTGCCCGAGCTGGTGGTCAAAGCCGCCAACGAGTCCGGCGGATATGGCATGCTCATGGGGCCCACCGCCAGCAAGGACGAGATCGAGGCGTTCCGCGAGCGCATCATCGCCGACCCGCGCAACTACATCGCCCAGCCCGTCATCTCGCTTTCGACCTCGCCCACCTGGTGCGACGGTGCGATGGAAGGCCGCCACATCGACTTGCGGCCCTACATCATCTCCGGCAAGGACGTGAAAATCGTGCCGGGCGGGCTGACCCGCGTGGCCCTCACCAAAAACTCCCTCATTGTAAACTCATCACAAGGCGGCGGCAGCAAGGATACTTGGGTCCTCCGTTAATCAAATTTATGCTCTCACGTGTCGCCAATACGTTATACTGGATGGTCCGCTACGTGGAGCGGGCCGACAACCTCGCCCGTCTGATCGATGTGAACCAGCAACTGCTGCTGGATTTCGAAAGCCTCGACAGCGAGCGGCTCCGCGGCTTCTGGCAGCCGATCATCCTCAGCACCGGCGACGAGGAGGCGTTCGCCAAACTCTACGACGAGACCGGCAGCGCGGAAGTCATCCGGTTCCTGACCAACGACCCGAAAAACCCCAACAGCATCACCTCCTGCATCGCCCTGGCCCGCGAGAACGCGCGCACCGTCCGCGACCAGTTGTCCGACGAGTTGTGGGAGGAGTTGAATTCGCTCTATCTGTTTTCCCGCTCCGACGAGGCGCAGAGCCTGTTCGATGCCGATCCGCCGCGGTATTACGAAAACATCCGGCGGTCCGCGATGACCTTTCTCGGGACCGCGGCCTCCACCACCTCGCGCAACGAGGCGTGGGAATTCATGGATCTGGGGCGTCACCTCGAACGGGCGGACAAAACCACGCGTTTCCTCGATGTGTCGAGTTATCTCCCGGCATCCGCCGACGGATTGGAGGCGATTTCTCCGGGGATTCTTCACTGGACCGCCACCCTCCGATCGTGCGGGGCGATGGGGGCTTTCCGCGCCGCGCGGCGTGAAATCACCGCGGAGAGCGTGGTGGATTTCCTGATCTTCTCCAAGGACTTCCCGCGTTCGGTCCGCTATTGCATCGAGAAGGTGGACATCAGCCTGCATCTGATTTCCGGAACTCCGCGCGGCTCGTTTTCCAACGAGGCGGAGCGCGAATCCGGGCGCTTGCTCTCGGACCTGAACTATGGCTCGACGAAGGACGTCTTCGAAAGCGGCCTGCACGAATATCTGGACATGCTTCAGGGGCGCTTCAACCACATCGGCGGTGAGATTTTCGAAACCTACGTGCTGATGCCCGAGCGCGTGCAGATCAGTCCCGGACCCAAACCTCCGACTCTATCCGACGCGGCCTTGTGGCGCATGGAGCAACAGCAATCGTCATCGTGAACAGTCCCCGTGAGCCGGTGTTACCCACGATTGGCACGAGGCTCTCGGTGTTCCACCGGACCACTTTCAACTACGGATCGCCTGCCACGAACAGCATCAACACGCTGCATCTCGAACCGAGAACGTTTCCCTATCAGAAAACTCTGAGCGCCCTGATCCGGGTGATGCCCGCCACCCGGGTGCGCCGTTTCACGGATCTGTTCCAGAACATCACGCACCATTTCGAACTGCCTCGGCCCCACTCGCGGCTGGAGATCGAGAGCCGCATCCGGGTGCACAACCTGCCTCTGGATATCTCCGAGGCGAGCCGCGAGGCGACGGTGGCGCAATTCGCCGATCCGTCGATCCGCGAGCTGATCTGGCCGTATCTGCAGGAAAGCCGCGCGGTTTCACGGCACCCGGAAGTCTGGCGAGAAGCTCTCGACATCACCCGGGCCATCCCATCGGTTTTCCATCAGGCGACCGCGCTGATGCAGTGGATCCATCAGGAGTTCCGCTATGAGCCGGGAGCGACGAATGTGAACACCCACTTGGAAGAGGCGTTCCAAATGCGGCACGGGGTTTGTCAGGATTTCACCCATGTCATGCTCGGGCTGTGTCGCTCGGTGGGGATTCCCGCCCGCTACGCCTCCGGCTATCTTTACAACGGCCCGCGTGACTCCCTGGTGGGAGCCCAAGCCTCCCATGCCTGGGCGGAGGTCTATCTGCCAGCAGCGGGTTGGATCGGCTTCGATCCGACGAACAACACGCTGGCAGACGAGCGCTACGTGAAGATCTCCGTCGGCCGCGACTACGACGACGTCGCCCCGGTCCGTGGCAACTATCAGGGCACCGGCCATTGCCGGATGGAAGTCGAGGTGGAGGTCGAGAAAATCTGATTAGAAAGGCTTTGCCAGTCCCAGCCAGGCAGCGGTCGCGGCGGCGGTGAGGCAGAGCACGAGCACCACGGAACTCGGCAGCACTTTGCGCTTCGCCAGGGCGGGGGCCGCGCCGATGAAGAGCCACAGCCCGAGCTTGATCATCCACCAGGATTGTCCCATCGGCGGTTTTTTCAGCATCGCAAAACCGACCAGCAGGATCAAAAGCAGCGAAACTCCGTGGAGAATCGACGCGCCCTTTTTCCCGGACCCTCCCAACAGCGTGGCTCCGAGCGAGGTGAAAAGTCCGAGCGCGCCGGCGATGTGCAGTGTTTTGAGAAGAAGTGGATCCATGATTGGCTTGGGGTGCCGGAGTCTCTTCGCATCGGGATTGGAATCAAGGAAGTTTCCTTTTGCAAAATCGGCCTTTCAATGAATGGTCATGGTGACTACATTTGCGAGCGGATGCGCTGATGGGTTCAAAATCCTCCATTCAAGTGATGTGGCTGGTTGACAACGGAGGGGAGGGTTGACCAATCTGCGCAAGACGCAGCAAGGGGCGATGGGCCTTTTGCTGACATTCAAAATCCACCTTTAAGGACTCAGAGCCCAGTGTTTTCCAACGAAGATTATCTCGCAGAATTGCTTACCGAAGCCGGAGTGGTGAGCGCCGATGAAGTCACCCAGGCGAGAAGCTCGCTCTCAGGGAGCGAAACCATCGTCGAGCACCTCCTCTCGCGCAGCTCTCTCACCGAGGACGATGTGGCGAAAACTCTTGCTGCCAACGCGGGGATTCCTTTCATCCGACTTGCGGATCACGTTTTCGACCCCGGCATCACCCAAACCGTTTCCGACGAGGTGGCCAAGCGCTTCCGCGTGATCCCGGTGCTTGACGAGGGCTTCGCTCTCACCATCGCAATCGCCGATCCGCTTGATTTCGAGGCCCTTGACACCCTACCACACGCCATTGGCCGCGAGCTGAACCTGGTCTGTGTCACCCAGCAGGACATCCAGGATTACCTCCGCCAGTTCTATCATGCCGAAGAGGCCACGACTTCGGTGGTGGAGGGTTACTCGGTCACCGGCGGTGACGCCGAAGCGGGTCCAGGCGGTGAGGACGCGCCGATCATCAAGCTGGTGATGCAGTCGCTCACCGAAGCCTTCCGCCTGCGGGCGTCGGACATTCACATCGAGCCGCTCGAAACTTCCGTGCGCGTCCGCTACCGGCTCGACGGTAAACTTGTCCATGTGGACACCCATCCCAAGAAGCTGCTCCCTGCGATCATCGCCCGTCTGAAGGTGATGAGCGGCAGCATGTCCATCGCGGAAAAACGCATGCCGCAGGACGGACGAATCCAGTTGAAAATGGGCGACAAGGAGGTCGACCTCCGGGTTTCGACCGTGCCCTCCAATCACGGCGAATCCGTCGTCATGCGGATTCTCGACAAGACCCAACTCGTTCTGGGTCTTCCCGAACTCGGCTTCTTCTCGGACGATCAGGTGATGTTCGAGCAGTTTCTCGGCCTTCCCGACGGCATTCTCCTCGTTACCGGTCCCACCGGATCCGGGAAAACCACCACGCTCTACGCGTGCCTCAACGTCATCAACAAGCCGGACAAAAAGATCATCACGGTCGAGGACCCGGTCGAATACGAACTTCCCGGCATCAACCAGGTCATGGTCAAGGCCGACATCGGCATGACCTTCGCCGCCGCCCTCCGCGCCATGCTCCGGCAGGCGCCGAACATCATCATGATCGGGGAAATCCGGGATGCCGAGACGGCGAACATCGCCATCAACGCGTCACTCACCGGTCACTTGGTTTTCTCCACCCTGCACACCAACGACGCGCCCTCCGCCGTCGCCCGTCTCGCCGACATCGGCGTGAAACCCTTCCTCATCGCCTCCGCCGTCCGCGCGGTGCTCGCCCAGCGGTTGGTCCGGAAACTCTGTCCGATCTGCAAGGGCCCCGCCGAGCTCACCGAGAAGGAAATGCGGGCGCTTTCGCTCGACGCTTCCCGCATGGCCACCGCCACCATCTTCGGACCGGTCGGTTGTGAAAAATGCCGTGGCAACGGGTATAAGGGCCGGATGGGGATTTTCGAAATTTTCACCATTGACGATGAAGTGCGCGGCATGATCAACACCGGTCTAACGACCACCGCGCTCCGCCAGCGGGCCCGCGAACTCGGAATGCGCACACTCCGCGAGGACGGCATCCGCAAGGTGTTGTCCGGTCTCACCTCCGGCAGCGAGGTCGTCCACACCACCATGTCCGACCTCGACTGATCCGCCCACCCCATTTCCTTTCGAAAACCCTTCCGCTTCCCAGTCCCATGGACAATCAACAGATCATCGAACTTTTCCAATCCCGCGGTCTCGTCGACCAAACCCTCGCCCAGGACATCCTCGCGGAAGTCAGTCACAGCGGTAAGGAGATCGCGGAAATCCTGGCGGATTTCCAGGTCATCCAGCACCGCGACGACGTCTGGCCGGTAGTGGCATCCGAGCTCGGGACCAGCATGGTGGATTTGAAAGACTGGACGCCGCCCGAGGCGCTGCTCGCCCTGGTTCCCGCCGGCACCGCCCGCCTCCACGGCGCGCTCCCCGTCAGCTTTGACGAACATGGACTCTATGTCGCCCTGGTCGATCCGCTGAATCCGCAGACGCCCGAAGACCTGCGTTTCGCACTCGGTCGGGAAATTACCGTCGTGGTCGCGCCGGATTACCTTGTCGAGGCCAAGATCAACGAGTGCTACGGCGGCGAGGGCAAGGCGATGGAGGACATCCTCAGCCAGCTCGAAATCGGCGGCGACAGCACAAATCCAGCCGATCTCGAAGCCGAGGCGAATTCCGCGCCCATCATCCGCTACGTGGATCTTGTCCTCTATCAGGCCATCAAGGAGAAGGCCTCCGACATCCATTTCGAGCCGTTTGAAAAGGACTTCAAAATCCGCTACCGGGTTGACGGTGCGCTCTATGAAATGGCACCGCCACCGATCCACCTCGCCGGGCCCATCATCTCCCGCGTCAAGGTCATGTCGAACATGAACATCGCCGAGCGCCGCATCCCGCAGGACGGACGGATCGTCAAGCAGTTCGGCGACAAGCACGTGGACATGCGGGTCTCCTCGCTGCCCACCCACCACGGGGAATCGATCGTGCTCCGGGTGCTCGACCGCTCGTCGGTCAATCTTTCGCTCGAGAATCTCGGCCTCACCGACCACATCTACAACTACATCTGCGACACGATCGAAAAGCCCAACGGCATCTTCATCGTCACCGGTCCCACCGGCGCCGGCAAAACCACGACCCTCTACGCCGCCCTGCGCCGCATCAACACCATCAATGCCAAGCTGCTCACTGCCGAAGACCCGGTCGAGTATGACATCGACGGCATCATCCAGATTCCCATCAACGAGGCGATCGGCCTCGATTTCCCGCGGGTTCTCCGCGCCTTCCTGCGGCAGGACCCGGACCGCATCATGATCGGGGAAATGCGCGACAAGGAGACCGCCACCATCGGCATTCAGGCGGCGCTGACCGGTCACTTGGTGCTCTCCACCCTCCACACCAACGACGCCCCCGGCGCGGTCACCCGTCTGGTGGACATGGGTTGTGAACCCTTCCTCGTTTCCGCTTCGCTGGAAGGAGTTCTCGCCCAGCGCCTGGTCCGGACCATTTGCAAGGAGTGCAAGACTCCCTACGAACCGAACGAAGCCATTCTCAGCCAGCTCGGCGTTTCCGCCCACGAACTCGGCGACAAGCAGTTCTTCACCGGTTCCGGTTGCGACGCCTGCGGCCAGTCCGGATACCGCGGCCGCCGCGGTCTCTACGAGCTGCTCAACGTCACCGACCCCATCCGCGAACTCATCACCGCCCGCGCTCCTTCCGTGGTTCTGAAGCAAAAAGCCGTCGAACTCGGAATGAACACGCTCCGCGAAGACGGATTGCGCAGCATCTACACTGGCGCGACAACCATCGAAGAAGTCCTCAAATACACCTAACGGCCCCGTTTTCCTACTTCCATTCTTTACAGATCCTCATAGAAGCTACAAAAAAACCCAACTCCCATGGCAAACTTCCAATATTCCGCTCTTGATGCAAAAGGTGAACAGACCACAGGCGCCTTGTCTGCCGCCACCGAGGCCGAAGCAATCCAACAGCTCCGCTCCCAGGGCCTCTACCCCACCCAGATCAGCGAAGAGGGGAAAACCAAAGGGAAAAAGGCC
>JBGSTM010000109.1:0-19327 GCA_041736495.1 Akkermansiaceae bacterium
GGAGTGGTTAAGCGCCTTGGCTTCCTTGTTAGCGAGGGCGAGGACCTTTTTGACGCGCGGAGTGTAGGGGATGTTTCCGGCGGATTTCTGAGGTGGGCCGGAGCCGACTTCTTTTTCCACTTCCATGCGGACGGCTTCGAGTTCGAGGCCCATCCGTTCGAGAACGTTCACGGCGACGCCTTGACCGAGTTTGATCAGGCCGAGAAGCAAGTGCTCGGTGCCGACATAGGAGTGGTTAAATCGGTCCGCTTCTTTACGAGCAAGAGCGAGGACTTGTTGAGCGCGTGGGGTGAAGTTGTTCATGCGTCGCCGGGGTTGGAAGGGTCGTTAAAATTCTTTTCGTCGTTCGATGAGATACGATTATCAGGGGATTCGAGCGAATGCAAACGGGAGCGGACGATTTCCGCGCGAATCGAGTCCCTTTCTTCGGGCGACAGCTTGCGGCCCGAATGGAGTTGGAGATGCGCCGGCTGGATGTCCATCAGCAGCGTGTCGCAAAGCATCACCGTGGCTGCTGGGAAAAACCCGAGCGTGCCGCCGAGGCGGAGCAGGGAGAGGTGGTTGAGGGCTTCCTTGGAGTCGATGATGTGGGCGTAACGGAGGACTCCGTAGGCGCGGCCGATTTTGTCTGAGACCATTTCCGGATCGTCTTCCAGCAGTTTCTCGCGGGCGTTCTGCTCGTGGTTGGAAACCTGCGAGATGACGCGCTCGAGGCGGCGGATGATGGTTTCCTCGCTCTCGCCGAGGGTGGACTGGTTGGAAATTTGATAGAGGTTGCCGAGTGATTCGGTGCCTTCCCCGTAGAGGCCGCGGACGGCGAGGCCGATCTTGTTCACTGCTTGCAAGACCTGGCCGATCTGGTCGCTGAGCACGAGGCCGGGCAGGTGCAGCATGGCGGAGGCGCGCAGGCCGGTGCCGAGATTGGTCGGGCAGGTCGTGAGGTAACCGAGCGTGGGATCAAATGCGAATTCCAGCGACTGCTCGAGCTGCGTGTCGATTTCCGAAAGCGCATTGAAAGCCGCGGTGAGTTGCAAACCGGGGCGGATCGCCTGCATCCGCAGGTGGTCCTCCTCGTTGAGCATCATGCTCAGGTTCTGGCGGCGTTCGATGACGGCCGCCGATCCATCGCCACGGGCGGCGTGTTCGCGGGAAATCAGGTGGCGCTCGACGAGCACCTGCTTTTGCACCGACGTGAGATCCGCGAGTTCGTGGGAGAACGCGCCTTTCATGGCGGGCAGCGCGTCCACGGCCGGCCGCATCAGATCGAGGGCGGCGGTGCGCTGGTCGCGCTTCGCCCAGCCAGGAAATGGATGGCGGCGGAGATTCCGCGCGAGGCGGATGCGGGACGTCAGCACGGCACCATGCTCCACCTGCCCGCCGGTCATCCAGTCGGCGGGGTGTTTGATCAGGGTGGTGAAGCGCATCATGGCGTGATTTGGGAAAACGGGGTAGGGAAGGGGGTCACAATTTCACTTCGTCGAGGTTGCGGATTTCGTCGCGGATGCCGGCGGCTTCCTCGTAACTTTCAGAGGTGATCGCCTGTTCGAGGCGCGAGCGGAGTTCCTCGATTCGCTGGTTGCGGAATTGCACGGCCATCAGGCCTTCCGGGACTTTCCCGATGTGCGAGGTGCCCTTGTGCATGCCGCGGACCATTTGCGCGACTTCGTCGCTGAACGTCGCATAACAATCGCTGCAACCGAACCGGCGCACCCGCTTCAAATCATCCAGCGTGAACCCGCAGGTCACGCACTTCTTGCCATTTCCGGGAGTCACGGCGGAAACACTTGCCGTCGCAGTCCCCGGACCGCCGGGCAGGCCGCCGAGGAGGAGATCCGCGAGGGAGAAGCCGGTTGGGTCCGTCACGCCGCGTTCTTTGGCGCAATTGTCGCACAAGCACACCTTCTTCATCTGCCCCTCGACGAGCTGCGTGAGGAAGACGGTGGCTTTTTGGTCGCAAAAATCGCACTTCATGATTTGCAGCAGATTACCATTTAAGCAAAAGGAGTGCCAGTGCTCTTTGCAAGTTCGTGGAAGGCTTCAAGGAAGCGGGCGGTGAAGGGACCGGGCTTGCCGTCGCCGATGACGCGGCGGTCGAGCGCCACCACCGGAATGACCTCCGCGGCGGTACCGGTCAGGAAACATTCGTCCGCGGTGAAAACGTCGTATCGGGTGAGCGAGCATTCCTTGAAGGGCACGCCGAGCGTCGCAGCGATTTCGATGATGACCTCGCGGGTAATGCCGTCGAGCGCGCCATCCGAGATGAGCGGCGTGAGCAGCGTGCCGTTTTTCAGGAGGAAAAGGTTGTCGCCGGTGCATTCCGCGACGTAGCCCTGTTCGTTGAGCATCACGGCTTCGAGCGCGTTTGCCTGGATCGCCTCCACCTTGGCCATGATGTTGTTCAGGTAGTTGAGTGATTTCACCTGTGGCATCAGCGCGGCCGGAGCCGGGCGGCGGGTGGCACAGGTGATGATGGCAAGGCCTTTTTCGTAGGTCTCGTCCGGATAGAGCTTGATCGTCGAGGCGATGATGAACATCGACGGCACCGGGCAGAGGTAGGGGTTCAGCCCGAGCTCACCGGCACCGCGGGTGACGACCAGGCGGATGTAGCCATCCGTCAGCCCGTTCGCAGCCACCGTCTCGCAGGTGTATTTGCAGACTTCCTCCTGCGTCCACGGCAGGTTGAGGATGATCGCCTTGGCGGAATCGAACAGCCGCTTGATGTGCTGCTCCAGCCGGAAAATGCGTCCGTTGTAGATGCGGATGCCTTCAAAAACGCCGTCCCCGTAGAGCAGGCCATGGTCAAAGACCGACACCTTCGCTTCAGATTCGTCCACCAGTTTACCGTCGAGCCAGATTTTCATGTGAGATTCTTTGCGCAGGTTAAGTGGATGGGCGACTCTGGCAAGCGGGAGATTCAAGATAATCCCGGCCCCTCCGTAAACCTACCATTTCGCGTAAGGCGTCACCGCGAGGCACGAATTGAAATAGCGCGCGTCCGAGGAAACCTCCACTCCGATCCATGGTGGAAGCTCGGGAGAAACCGCCTCATCCGCGAGTTCCACCTCCGCGACGACGAGTCCTTTGTTGTCACCGTGGAAAACATCGATTTCCCACTCATGCCCGCCGAACGGGATGCGAAAACGCGTCTTGTCAATCACCGAGGGCAGGCACATTTCCAGTAGTGTCTTCGCGTCATCCAGCGGGATTTCATACTCGAACTCCGCCCGCGTGATGCCTTCGCTGCGGCCCTTGATCGTGAGCCACCCGCTTTCACCCGCGATGCGCACCCGCACCGTGCGGTCCGCGTCTTGCGAGAGATAGCCTTGGGCGATCCGCACGCCTGGGCTGCCGTCGTGCCACGAATCATCGGCGAGCAGGAATTTGCGTTCGATTTCGGCGGGCATCCGGTTTCAGGAATTCTTCTCTTTGGGATCCGTCACCAGCGACCAGTCGAGCGCTCCGTGGTCCAGCCGCTGAAGCTCGCTGGCATAGACGGCGTCCTCGTTTTTCGGGTCCATCTCGGCGGCGAGTTGGATGAAATACCGCGCCAGCCGCTTGTTCTCCCCGCCGCCCTGTTTGTCCAGCAGCTGCCCGCGCGTCACCAATAACCGCGCCAGCACCTGCGGGCTGTAATTGCTCTCGATCAAGTCGGGCAACATCCCTTTTGATAGCTGGAAATTCACCACCACCGCGCGCTTGTTGCGGGGCGAGAGTTGCAGGGCGAGCCCCAGAACGCGCCGCGCCATCTGCAGCGACGCGTCGGACGCCTTCGCCGCCAGCAGCGAGTTCGACGCGTAGGCTGCTAGATTTGTCGCATATTCATCACGCTCGGAATCCAGCATTCCGACCTCCTGCGAGAACACGCTGGTCACCACCTTGGGCGAGTCCCATACAAACACCGGACCCGGTTCCTCCGCCCGGAGAAACAAAACCATGGCGTAAAACATCGCCGCGACTTGCCAAAAACGCATCATCAGGCGTAAGGATGGAAGAAGTCTCAACCTTGGCAAGTGGCAATTCCCCAATCACCTCCCGCAAAAGCCGTGCTCCGCAAAACCATGCGGCAGGTCCTCCGCGAACACACCTTTGACTCGGATCCCGCTTGTTCCGCCCTGGCGAACTGGTTGTTAGGCCGTCCAGCCCTTCGCACCGTCGCCATCTACTCCCCGTTGCCTGGCGAGGTGGATCTCACCGCCCTCCGCGGCCAGCTTCCCCAGTTGAACTGGGTCTATCCGAAAGTCCGCGGCCACCACCTCACCTTCCACCCTGGCGACCATCTCCACCCCGGCGCCCACGGCATCCTCGAACCCGCCGAAGGTTCGCCGGAAATCCCGCTCCATCAGATCGACGCCTTCCTCTGCCCTGGCCTTGCCTTCGACCGGAGCGGCCACCGCCTCGGCCGCGGTCGTGGATTCTACGACCGCCTGCTCGTCCAAGCCCGCCCCGACGCCATGAAAGTCGGCGTCTGTTTCCCATTTCAAATCGTCCCCGACACCTTTCCCGAACCGCACGACGTGATGATGGACGAGGTGGTTTTCTAGCAAAAACGGAACACCAGACATCGGACTGCGGGATTCATCCCCGTCGGGATTCAAACCCGTTTGCATTTTCCGCTCGCGAAGTGTCCATTATCGGCGTAGCCCGTCGTTGCGTGAAAACCCACATCCTGTCATTGCGACAACACCTTTGGATCAGCCTTGCTCTGGGCGGAGTCATCCTGGTGGCCGCATTTCTCGTGCTGATCCCGAAGCAACGGGTGGGTGTTAGGTCTCCTGTGAATGGACTCCAGGAGCGTCCGGTCCATCTCGCCGTGCTGGATCCGACGCCGGATCTTCCGGCCTATTTGCTGGCGCTTTGCGGCCCTGAGGTTTTGGCGGCATACGGTGGAAAAGGTCCGGGCGGTGCGATGCCGGATTGGTTCCGGGAGGCGGGGCGCGTGCTCGCGGAGAAAGGACTCGCCTGGCCCCGGCCCAGGATCGGACTCGATGACACGATCCTGTTGTCGAACGTACGGGAGCATGAAAGTCAAACGATGGAGCTGCTCGCCACCGACCCATCCGCAGCGGTCGCGAAGATGGAACGGCAAATCCGTCTCGAAGAGGAGAAATTCAAGACACGCTCATGGCGGACCGCGCTTGCGGAGTCCGCCGCGGGCCACCAAGGCAGGCCGGAACATGACATTTACCGGGCGATGCTTGATGACATCCCCGGGCGGTATTTTGAAATGATCATCGGTGAAACGCTTGGGAAGCACCCGGATCCGGGGTTGGCCGATATCGCCATCGCCCAAGCGCTCAAGCGGGAGCCGGAGCTTCGGATGACCGGCTTGGCGGCGGTGATCCGGACGCGTCAGCTCGCGGTCGACTCAAGGGAAAAAGCCGCGCGGGCACTCGCCGGCGAGCTCAATCTCTCCTTTTCCGCGGAAGATTTGGACGGGCGCGACTGGACTTTTGAAGTGGGGGAACGACTGCGCACGGAGCCCGTCCAAGCCGACGCGGGCCCGATGTCAAAATAGCGTAAACGCGGGATTACGGATACCATGCCAAATTCGCTACCTTTGATATCCTACGATGTTTGTTCTCCACGGCTACCCGTGGGGGATGGGCGTGGCGGCAGTTTTACGATTTTCAAACCCATGCGAATCCTCATCTTCTTCATCGCCCTTCAGATGGTGGGCTTCGCGCAGGTGAAAACGGCGGTTCTTCCCGGATCGTGGTCCAGTCCCGCCACTTGGGGCGGCGCGCTCCCGGGGGTGGAAGACGACGTGATCATCCCGGCTGGGATTTCGGTGACCCTCAACGCGAACGTCGAGTGCGGTGGAATCACCGTGGGCGGACGGTTGGAGGTTGAACGGGCGGACCGGACTTTGCTTTGCGACTCGCTGCTCGTGCAAGGCAGCGGCTCCGTGTTCGAGGTCGGCACGGCGACAAACCGCTTCCTGCAGAAATTCACCCTCACGCTCAAGGGGCTTCCCACCGAAACCGTGATGTCGATGGGGGCGAAACTGCTGGGCGCACAACAGGGCGGCACCATCCGGATTCACGGCAGGGACCGCACCGAGTGGACGTTCCTGGGCGCGAATGCCGCCGCCGGAGCGACTTCGATCACTCTATCCGACACCATCGACTGGCAGGTGGGCGACACCATCCTGATCACTTCCAGCAGACTGGCATGGAATGAGGCGGAATCGCGAACGATCACCGCGGTGAGCGGCAATACCGTGAGTTTCACCCCGGCCCTGAGTTACCCACACAACGGGAGCACCACCACGCGAAGCCGCAGCAGCGACGGGAAATCGTGGACCGCCAATCTCAGGGCGGAGGTCGGCCTGCTGAGCCGAAACATCAAGATCCAGGGTGATGCCGCCTCTGAAGCCTCGGGCTTCGGCGGCCATATCATGGTGATGCCGGGCGGCGGTGTCGCCGGGTCGGCTTTCATCCAAGGGGTCGAGCTCTTCCGGATGGGACAGAAAAGCTTGCTCGCCCGGTATCCGATGCACTGGCACATGTGCGCTCAGGAGGGTGCCGGTCAGTATTTCAAGGATAGTGCCGTGCACCGCTCCTTCAACCGGGCCATCACCATCCACGGCACCGAGTCCACGGTGGTGGACAACAATTTCTGTTATGACCACCTCGGGCACGGCATTTTCCTTGAAGATGGATCCGAGCGGTTCAACGTGATCACCCGCAACGTCGTGCTGGGCAGCATGCGGCCGCTTGCCGGCGAGGAGGTCCTTCAGACGGACAATGCCTTCAACACCATCCAGAACCGCTCTCCCTCCAGCTTCTGGATCACCAACCCGAACAACACGTTCACGGACAACATCGCCGCCGGCACGCATGGCACGGGATACTGGTTCGCTTTTCCGAAAAAACCGCTCAACGCGTCCGCCAACCATCCGCGCTTCAGCAGCATGGAGCCCTACAAGGAGCCGCTTGGCGCCTTCGACCGGAACGTGGCGCACAGCTGTGCAAGCGCTCTGGACATCAATGACCAGGTGGACTCGGCCGACAACCTGGTCCTCAATGCGGAATGGGCCAACAACGGTCCGTTTTATTTCAACGACTGCACCTGGTATTCCAACAGCGTGGCCCTCTACGCGGGAATCGGCGGGATGCGGAAAAATGTCGTCTATTACAACAATGTCTTCTCCGACAACGAGACCAACCTGTTCCTCGCCACCTATCATCTTTGCGAACAGTCTCTGATGATTGCGGATTCCGGGTTCGGCATCCTGCCATCCAACAAGACCCGCACGGTCTATGCGATCTACGATGGAGCCGGCCGCATGAAGAACAACCATCTCGTGGGCTACAACGCGTCGAATGCGAGGATGTTCCAGAACATCGGCGCCGCGACCAAGCACCCGAACCACGTATTCGAAGGATTCACCTGGGATCCCGTCGCTCCGGTGCGCTCATCGCTGACGAACTACAACATCATCCCGCCCGCCAACATCGGTGCCAACGATCCCGGTCACCCGCGGATGTGGGCGCAGGTCATCCTCGATGTCGATGGTTCGATCGGCGGCGTCCCGAACAGTTCGCTTGTTAGCAACCATCCGTTTCTCCTCACCGCCGGGGAAACCCGTCCCTCCAGCTGGACCAACATGTATCGCAGCGACCGGCGCTTCGCCCAGTGCCGGATGACTTATGGCATCGCTTCGGATCTCAACCCGAACATCAGCGTGCTGCGGACCAAGCCGGGAATCCCGACGGCCGGGGTTTACTATATCAATGGTTACAAGGAGCAGCACCAGCTGCCCCTGATCGTCCGTGAGGATTACCTCTATACCTATCACTACGACTCGCTGCCGTCCACGCGCAAGGTGGTCATGACCATGGACGACGCCTTCCCGGGTGACGACCTGCTGGTCTGCTTCAAGCATTTCGGGAAACTTCCGGGCATCGCCGTCAGCGGCATGACTTCGCGGAACTCTCTCAACGCACTCAAGTCGGCGACGGCATCCGGATTCTATCTGGAGCCTAACGGCGACTTCTACGTCCGTCCGGTTGCCACCACGACCCGGCAGACGTTCACTCTGACATGGTCCTCGAACGTCAGCATGCCGGTGGTGGACTCCGACGCGGATGGCGCCAGTGATGGAGACGAGGCGGCCGCCGGCACCGATCCTTTCCGCCCGGCCGACGGAACCTCGCCCTATGTCGGCAGCGAGTTTGAAATTCCGGGAAACTTCGAGCGCTGGGCCTCTTTCAGCGGGTTTTCCAGCGAAACCGTGGCAAGCGGTGCGCTGGGTGCGACTTCAAGCAACACGAACGCCCAGATGGTCGAGTCCAACCTGCGGGTCTCCGGCAATGCCGCGCCTTACTTGCTCGTGCGCATGAAAACCGCCGGCACCGCATCACCACAACTTTACTGGGAGCGGCTGGGCACGTCCGGCTACGTCTCGTCCCGCAGCGTGACCGCCAGTTATACCGGCGGCAACCAGTGGAAGGTGGTGGCTTTCCACATGGGCAACCATTCGGAATGGAAGGACAGAATCATCACCAGCCTCCGTTTCGATCCGGTCGCCACTTCCGGCACGAACTTCCAGATCGACTGGATTCGCCCGTCCAATGGCGATCTCGACGGCGACGGGCTCAGCGATGCGGTGGAAGGTGATCAGGACTACGACAACGACGGATTCATCAACATGGAGGATC
The DNA here is from genome assembly GCA_041736495.1 of Akkermansiaceae bacterium. Classification (GTDB taxonomy): domain Bacteria; phylum Verrucomicrobiota; class Verrucomicrobiia; order Verrucomicrobiales; family Akkermansiaceae; genus Luteolibacter. Next base: position 8,664 of record JBGSTM010000109.1, read on the forward strand.
TGGACAGCGACGGCGACGAAATCCCCGACGCCACCGATCCGTTTCCGCTCCAGAACTTGCTGGACTCCGACAACGACGGGATTACCGACATCACCGATCCGGACGATGACAACGACGGCTACCCGGATGTCTCCGACGCCTTCCGGCTCGATCCGACGGAGCATGCCGACAGCGACGGCGATGGAGTCGGCGACAATGCCGACGCGCTTCCTAACAATCCGGCCGAACAGTTGGATACCGATGGCGACGGCACCGGCAACAACGCGGATCCGGACGACGACGGCGACGGTATCCCGGATGCCACCGAGCTGGCATCCGGCCGCAATCCCCTCAATCTGTTTGATTTCAACTTCGGGTTCGACACGCCGGGCAACATGGAGGGGTGGCTCACTGAACGTGTGACTTCACCAGTGGTCGCTGATGGTTCCTTGAAAGGCACGACCACCAATTCCGATCCCAACGTCTATCGCAGCGGGTTCTCAATGAATGCGAACAGCGTTGCTTCGGTGGTGATCAAAATGAAAGCCGCATCCACAGGTGCCGTGCAGTTTTATTGGGGCACTCTGGCAGCTCCGGGATTTGCCGGTGCCAGGGTATTGCAGACCACCTATTCACCCGCCGATACCTGGCGGGCGATCCTCTTCTCGCCCGGCAGCCATGCCGGTTGGGCGGGACAAACGATCACCGACCTGCGCGTCGATCCGATCTCCGCCGCCAGCAAGCCTTTCGAAATCGACTGGATCCGCGTTTCTAACGGAGATCTCGACGGGGACGGTATCAGTGACGCCATCGAGGGAAGCGACGATCTCGATCAGGACGGCCTGCTCAATCTGGAAGATCCCGACAGCGACGGCGACGGGATCGCGGACGCAGTCGATCTCCATCCTTATATCCACGCGGGTCTTGATTTCGACAACGACGGCATCGTGGACACCATCGACCCCGACGACGACAATGATGGCGTGCCTGATCTCGAAGACGCCTTTCCCCTTGACCCTAACGAGTCCCGTGATGCGGATGGTGACGGCGTCGGCGACAACGCGGATCCCGATGATGACAATGACGGAACCCCGGACGTGGGCGACGCGTTTCCTTTCGATCCAGCTGAACAGAAGGACAGCGACAACGACGGCATTGGGGATATTGCCGATCCGGATGACGATAACGACGGTTTTGCCGACACCACCGACGCGTTTCCATTCAATACCGATGAGAGCGCCGACACCGACGGCGACGGCATCGGAAACAACGCGGACGAGGACGATGACAACGATGGAGTTCCCGATGCCGGCGACGTGTTCCCGCTAGACCCGACGGAGCATGTCGATTCGGATGGCGATGGAATTGGCAATCATGCCGACATGGACGACGACAACGATGGAACTCCCGACGTCGAAGATGCATTCCCGCTGAATCCTGCCGAGCAGGTCGATGCGGATGGCGACGGCATCGGCAACCATGCGGACACGGACGACGACAATGACGGAACTCCCGACGTCGACGATGCCTATCCGCTGGATTCCACGGAGCAGATCGATACTGACGGCGACGGCATCGGAAACAACGCCGATACGGACGACGACAACGACGGGATTCCGGATGCCGTTGAAATCGCACTTGGCCTGCCCAGCACCATTCCCATCGATCCTACACTCGACAGTGATGGAGACGGGCAGACGGATCTTTTCGAGATTCACGCCGGCACCGGTCACCTCAACCCGGGCGACCACTTTGTCTGGAGCGTCAACCCGCCGGCACCGGATCAAGCACCGACGATCACGATGGCGGTCAAGGCGGGGCGCACCTATCGGATTCATTCCTGCGCCGAACTCAGTGACGACGATTGGCAGGTCGTGGAGGTCGTGCAGCCCGTGCAGGACGGCGTCCATGTGTTCACGGATCCGCAAAGTCCTGGCAAGCGGTTCTATCGGATCGAGGCACGGCTCAATCCCTAGGCCGGGAGGCTGGAAACCGCCGCCTCATCCAAGAGGAAATCCTCTCAGTCTACGCCCAGTTCGGCACTTCCAGCCGGAATTCCGGGATTCGCGAGAACACCCAGTCACCCGTCGCCGTCTCGCCGAAAAACGCTCCGGAGACTTTTGCTCCGCGCGCCACGACGTGGTAGCTGTTATACGAGAAATGTCCGCCCGGTTCGATGACCGGCGTCTGGCCCACCACGCCGTCGCCCTCGACCACCGAGATTTCCCCCTCGTCCTCCTGCACCACCCATTTCCGCCCGCGGATGGTCACCGGGACCGGGGAGTCATTGTGGATCGAGATGAAATAGACGAACGGATGCGGCTTTTCCTGCGGCGCGTCGAGGCTGGGCATGTAAATGACATCATCCACCTTCACCCGAAGCCCCTCGAATTCTCGCAACGCGCCTGCCATGACATCCATCGTTTCGATTGTTCCCCGGGCTGCCAAGCACGAATGATTGGCAAAACGGGGTTTCGCGGCAGACTCCGCGGTACCGCAAACCGAGGTCCAGCTTTCATGAAATGCAAAGCCGTCGGTGCCGTGATTTCCTGCGGACTCAACCTTGACGCCTCCGGAAAAACGGACACCCTACGCAGCGGAAACCCTGCCATTGCAGCATCTGCCTCGGTCAGACGCGCTCAGTGAGGGTTCTTTCCAAGGACCCTCCGGGCAATCAACGATTTTTCATGAATCCCACCGCCAGTTCCATCCTCCACCGGAGTCGCTCGAATACCCGCGGCCGTTGTCGGGTTTGCTGGGTTCTATTCGCCTTTCCGTTGGTTTTCGCCGCTCTCCTGCTGCCATCCTGCAACTTGATTGGCACCGCCCTGGGACTTGGGTTGGCGAAGCTCCAGTTCGGCTGTCTGCCCCAAGGCACCCGGATCGACACCGCTGCCGGCCCGGTGAAAATTGAGAACCTCAAGTCCGGAGACATCATCACCGGCTACCGCGGCAACCCGGTCCGCATCACCCAGATCCACCAGTATCACGAAGACCCGGCGACCAGCCGCTACGTGACGGTTCATTTCGCCAACGGCTCCGTCGTCAGCGCCTCGCCGAGGCACCGCATCGACGGCGTCCCCGCGGCCGAGCTGGACGTGGGCGAACACTGCGGATCGCAAACGGTCACCCGCGTCGAGCCGCTGCGCGGCGTGTCCCGCAGTTTCGACCTTCTCACCGAAGATCCCGGCTACCGCATCGCCGGCATCCCGGTGAACAGCATGATCGAGGAAATGCTCGGTCGGTGAATCAGACCCGTTTCAAACCATGAAAACACTCATCCCAACTGTTCTAACCTGCGCCGCGCTGCTTGCGGTGCCTCGGGGTTTCGCGGAGGAAAAAATTCCAGCCGGTGCCGCAGCGAAGATCATCGAGGCATTGCCTGAAAAGCCCTTCGCCAAGCCGGAAAAACCGCGCAAGCTGCTGGTCCTGTCCAAAACCAACGGTTTCCGCCACGCATCCATCCCCACCGGCAAGCTCGCGCTCACCGAGATGGGCCGCAAGACCGGCGCTTTCGAGCCGGTTTTTACCGAGGAAATCGACGAGTTCGAAGCCGACAACCTCAAGAAATACGATGCCGTGTGTTTCCTGAATACCACCGGAAACGTGTTCGCGCCGAACAAGGAACAACTCAAAACCCTGTCCGATGACGAGAAAAAGGCCGCCGCCGAGCGCGAGGCCCGGCTCAAGGAGAACCTGATGGAATTCATCAAATCCGGCGGTGGCTTCGTCGGGATTCATTCCGCCACGGACTGCTGCTATGAATGGCCGGATTTCGGGAAGATGATCAACGGTTACTTCGACGGTCATCCATGGAATGCCAACACCATGGTCAGCGTGAAAGTGGAGCCCGGTCAGGAAGAGCATCCGCTGGTCGCCATGTTCGAGGGGAAAAACGTCGAGTTCAAGGAGGAGATCTATCAACTCAAGGATCCCTACGATTCCAAGTCCGTGCACATGCTGCTGCGGCTGGACACGGAGAAGACCGACATGACCCTCAAGGGCATCAAGCGCACCGACAACGACTTCGGCATCGCGTGGGCCAGACCTTGGGACAAGGGCCGCGTCTTTTACTGCTCGCTCGGCCACAACCACGAGATCTACTGGCATCCCAAGGTCGTCCGCCACTATCTGGCAGGCATCCAGTGGGCGCTGGGAGACTACAAGGTCGAAGTGAAGGACTGACCGGCCTCAGAAATCAGAGGCAGGAATGCCTGTGTTACGACTTCGCTTCGAGGGCCTCCAGGCGCTGGACCAGCGGTGGATGGGAATAGTCCAGCCAGACGCGCAGCGGGGCGGGGGAGGGATGTGATAGATGGTCGGCGGTCATTTTTTTCAGCGCCTCGCCGAGCGCCGCGCCGTCGCCGGTGACCTTGGCGGCATAGGCGTCCGCCTCGAATTCGTGGCGGCGCGACCAGGCGTTGGCGAGCACGCCGAGCAACTTGCCGACCGGCTCCAGCAGGATGCTGAAAAGCACCAGGCCGACCTGCGGCGAGATTTGTCTCACGCCGAACGCGTCGAATAGCAGCCGCGCGAATTTCCCGTCAGGATCGGTCGCCAGGCCCAGCAGATAGAAAATCACCGCCGTTTGCAGGATGCCGACGGCGAGGCGCTGCTTGATGTGGCCGCAGCGGAAATGGCCGATCTCGTGGGCGAGCACTCCTAGCAGTTCTGGCTTGCTACTTTTATCCACCAGCGTGTCGAAGAGGGCGATTTTCTTGCGCTTGCCGAGGCCGGTGAAAAAGGCGTTCGCCTTGGTCGAGCGCTTCGATCCGTCCATCACGAAGACGCCGGTGAGCGGGAAGCCGCATTTCTCGCCGAGCGCCTCGATGTCCCGCTTCAACTCTCCGTCCGGCATCGGCGTGAATTTGTTGAACAGCGGCATGATCAATGACGGAGCGAGGTAGGTGAGGATCAGTTGGAACGAGGTGACCACCGCCCAGGCCCACAGCCAGGCGTGCGCGACATTTCCGAAAATCCACAACACCGCGGCGGCGAGCGGTAGGCCGATGAGCGCGGCGAGCAGCAGACCTTTGAGCCGGTCCATGATGAACGTGGCGGGCGTCGAGCGGTTGAAGCCGAATTTCTGCTCGATCACGAAGGTGTCATAAATTGAAAACGGCAGTGAAATCACGCTCTGGCCGAGGAACAGCAGTGACAGAAAAATCAATCCGGCACCCACCGGCGAGTTGGTGAACGAGCGGGAAAGCGCGTCCAGCCAACCGAAGCCGCCGAGGGTCCAGAACATCAGCAGCACCACCAGCGAGACGGTCGACTGCACGATGCCGAAGCGGGCGTTCACCCCGAGATAGCTGCGGGCCTGTTCGAGTTTCCCCGCGTCCATCAGCCCTTCCAGCGGCTTCGGGATCGAGTTGGGGAATGCCTTGATGTTCAGCAGGGTGGCGGCGAATTCCAGCTTCCAAAGCGCGAATACGCCCACCAGGATGATCACCGACATGAAGTTCCAATCGCTCATTGCAGGGATCATGCACGGCTCCCGGCTCCCGGCAAGAGCGGCCCTGCTGGCCATCTGCCTCATCCTTCCGAGCGGCTGCATGAGCCTCATCGCCAAGAAAAACACTTACGATACCGCCGCCTCGTCGCCCGCGGTAAGGGTGAATGGCGCGGCGATCCGCATGCAGTTGAAACCTGAAGGCACCTCGGGTGGAAGCTACGCACTCAGTGCGATGGTAGTTTCCGCCGCCGTCGCCACGCTCGACGGGCCCTTCCGCTGGCGGATCGAGGCGACCGGGGAAATCGGCAAACACGAATATCTGGTGGTCCATCGCATCCGCACCCGCACCGGGAAAACCGGGCGTGACGAGTGGTTTCCCGCCGGTCTGCTCGGAAAAAAAGCGGATTTCATGCGCCCGGAAGGCGACACCGCAGCCACCCGCGCGGTTTACCCGATCCCCGGACGGCTGGAGGTAATGCCCCGTGACGACGGGTTTTTGGAAATTTCGGTGGATCTGACCGTCGTGAGCGCGGGTAAAGCCCAGCGACGGCTCGTCCGGTTCCGGATGGACCCCTCCGAAAAGCGTCAGGATGAGTTCATTTTCCTGCCCACCGAGATCATCGGCAGCATCGGGAAACCGCTTGAGAAGTTGGATGAATCCGGCTGGGATTGAGCGTTGCCTTGATCCGATTACGAGCTATGTTTCGCGAACCCAAATGGTAAGCCCTTCGTCCTTCCGCCGAATCTCGCTGGTATCCTGTCTCGCGACGCTGCCGATCTGCGCTCAGGTTTTGCCCGCGCCGCTCATCGTTTCCAACACGCCCGCCCCCGAAGCGCCCGCCGCCCGCAACGCCTCTGACGGCGCGATTTTCACCCGCAAGGACGCCCGCGCGATCACTTTGAAAATCCCCGCTCCCCGCGGCCAGATCGTGGACCGGGAAGGTGCGCCGCTGGCCCAGAACCGCGTGGCCTATCAGGTCGCCCTCCAGTATCGGCAGTTTGAAAACGCGGACCGCGACTTCGTCATCAACTGGGCGCGCACCCGCCTCGATTCGTTGCAAGCCCTGGTGAAAAACGCCTCGCCCAAGACGGATGAGGAACTCTACGACCACTATCGGCACCGGCGCTGGCTGCCGCTGCTGGTGACCGGCCAGATCGGCGAGAAGGAGGCCCGCGACATCGAATCCAAGCTCTCGTCCGGACTGGTCCTGCAGCCGATCTACCGGCGGATCTATCCGGAGGGTGAACTCGCCGCGCACATCATCGGATATTCCGGTAGCGTCGGCAAGCTGCCGACCGGTCCTATCAATTTCAACGACCCGCTGTGGGAGGAATCCGAGGGGCGCGCCGGGTTTGAAAAACTCTTCAACACCCAGCTCACCGGAGAGCCGGGCATGAAGCGGCTGCTGTTCGACGAGTCTGGGAACAAGCTGCTCGAAGAACAGGTCAAACGCCCGCGCCCCGGCGGCACGCTCGTCACCACCCTGGATCTGGAATGGCAGAAACTTGCCGAGGAAACGCTGCGCAAGGGCTGCCGCCGCGGGGCCTTCGTCGTCATCGACGTGGTCACCGGGGAGGTCCTCGTGATGGCTTCGCGGCCCTCGTTTGATCTCAACAATTTCATCCCCGGCATCAACGAGGTGGATTTCAAGGCGCTCGAAGCCGATCCCTCGCAACCACTTTTCGGCCGGGCGTTCCAGTCGGCCTATCCGCCGGCTTCCTCCTACAAGCCGATCGTCGCGCTCGCCGCGCTTAACAACGGCACCGTCACCCCGACTTCCGAAATCTACTGCCCGGCGGCCATTTCGATCGGCCGCACGGTTTTCAACAACTGGAGCAAGACGCCGGAAGGTTCGATCAACGTGAAACGCGCGTTGGCCCGCTCCTGCAACACCTGGTTCTATCAAGTCGGCATCGATGTCGGTCCTTCCGCGTTCCTGAGCCTTTCCCGCCGGCTCGGCTTCGGCGAGCGCTCCGGGCTGCCACTCATCGGCGAGAGTCCCGGACTGGTTCCCAACGACGAGTGGATGATGAAAAACGAAAAACGCCGGATTCTCGACGGCGACACGGCGAACCTCTCCATCGGGCAGGGGAGTTTGCTGGCATCTCCTCTTCAGGTCGCCCAGGCCATGGCCGGCATCGCCAACGGCGGCGCGCTGCCCAAGCTCCAGCTCATCCGCCAAGTCCAGGACACCCGCGGCCGCGTGGTGCAGGCCGCCATTCCCCAGCGGAAGAACTGGCTCGGATTGGACCAAAAGGCAGTGGACACGGTCCAGGACGGCATGCGCGACGTGGTCAGCGGTGGTGGCGGCACCGGCCAGAGCGCGCAACTCAGCTACACCACCCTCTGCGGCAAGACCGGAACCGCCCAGTGGGGACCGAAAGCCAAGAACCAGCGTCTCGCCTGGTTCGCCGGATTCCTTCCCCGCGACAATCCCCGCTACGCCTTCGCTGTCCTTTACGAAGGCCGCCCCGGCGAAACCGTCTCCGGCGGGCGCATGGCGGCACCGATGGTTAAAAAGTTCTTCGAAGGCATCAAGGACGACATCAAGGACACCATCGCCCCGCCGAAGAAGGCGTTGATCGTGGTGGATGAGACGACCACTCCGGAGGAAGGCATTCCGGATGCCCTGCCGAATGATCCGGACAGCGAGTTGCCGCCCATCGGCAAACCCGGCGAAGGGCCGCTGAAAGCCCTCCCCGTGACACCGCTGGAAACCGGCAGGCAGGAAGCCGAGGAAGTCGAAGTGATGGACGAGCAAACCGAGGAAGCGCCACCCGAACCCCGCCGGGCGATCCGCGCGATCCCGGTCGGCGAGGACGAGGTGATTGAAGAAGGCGTGGAAGAGCCCTGATCGGGAGTTCGGGTTGGGACGATCTGGCGGGATATCGCAACCATTCAACTGGGTTCGCAGGAATAGCGGAATCTCTGATGCAAAAATCCTGAACCTTCTTGGCCTCCCGAAGACCTCCCAATCCTACGTTGTGGGAATTAACACCTCAACGATCCCGAAGCAGGTAGGCAAATCGGCAGGATCGGATGGTTCCTCGTAAATCACGCGCTGCCAGTTCGCATTGATCGGGATGATGGTCGGCGTATCAGTGAGCGTCTCCCAGCCGGCAGGATCGAGGCCCGTGTTTTTCTTGGGGGTGTAAACGAGTCCGCTGCCGATCCTTTCCACGAATTCATAGCGGAAAACGCCTGATTCTTCGGCATCGGCCGGGCCAAAGGTGGGGAGTCCCGTCGTCCCTCCCGCATCCACGGTCGCCGCATCCGGTCCGGCGAGGTTCATGTTGAAGGGATGGGGGGGCGAGGGGGGAAATCAAGTCTAACAAATATCCTCGCTTTAGGTCGTCTATCATTGAGCAATCCAATCACGCCCTGTCGAATTGACGACATGCAACCGGCTGTATGCCACTTCACCCCATTCTTCAACCTTCGGGGTGGTGGGATGCGTGAGGAGGTTGCGAATTCCGAGGCGCCGGGAAAGGGACGTTTCCGGGAATTGACGATGCCGCTTTACGGAAATCACGGGGCCGCGAAGGTGACGGTGAAGCGATAGATGCCGCGGTCCGGTCCCATGGGGGTGGTGAATTTCTTGAAGGTGTTGTCGCCCATGACCTCGGGGCCGATCTTCTGCCAGGTGACAAGGTCGGGGCTGCGGTACAACTGGTATTTGTAGTTCGGGCTGAGGTGCTGGATCAGCTCCAGATTGCCGGCGGCGGTGGCAACTTCCGTCTGCTCCCGGATGGGACCCATGTGCCTCAGGTAGGCGGCGCCTGTCTTGCGAGCCTGGAAGATCATTTCCTTGTTAGGGCCGAAGTAGAGGTAGTCTGCCTGAAAGGACTGCTGCGCGATGTCGGCGGTGATCATGGCGATGAACGCTTGTTGGTTCGCGGACAGATTGTCGCCGGTGACCACCACGGTGCCGTCCGTTTTGACGACCGCCAGGTTGCCGTCGTGGGAAAGCGAGACTCGTTTAATCAGCAGCACGTTGCCGAGTTGGTCGAGCGTCGCCTGCGGGATGCCTTGGGAAACGACCGTGCCGTCCTCTAGCAGGATCAGGTAGTTCTGGGTCCCGGGCTTGATGACAATCTGCTTGATAGCCTTGCCCTGAGAATGAATCTGATTCAATGCGGCTTCCATGGCCGGATAGCCACTGATCGCGAAATTGTTGGCTCCCCAGAGGACAAACCAGCTGTTCGGTCCATTAAACTCGTGGCCTTTGACTATGAGTCCAGAGTTTTGCGCTGCAGTTCTTGCTTGAGCAAATTGCGAAGAGACTGTGTTGATTCTTATTGTGTTATTGTGCTGATAGGTGAAACTAGAGTCGAAATTGTAGGAAATGGTGCGCACTTCGTTTGTGGAAGTCGAAAAGCCAATCAAATTGGCTATGAGACTTTCCCACTTAGGAAAAGGGCTAGGGTAAGGCGTTTGTTCTAGCTCTGTCACCACCGCACACTCGGGACAATCATCCGGGGTTCCCTGGGCCTCCAGATTCACGAGGAACGGGCTTTCGTTGGGATCGTTGCTGGTGATTACCAGAGTGGCCCGGCGGAGGCCCGTGGCTTGCGGTTGGAAACGGACGAGTACCTCTCCGAAATCAAGATATGCCAGATTGTTCAAAAGGTCATCGAAGGCGAAATCTTCAGGGTGATCGCCCGTGAGACTGACAGAGAACCCGCCTAGGAACACCCGGCCGTTGTTCAAGACGCCGAGGGCGAGGTCTCCTGAGGATTGCCCGACGGGTGTGGCAGGGAGGACCACTGCGGGACCGCCATTTAGCAAGGATGAGCCGCCAAAGCCGATCCGGACCTCAATGTCCGGTTCCAGATAGACGGCTTCCACCAGAGCGATGGTTTGCCAGTTGCCTGCGGCGATGTCGCGGACGACACGGCCAGCCAGCCAGCCACGCGCCTCGACTTCCACTGGCAGGGAAGGATCACCAGCTTGTCCGGTGCCATGCTGGCCGAAACCGTTATCGCCCCACGAGAGGATCTTACCTTCATCCGTCAATGCCACGGAGTGAGCAAATCCTGCCGCCAGCTTGGTGACATGAGCTCCACCCAGGGGAACCGCAACCGGAAGCGACTCAATCCCGTTATCGGGAATACCAAGCGCCAGGGAACCGTTGAAACCCCAGGAAACCACATCGCCGGCGGAGGTGGCCGCCAGGCTGTGGGCGTTGCCCGCCGCGATGGCACTGACGGTTTGGCCGGCCAGCGGACC
>JBGSTM010000115.1:0-9873 GCA_041736495.1 Akkermansiaceae bacterium
ACCCTGCGGATGCCGCGATCGATTGTGCCGAAGCCTGCGGTGTAGCCGATCAGGATGGAACCGTCGGGTAGTTCGGCGAGGCTGGTGAAGTTGGCGTTGCTGCTGTAGTCGAAGTTGATGTTGAAGGTGGGGTCAGCAGCGCCGTTAGGCAGGAGGCGGAAAAGGCGGTTGCCTTGATTGCCGCTGCGCACGAGGGCATAGACAGTGCCGCTGGCACCGACGTGGACTCCGCTGAGGCCGTTGTAGAACGCGGTGAAAGTGTTGACCGGGAAAGTGCCGCCGTTGAAGAAGGGAACAAATCCGGCATCGACGGTGCCATCGGCGTCGAGACGGGCAAGGCGTCGGCGAGCGACGCCGTTGACTTGCGAGAAGAAGCCGGTGGCGAGGAATTGGCCGTTGGGAAGGGCGATGGGATTGGGATAGGAGTTGCTGGCACTAAATCCGCTTTCCGGGGTTGTGGACACGGTGAAGGTCGGATCGACGGTGAAGGTGCCGTCGAGTTTTCGCAGGGTGAAGCCGGTGAAGATCGAGCCGTCGAGGATGAGCATTTTACCATCGCTGAGAAGAGTGAAGGGACCGGGTGTCGTGACGCCTGAGAAGCTGAAGCCGGGTTCCGGCACTGCGGCCGGGGGGATCACGGTTAGGGTAGCGGCGGCACTCGGAACCGATCCGCCGGGTGTGGTGACGAGCACGCTGTAATCGGCAGCGGAGTCCATGGTGGTGGCGGGGATCGAGTAGCGCGACGATGTCGCACCGACGATGTCGTCACCGTTTTTCCGCCATTGGTAGGTGGGTGAAACTGCGCTCGAAACGATGACGGTGAAGCCAGCTGGCTCGCCTTCCTTGACGGTGAGAGAGGCGGGCGGGGTGACGATGACGGGCGGGGAGTCGTCATCGCGGATGGTAACGGAAATTGAGGCCGGGGAGGCAATGACAGCGCCGGAGGCGGAGGAAAGGGTGACGGTGAACGATTTATCGGGTTCAGCAGTGGCGTCGTCCAGCAAGGGGACCGTGAACGATTTAACCCCACCGACACCTGCGGGCCAAGTGAGGGAGCCGAAGGTGGCGGTGAAATCGGCACCCGTGGCAGTGTCCGGGGTGGTGGCGAAATTAACCGATGCGGGAGCAGAGAGATCGCCACTGCGGGTGACGGAAATGATGACCGAGCCGCTGGACTCCGCCGGAGTGATCAGGGTGGAACTCCAGGCAAGGGCGGCGGGGAGTGCATCGCCTTCGAAGCCGACGAGCTTGATGGTTTCGACGCCGTTGATTTGGGTCCCTATGCCGATGCCACCATAGATTTTTCCGTTGGCACCGGTGGTGAAGGTGTTGAAAAAGCTGTCTGCTGTGCCGTCCCCCTCTGCGCGGAAAGTCGGATCGATGGCACCGGTGGAGGTGATGCGGATGAGGACTCCAAGCGGCGCGGTGCCGGAGATGTTAGGAACTGCGAGCAGGTAACGTCCTGCCGCATCGCGCTGGAGTGGGCGGGCAGTGGCCCGGATGATCGAAGGATCGAGCGTGAATGACGGATCGAGCGAGCCATCGGGCTGGAGGCGGACGACGAAGCTATCGGTTTGAAACTGGTTGGTGTTGCCGAGGACGACGAGGCGGCCGTCGGGTTCGAGTTCCAGGCCGTTGATCGAGTAGGTGTCGGCGGGGACGGCGGCGTTGAAAGAGGTGTCGAGGCGGCCGTTAGGAAAGACGCGTGCGACGACCGGGATGGTGATCTGGGGAAAACCGGGGCCATATTGGAATGATCCGGCGATGTAGATTTTTCCCGAGGGATCGACGGCTGCTTCGCGGAAAAAGCCGGAGAGGTTGGAGACACCGACGGGCACGCCGAATTCGGCGGGATCGACCTCGAAGGTGGTGTCGAGCGAGCCATCGGCATTGAGCCGGGCGATGCCGTAGCGGGTGGTGTAGGGATCGCCTTCGGCATCGCGGAAGCCGCCGAAGCCGCCGACGGCGTAGATCTTATCGTCCGGCCCGATCGTGAGGTCCTCGATGTAGTTGAAGCCGGTGCTCGGTGCGGTGCCGTTGGTCTGGAAGGTGGTGTCAATGGTGCCATCCGGGTTGAAACGGACGATGCTCTGGGATTTGAATTCGAGGGTGGGCGCGAGTTTGGTGCCGATGCGGAAGCCCTGCATCACACCGGCGGCGATGATTTTCCCATCGGACTGGAGGCCGAGCGCGTGGGTTTCGGATTGTCCGATGTCATCGTAGTAAATCCCGGAGTCCGAGCCGTTCGGTTCGTTGTCAGCGGAGAAATAGGAATCGACCGAGCCATCGGGATTGAAGCGGGTGAGCGCCGTTCTGCGGGTTTCGCCACCTAACAATCCTGGCATTTCGTTGGATCCGAAGAGGATTTTCCCATCCGGTTGGACGAGGACGGAAGAAACGCCGCCGGCTGCCGCGGGGTCGAAAGCTTGTCCGGCTGTGGCGGCGAAGTTTTCATCCACCGTGTCCGGTGCGGCATGCAGTCGGGCAATCGTGAAAAGGGCGAGTGCGGTGAGTGAGAGGGCGAGGGTGCTTTTTCTCATGATGCGGGGTCGGGTGAAAATCAAATGGCGGGTTCTAGCAGCGGGTGGCCACGCTACCGCCCGCGCTCGCAGGGGATGCGAAGGGGGGAGTGCGCAGGACGGAAGCGTGACCTTGGGTGGACCGCCAGCCTGGACTGCGCGGTCGTTTCCGTCAGCGGGACGATGGCCGCCGCCGTGCGGAAAGGGGTTGAAACCGGGTTGCGGGTGATCGATGGGCACAAGATCTGCAAGGGGAGGGTGGGCGCGACTGGAGGATGAGAGGGTGATCCGCCGGGCGCAAGAAGATGATTGCCACGCAATGTCGTAATGGGAATCCTCTGAACAGGGGATTTTACACCTGGGTCCCTGCGGGTTATTTCTCCGTCGTGCCCAGCCAGAACTTCGCCCGATGACCCCCGGAATCCTCACGATGCTCCGGAGAATTCCACCTGTCTCGGTCCTTGCTGCGGCCTTGGTTTTCGGGCTGGCAGTGATGGCGCTGGTCCTGATGTTCACGCTGGGGCAACCGTGGCTGGGTCTGAAATTCGTCGTGTCTCCCGATGGTAAAGGCGCGACAGTCATCCAATCGGAGGGTCCGGCAGCGGGCATTCCCGTCGGCACGGTGTTGGAGAAGGTGGAGGGGGCGGCGGATTCGATGGATCTGGAGACTCTCGATCTCACCATCGAACCGGACGGAGTGATTCCGGATTACGATACCTATCGGCGGTTCATCGCACGGCAGGAGCGCCTGGCAGGAATTCAGGAATCGGCGGAAATTGGATTCACGGCGACAGACGGACGGATTTTCCGGGTGGTCCCTGATTTGAAAGGCCGTCCCCTGTCCACGATCCCACCGGACTTCTGGGTGGGGCTGGCGGTGGGGTTGATCGCCTGGCTGGTATCCGCGGCGGTGTTTGCATTCCGACCCGGGGACGCGGGGGCACGCTATCTGTTACTGAGCGGGTTGGCGACGCTGATTTTCGCCCCGGCTGCGGCGATCTACACCACACGCGAGCTCGCGGTGGACGGCACGGTTTTCCGCTGGGCGAGCGATTTGAATTTTCTCGGCGGGAGTTTGTTTGCGGCGAGTTTTGTCGCCCTTTTATTATACTATCCGCGGCGGCTGGCACCGGCATGGGTGGGGATCGCGGTGGTGGCCGTGTTTGTCGTTTGGTTCGTGCTCCAACAGCTCGATGTGTTTCATTCAATGATTTTCGCGCGGCGATTCCTGGTGATGATCGGGGTGTTGGCGACCTTCGTGCTGGCCGGAATCCATTGGTTCGGCACCCGGCGGGACCCGGTGGCGAGGGCGGCTTTGCAGTGGTTCCTGCTTTCATGGTTGTTAGGAACAGGATTGTTTGCGCTGTTCATCCTGCTGCCGCAGACCTTTGGGGTGGATACCACTCCTGTGCAGGGATATGCATTCCTGCTGTTCCTTCTCGTGTATGGCGGACTCGCATTCGGAATTTTGCGCTATCGGCTGTTCGAGCTGGGTGATTGGTGGCGGAGGATTGTGGTATGGGCGGTGTCGGTGCTGCTATTGATTCTGTTGGATTTGTTTTTCCTGTTCGGACTCCACCTGTCCTCCCGCGCCTCGCTGGGCTGGTCACTCTTCGCCTGCGGGCTGCTGTGGTTGCCTTTCCGGGCATGGGTCTGGAGCCGCTTCTCAAGTAACCGGACGAGGGAGCGGAGCGATCTTTTCATCAAGGTGATGGACATCGCCCTCGTACCGTCCGGCGGAGACTTGCAGGGCCGGATGTGGCATGAATTGCTCAAATCGGTATTTGACCCCTTAAAGATCGCCGATTCTGAAAGCCGGATTTCCATGGTGGGGATCGAGCGTGACGGGCTCGCCCTGGCCGTGCCCGCCGTGGGACCGATTCCCGCGCTGCGCATGGAATTCACCCGCGGCGGGCGCGGGTTGTTCACCCCGGGCGATGCGGGACTGGCGAGTGAGTTGGTGACGATGCTCGGCCACGGGATGGAAAGCCGCTCCGCGTATGGGCAAGGGGTGGCGGAGGAGCGCAGCCGCATCGCCCGCGACATGCATGACAACATCGGCGCGCAGTTGTTGTCCGCCCTCCACAGCCGCGATGCCGCGAGCAAGGACTCGAAGATCCGCGAGACGCTCGCCGACCTGCGCGACGTGATCAACAACGCATCCTCCGATCATCTCGCCATCGACGAGACTCTCGCGGAACTACGGGTGGAAACCGCGGACCGACTCGGGTCTGCGGGCATCGCGCTGCGCTGGACGAGCGAGGAAAACGATGGCCACAGCCTCAGCTCCGCAGTCACCCACGCGCTGCGCTCCATCGTCCGCGAGGCGGTTAGCAACGTGATCCGCCACTCGGCTGCAAGTCAGGTCAGCATCACCGTCCAGCGGCAGCCGGGAATGGTGAACCTGGAAATCCTCGACAATGGATCGGGATTTGATTTCGCATCCGTGCCGCGCGGCAACGGACTTTCCAACATGCACGCCCGCCTGGAATATCTCGGCGGGACGCTCCATATCGAGAACACCGGGTCCGGAATGCGACTTGCCGTGGACGTGCCCATTTACTAATATCGCAACTGTTATGGAAAACGTGTTGATCGTGGAAGATGTTTCCGAGACCCGCCGGTGGCTCGCCGACATCGTATTCTCAGCGTTTCCCGACTGCAGAATCCATGAGGCGGTTAGTGTGGGTGCCGGGAAGTCCGCCACGGCCGCAGAGGTCTTTGATCTCGCATTGATCGATCTCGGACTGCCGGACGGTTCCGGCCTCGATGTGCTGAGGAATCTCCGCCAGCAGAACCCCGCGACCATCTGCGTGATCACCACGGTGGTCGGGGACGACTCGCACATCATCGCCGCTCTATCAGCAGGTGCGCACGGCAACCTTCTGAAGGAACAGTCGGCGGAACAGCTGAGCCGGCAGTTGACCCAGCTGGCGGAAGGCGTGCCCGCGTTGTCACCCTCCATCGCGCGGCGGATTATGCAGCATTTCCAGATGACCGGACCCGCATCCGACTGCGACGGAGATCTCAGCGAGCGGGAAAAACAAACGCTGGCGCTCATCGCCCGTGGATTCCGCAACAGCGACGCGGCGGAACACCTCGGTATCGCCGAAAGCACCGTGGCCAGCCACATCAAGGCGATCTATCGGAAACTCGGCATCTCCAGCCGCGCCGAAGCGTCGTGGCATGCGACGCGATTGGGCTTGTGAGCCGGAATTTCACGGCGGATCGAGGCTAACAAAAAACATCACCTGTTCAGGGGATAGGCACGTGGCACGGTTTGGGCCAAAAAATCCGTCCACATGAACAGAATTCACCTCCCGATGAGATCTTTGGCAGTAATCCTCACAATTTCGGGCAGCCTGAAGGCCGCCACGGTAGGCTTTGCCAACATCATTGCCACCACAACCATGCCGGTATCCGCATTTTCCGCCCCCACCTTCACGATCGACAAGATCGTGGATGGGATCAGCAGCGATGCTTCGCCCTACAACGGGTTCGCCTCCGACAGCATTGGCATCATCAATCTGACCTTCAATGAGACGTTCACCCTGACAAGTTTCCTGCTCTGGAATGACGTGAACGTGAACGCCGAGGGGATAAACGGTTTCAATCTGAGGTTCTTCGGTCTGACAGACACGCTGATTTCCGTTCCGTTCTCCGCAAGTTATATCGGACCGGTCGGTCAGCTCGCCGCGCAGGAATATGTGTTTTCTTCAGCGGTCCCGGACGTCAAGCGGGTCGAGTTCGAAATCACGTCCACGCAGACCGTGGCGTTTGGCGGTCTGCCACGCACGGAGATCCGCGAAGTGGATTTCGGAGTCATTCCGGAACCATCTTCAACGCTTCTCGTCGGACTCGCTTCCCTGACTCTCCTCCGCCGCAACCGGAAAATTAAAAACACCGCAGGACGATCCTATCAACCACCCTTTTAGGCCTGATGCCTTTCACGTCGAAGGCGCTGACTGCTCGCCGACTGTCCCACAGGCGTCGGCATTGGGTGGAGACACTCGTGTTCAGATAGCAATCCTCGGACTGCTAGTTCGATAGATTTTCCAAAAGCACCCGGAGCTGCGCTGGCTTGAAATGGTTCAGCGCCTCCTCGATCAGGGTGTAGGGGAGTTTTGCTACCACGTCGGTGGCGGGTTCCGGGCCGATGGTCTTGAGCAGGAGATCGCGCTACCCGTCGACCAGGTTTTCGTAAAGGTGGGCGAGGTCCGCGTAGTGGATGTCCTCGGCGGCGGCCAGCAGGGCGGAGCAACCGGACGGTTCCAGCGCCCGAAGCAACACGCTCATGGGGTTCCCGTCCTGTTCCTCGGCCACGCGCGGAGAGTGCGTGGCGGGGTGGAGGCGGGCAAGGAAAACGAAGTGGCGAAGGGACTTTCAGGTAACAAGTGGGATTTGGATCTCCGCGTTCATGACAAGTTCTGCCGCGGTTCCTTACGCCACCCGATCAATCAGGGAAGCAGGATCACCTCGTTTCGGGCCGCGAGGCTGTCGTGGGTCACCGGCGTGAAGGTCGGCTCCATGCACTCGCAGCTCACCGCGCTGAGGGTGAGCTCGGGATTTCCAAAAATCGTGCACACCGCCGCGTCCGCCGCGTCGCGACCGGTGGCGATGCGGATGAGGCCGTTGAGGGGGACCAACCGGGTCGAGTCGAACAGATACCAGGCGCTGCCGATGTAAACCTCGAAGCAGGCGTGGAAATCCGGCGGCTGCAGAAGATAGGCATAACAAGTGGTGTAGCGCGCCGGCACGTTCAGCGCCCGGCAGAAGGAAATCGCGAGGTGGGCGAAGTCGCGACAAACACCCTGCCGCTGGTCGAGCGTGTCGATGGTAGAACAGTTTTCACCCGAACTGCCGCTGACGTAGGAGATGTTCTCAAACACCCAGTCACTCACGGCCGAGGCGATTTGATAGGGGGTCTGCAGCTGTCCGAAAAGCTCCTTGCTCATCTGCCGCAGCCGGTCTGACTGGCAGTAACGGCTAGGAAACAGGTAGGGCAGCACTTCGGCGGTCACGTTTCCCGGCACGGTGGGTTTCAGGAGCCGGACGGGGAAGCTCCGCGGCATGATCCGCACTTCAGCCTGATAGTGGACGGCCAGCCGGCCGGGGTTGAGCGTCCTGACCCGGGTGAAACGGTTCAACCCGACGCCGACGGTCATTTCCTCGGCGACGGCAAAGGGATCGATCTCCAGCAATTCGCTGAGAACCTTCTGGCCGCTCGTGTGGATGCATTGGAGCGCGAACAGGAAAGTGGCGGGATCTTGAAGGGTGTATTCAAGGTCGCACGAGACGCGAAAATTCATCAGGAGATCAAAGGCGGCGGATTGGAAAGCGCGGGGACATCCGTTCGGCGGTGTTCACCGTCTCGGCATGCCCTCGGACGGCGGGCGGACGCTATGCCGCAGCCCTTGAATTCTCAAGGTTTATTCATGGAGGCATGCGGTTGGTACTGCGTGGGAACAAGGTCCTGCCCCACGTCCACCGCGCCCCCGTGCTCAGACCGCGCCGGTATCGAAATCCAATTCTTCCTGCGCGTCCGCCTCCTGACGGTTGGCTGAGTTGCGGCGATGGATGGCAAATGCACCCAAGGCGATGAGGCCGAGGATGGCCGCTGCTCCGACCCAGTTGACAGCAGGTGGCGGAGTTGATTTCAAGTCGCGGAGCCTGGAAACGGCGTAGGCGCTCCCGGCGGCGAGCTGGTGTTTCGCACGCTCCGCGATTTCGTGGGCCGTGTTAGGCAAGGCGCGGTGGGTGGTGTCGGACAAGAGGTTTCCGATATCCTCGCGCAATAGGCTGACATCCTTGCGCACGCGGTTCAAAAGGCTGGCGGTGTGCCGGTCCTGCAGGTGGGGTAGGTTCATGATGATGGGATGATGGGTGGAAGGTTCAGGGTGAGTTGCCGCGCATGGCCCTGGAGACCGCGGAGACCACAAGCAGGATCAGGAATACGAAGAACAGGATTTTTGCGATCCCGGCTGCGGCTCCCGCGATTCCCGCGAAGCCAAGAACCCCCGCGATGATCGCGAGGACTAGAAATGTGAGTGACCAACTTAACATGATTTTGTGTTTTCCGTGCCGGAGGGTGAATCGGTCTGTTGGAAATCCGGCGGTTGCCAACAGTGTCTGTGGAAAATCATCGTTCTAACACCATTTCGAAGGTTTGCAGGGCCTCCTTCAGCTCGGCCGCGACCTCGGCGACGATGGCGGCATGGTTGGCCTCCAGATTGCCGTGTTGAAGAACCCCGTCCACGGTGCGGGCAAGTTCCTTCTCGCCGCGGACGCATTCTGCTAGGGTCGCTTTGAATTCCTCGTCCGTCATGGTGGTGCGCAGCCGGATCCACCAGCGGTGGATTGCTGCTTCAGGACTGCCGTCCTCGTCGGGCTTGGCACCTTGTTTGGTGATGAGCGTCGCAACATGCTCCACGATGATTTTGCGGCGGGCGGCGATTTCCCGAAAGGCCGCGGCAAGGTTGGGCGAATCCACCACGTCAGCGGCCTGGAGGTAGCCGTCGTAGGAATCGACATAACGGGTTAGAACCGATTGCAGTTCCGCCGCATCGGTCGGACCAGTGGTTTCGGTGGCAGGCATGACTCTTATCTCGCAGAAAGAGTGCCTGATTGATGAGGTCAATCAAGTCACTGGAAACCAGTAATATACAACTGGATTGGAGCCCGTTTTGAAGCGCTCTCCCAGTGCATGCCGCACGCGCGGTTGCAAAATGCACGCATGCGACGAGATCCCTAACTCCCGCTGATCGCAACCCGTTTGAGAATCCGCCCGGACACCTCATCAAGAGAGCCGGAACTGTCGATCACCTGCACGAATGGTTCGTTTTTGAGCGAGAGGAAAATTTCCCGGCAGCGCTCGAGGTTTTCGCGTTTTTCAAACTCATTGGCGATATCGCCGCGTGCACCGATGCGGGTCAGCGAGGTCTCCACGTCCAGATCCATGATGAGCAGCAGATCGGGAACCGGGGCAAAGGCCTCGTTCATGCGCCGGATTTCCAACGGGTCGAAACCGCGGGCTCCCTGATAGGCCATGGTCGAGAAATAGTAGCGGTCGAGAATCACGACTTTCCCGGCAGCGAGCGAGGGAGCGATCAGCTCCTCCACGTGCTGGCGCCGGTCGTTCAGGAAATATTGCAGTTCGTCCTCGGGCGAGAGCCTGCCGGTAGCGGCGGACTCGCGGACCTTGGCACCCCACGGGCCGGCGGTGGGTTCGCGGCTGAGCACCACCTCGCGACCTTGCGAGGTGAACCACTCGCCCAGTCGTTTCGCCTGGGTGGATTTACCGGTGCCATCGATTCCCTCGAGGACGATCAGGATACCTTCGGGCATGGGGTTAGAG
>JBGSTM010000156.1:0-7690 GCA_041736495.1 Akkermansiaceae bacterium
CGAGCCGATGCGGGTCACAGAGTCCGAGTGGGTGCTGCGGTGCACCGTGGTGTTTTCCCGGAAAACGTTGTGGTCACCGACTTCCAAGTAGGTGGGATCTCCGACATATTTCAGGTCTTGGGTTTTGCCGCCGACAGCGGAAAAGGCGAAGAACTCGTTGGCCCGACCGAATTTCGAATGCCCTTCGAGCACCACGTGCGAGTGAAGCACACAATCGTCGCCGAGCTCGACATTTGCTCCAACGACGCAGAACGGGCCGACGCGGACATTGCGTCCCAACGTCGCGAGCGGCGAGACAATTGCGGTGGGGTGGATCACTCCGGAAATGTCTGCGAATCAACGCCTGTCTGGCCAGTTTTTTTTGTGCTCCAGCCCGGTGCCGCTACAAAACCAAGCCGCACCACCGAAGCGGGTCGATGATGCGGCTGTTTGTCATGGTCCGGGGGGAGGAATGGTTCCTAAACGGAGCGGCGGAGAGTGTTATTTCTTCTTTTTGGCCTCCAGGCCCTCTTTGACCTTGGCCTCGATGTCGGCGTATAGCGCGGAATCGCTCTTGAGAAGTTCCTTGGCGGCGTCCCGGCCTTGGGCCATCTGGGTTCCGTTGTAGCTGAACCACGAACCGCGCTTCTGGACGACTTCCATTTCCAAGGCGAGGTCGAGCAATGACCCGGTGGATGAAATCCCCTCGTTATACATGATGTCGAACTCTGCCTCGGTGAAGGGCGCGGCGACCTTGTTTTTGACAATTTTGACCTTGGTCCGGTTGCCGGTGACCGTGCCATCGGTGGATTTGATCGCACCGATGCGGCGGATGTCGACGCGGACCGAGGAGAAGAACTTGAGCGCCCGTCCGCCGGGGGTGGTTTCCGGATTCCCAAACATGACGCCGATTTTCTCGCGAATCTGGTTGGTGAAGATACAGCACGTCTGCGCTTTGGAAATCAGGGCGGTGAGTTTGCGCATGGCGGCGCTCATCAGGCGGGCCTGGGCACCGACAGTGGAGTCGCCGATTTCACCGTCGAGTTCCTGCTTGGTGACCAGTGCGGCCACGGAGTCGAGCACGATGACCGCAATGGCGTTCGAGCGGACCAACGCTTCGCAAATTTGCAGGGCTTCCTCACCAGAGGACGGCTGGGAAACGAGCAGGTCGTCCATGTTCACTCCGAGCTTGCGGGCGTACTGCGGATCGAGGGCGTGTTCCACATCGATGAAGGCCGCGAGCCCGCCGCGCTTTTGGGCTTGGGCGATGACAGTGAGGGTAAGGGTGGTCTTTCCGGAGGACTCCGGGCCGAACACTTCGACGATCCGGCCGCAAGGGAAACCACCGACGCCCAAAGCGCGGTCGATGAGGAGGTTCCCGGTTGGAATCACATCGACGTCGACGCAGCGGTCATCGCCCAACCGCATGATGGCGGATTCACCGAACTCTTTCTGGATGTGTGAGATCGCAAGATCCAGGTTGCGTTTGCGGGCTTCGTTGAGCTTCTCGGTGGCGGATTCTTCGGATGTTTGTTTGGCGGCCATGGGAATGTGTCGTGTTGATGGATTCGTGAATCAATCCCAATGGCCTGACAAGAAAAAAGATGTTCACTCGAACAAAAAAGTGCCTGGAGACGCAGGCTCACAATTGCTTCACGGCACGCCCTCAAAACGACGCGATCATTCAACCGCGATTCCCCAGCGGCTCAAGCTCCCGGAAATTCCCGCATCCCGGACTTTCCGGACTTACCTGATTTCGATGGTGAGGCGCGCCTTCCCCTGCGGATCCTTTGCAGGATCTGCCGACCAAAACAGGTCGAATCCTTCCACCAACCGCCGCTTGGACGGGTTCCTGAGCATCATCGAAGAATTCGGGCCCGCAGTGACTTGGATTTTCCGGTCCTTGAATGCGGCGAACTGGACCACTGCCGCTGAAATTCCCGGGCCGCTGACTTCCTTGGAGCTTCCCTCCACCGCCTCGTCGCCGGCGATTCTCGCTTTTTTGCCGTCCGTCCACATCAGCTGCACCTTGTCGTCCTTGACCGCATCCTCGCGTTCTTTGGCGGCCTTTTTATCACCTTCCGAGTCAGGTTTCGCCTCGGGGACGGCGTTGGGAATCCTCACTTCGATGCCAAAACGAGTCGGATTTTTCAACTCTGCGGGATTGAGCAAATGACCGCCCAGGGTGATCGCTCCACGTTCCTCAGTGACAAAAACCTCGAAGCCGATATCACCCGTTGCCTTGCCCCTGAACGTCACATCCTTGGGCTTCATCGTGGCAGGAAAAGTAGTCTCCAGGGATTCGGGGGAAAACTGACGCGAGATGGTTTTACCGCCCGGCAGGGTCTCCTCGATGGAAAAAGTGACTGGAATCGCGAGCTTGCTGTTCACCGGGTTCCCCTTCGAATCCAGCACCTTGATCGAGGTCTTGCCATCGGCGCCGATCCTGAACTCAAAGCTCTTGCTATCGGCTGCGAGGAAATACCCGAGCATTTCCTTGTCACTCAGCATGGGGAGCTGCGCTGCGAGTGGGAACATCCCGGCCGCACCGAGCACACCTACCAGCAGACCGGTTCTGAAATTACGCGTAGTCATACCCCTAAACAACCCCAACACCCCTTGCCCCGCCAGTGAAAAATCCACGCGATTTCAATCAAAGATACGTCACCAACCCCTCGACAGTATGCTCGTCCAGCCGCCTCACCAGCGCGATCGTGAGCGAGAGCAGGTGTAGATAATCGTTCAGATCGATGATCGCGTTGTGCGAATGAATGTAACGTGCCGGCACTCCGAGTACGATGCTCGGGATTCCTTCGTTCGCCAGATGGAACGAGCCCGCGTCCGTACCGCCGCTACGCCGCACCGTCACCTGATGGGGAATCCCCTCCGCCTGAGCCGTCTCGATGGCTAGACGCGCCAACCGAGGATTGGTGATCGCCGTAGGATCAAACAAACGGATCTGCACCCCGCCGCCGAGCCGTCCCTGGCATTCCGCGCGATTGAACCCCGGCGCGTCATCCGCCGGCGGACCTTCCAGCACGATCGCTACATCCGGCTTTGAAAAAACCGCCGCCGTTTTCGCCCCGCGCAGCCCAACTTCCTCCTGCACCGTCCCGCACAGGATCAAGCGGTTCGGATGCGCCGACTGTGCCAAAATCTGCCCCGCCTGGATCGTGCCCGCCATGCCCACCCGGTTGTCGAACGCCTTCGCCATGAACAAATCCTCCCGCCCCAGCGCCGTGAATGCCGCCACCGGCGCGATCGGATCGCCCAGCGAAATCCCGAAATCCTCCACCACGTCCCGCCGCGACTCCGCGCCCACATCGATGAAAAGCTGGTCGATCGTCATCACCTGCCGCCGCTGCGCCTCCGGCAGGAAATGTGGCGGCCGCGAGGCGATCACCCCGAGCACCTTGTCCCCGCCACGGGTTAGAATTTCCACCCGTTGCGAAAGCAAATTGTGCTCCCACCAGCCGCCGATCCCGACAAACTGGATGAATCCGTCGTGCGTGATGTTCTGCACCATGAAACCGATCTCATCCATGTGCCCGGCCACCAGCACGCGCGGTCCCTCGTCCCCCGTTTCACAAAAAACCGAGCCATTCCGATCCGCCGAGAGCTCGCCGCATTCCTCCAGTTCATCCACGAAGATCGCCCTCACCTCGTCCTCATGCCCGGAAACCGAATGGGCCTCCGTCAACTCCTGCAACAATGAAATCGCCTTCGTCCGCATGCCGGAAATCGTGTGAAACCTGAATCCAGCTTCCAAGTCCCAAGTTCCGCCGCTAACTCTTCCTCCATGTCCGATCACTCCTCCCGCCTGATCGAAGCGGCCGTCCGCCCGTTTTCCGACAACGCGGAGTTGAAACATTCCGCGATGGGCTTTTTGGAAACCCGGGTTACGGAAGATGCTGGCGGAGGAGAAATGCTGGCACGTTGGGATGAAGTGGATACGCGTAAACGGAAGTCCGTTTGGTCCATCGGACTTTGGATGATGGTCGCGGTGGTTTCCGCAGGAGTCGCCATTTCGGAATTCAATGAAATTTCCCGGCTGGTCCCGTGGGGAAAATGGATTGCAGCCGGATCCATTTTTACTCCGACGCCTGCGGAAGGAGTGCAGAGCGTCGCCAGCAAACTCAGTGAGTCCGAAAAACTCCTGCTGGTGGGAGATCTATCGAAAACCACGAAAAGCGAGCGCAAGGAAGCGCTGTGGCGGAGCGAACCAGAAAATCCCGCCTACTTCGCGGACTACGCCGGAGCCTTCATCTCCGATCACGAGAAGCTGCCACCCGACTTCCTGAAAACCGCCCGGCGCGTCGATCCCACCAACGCCTGGTTCACCTATCTGGCTGCCACTATCGAGGCAAAGGACTCCGTGAAGAAGAAGTCCCGCAAAGGCAAGCGGGTGGAAGGAAAGTGGGTCTTTGAAACTTCACAATCGTGGGAAATTCTGGATCAAGCGGGTGTTGACCGCGCCATGGATTTGCTGCGGGAGGCACGGAGCCAGCCGAGATACACGGACTATGCGGTCGACATGTTGCGGAAGCGCCTTCCTTTGCTTCCCCAAGGGAATTTCATCGATCAACTCGACTCCAGCGCCTGCCTCGCCGAAGCTTCGGTTTTTTCAAGCATCCGGCTGAGACGCCTGAGCGATGTCATCGCGGCGAGGGCTTGGAGCATGGGCGAGTCCGGCGATATCCCCGGATATGAGAAGATATCCAGCGATGGGGACCAATTTCTCCGCAAGATGTATCGTGAAGAAAACAGGCCTCTCCTGGATGAGCTGGTAGGACAGGTCATCGCCTCCACTCTCGCGGAAAACATGGCGTTGGCCGCGGAAAAGCTGGGTCTCGAAAACGAAGCCGCGCGCTGGAACCCCGTGGCGAATTCAATGAGGGACGCCAAGGACGAGCTTGAGTCCCGGCAATTCATCGTGGATGGCAAAGCCGTCAACCCCGGTGCGGTCACGGGTGGAATTCTGGGCGGGTCCATCGCAATGATCGCCAAACGCCCGAAAATCCAACCACTCCTAACTGATAAAGATCTCAAACCACTGCGACTGTTCGACCATGAACTTCTCTCACGGGTATTCAGCTACCTCGCATGGGCGGTGCTGGCCTTGTGCGCCGGCCTGGTCGGCAGCTATCGGTTCCGGGTGTCGGTCATTTTCCGCCGCTTGGCGCGGCGGATGGAGGACCTGCTGCGGCCGACCGACTGGGGATGGATTTTCGCGGTCGGCGTAGTGCTGCCGTTTGTTTTCGTGATGGCGGTGAATCGACTGACTCCGCTGGGCGGACGGGCGTTCGGAGCGCATGGCATGGAGCTGCTCATGCCCGGAGCCCATTTCTTCGGTCTGTTACTGCTGTGGCTGACGTTGCCGGTGCAAGTGGTGCATTGGAGACTGGCGAAGCGGGCGGGCGGATTCGGATTTCCCAAGCCGTCGCTCATCGGCTGGCTGGCGGTGGCTTGCGCGGCGACGTTTGTGCCCGTGGTCGGGTGGGCCGCGATTTCCCGGGCGGGCGACTCCTGGTTGAGCGAGTTCTCCAAATGGCCGTGGCAGTTTTGGGCGGCCACCGCTCTTGCCGGCTTGCCGATGCTGTGGGTGTTAGTTTCAATCTCGTTCGCCATGTTAGGGAAGACGGACCGCCATCTCTACCGGGCCACTTCGGCGTTGGTCATGGTCAAAGTCTTTGCGGCGGCCATGCTCGTCATCGTGCTGGCGTCCATCGGCTTCAAGTCCTCCGAGCGCTACTGGTTCAAGCAGGACTGGATGTCGAAATTCGACGTCGCCGGTCCCGGCTGGAGCGCCTTCGAGTCGAAAGTGGCCGCCCAGATGCGGAAAGAGCTGCGGGAGACTTTGGGATACGATCCATAAAGATCAATCATCCCCGCGGCGTTTCTGGAACGGTGCGCTTTCAACGATGCCCTGGATGAGCTCGCGGAGTTTCCCGTCGTTTTTCTCCAGCCGCCCGGTGAGCTGGTCGATGGTGGTGGAGTCATAGTAATCCACTCCGCGACCGATGGCGTAGGTGAGCAGTTTTTCCGATAGACAGCGGTAGAAATCCTTCTTGCGGCCGGTGGCGAGGATCTCCTTGAGCGCGGCGACGTCGGTGAACTTCTCACCGGTTAGCAGCTTGCCGCCGGCGTTGATCGTCTTGCCGTGCTCCTCGGTGCGGAACTGCCCGAGCGCGTTGAAATTCTCCAGCCCGAGACCGATGGGATCCATGCGGGAGTGGCAGCCGCGGCAGTCGGGGTTCTTGCGGTGGATCTCCATCATCTCGCGCATGGTGGGATTCTTGTTGGTTTCACCGGCGGCGTCTTCGAGTTTTGGCACGTTCGGTGGGGCGGGCGGCGCGGGCGTCCCTAGCAGGTTGTCGAGCACGTAGAGCCCGCGTTTCACCGGGGAGGTGCGGCTGGCGTTGGAGGTCACCATCAGGAAAGAGCCCTGGGTGAGCAGGCCTCCGCGCTCGGGGTGCTCGGTGAGGTCCACGGGCTGGAAGTCCTCGCCGGTGACGCTGTCGATGCCATAGAATTTCGCGAGCCGCTCGTTGAGGAAACTGTATCGGGCGGAGATGAGTTCCTCGGCCGGGCGGTCCTTGCGGAGGATGAAGTCGAAGAGCATTTCCGTCTCGCGCTGCATGTCGGAGCGGAGCCGCGGATCGAAGGTTTTCGCGGCCTCGCGGTTGGTCTCGGTGCCGAGAATCGACTTCGCGCTGATGGCCACGGTCTCCACGTCGCGGGCACGCAACCACTGGCCGATGAAATTCTTCACCATGCGCTCGGAGCGCGGGTCCTTGAGCATCCGGTCCACTTGCGGGCGGAGGTTTTCACGGAGTTTGTTGTTGAACGCCATGCTCAGCAACTCGTCGTCCGGGACGGAACCCCACAGGAAAAACGACAACCGCGAGGCGAGCGAGTATTCATCGAGCGGCACGATCCTGGCGGGATTGTTAGGCTCCGGCTGGATCTCCGCACGGAACAGGAACCGCGGCGAGGCAAGGCAGGTGGCGATGGCCTGCTTGATGCCGTCCTGGAAGGTTTTCCCCGGCTCCTTGGAAACCTCGCGCACGATGGCGACCAGGCGGTTGATCGTCTGGTCGTCGAGTGGCCGGCGGAAGGCACGGCTCACGAAACTGCGCATGATTTTCCGCGCGTACTGGTCCTTCCCGGACTCCGTCTCAGGCGCGGGGCCGTCGACGAAAATCATGCGGTAGCCCTTGGCGAATTCCTTCTGCTCGCCGCCGAGAGGACCTTGCACGATGATGCGCTGGATCTGGAGAAAGAGCTCTTCTTCAGCCGGCAGCGGGCGGCGTTTCGGGGTGAGCTGGACCTGGAAACTTTGTTTGCCCTTTTTCAACGCGACCTTGCCTGTTAGCTTGATGACGCGCCGCTGGTCCCAGCTCAGAATGGCTTCACCCACCTTCTGCCCGCCGGCGGTCACTTCCATCTGCGCCTCGTCGGTGGTGGCCTCGGTGGCGCCGTGGATGGAATACTCGACGTCGATCTGATAGTCTCCGTCCCACTGGATCTCCTGGTCCACGCGGACCTGCTGGGGCTTGGCGAACGGGATCCAGCCGCCGTTGGTTTTCGGGTCGCCGGTGGCGGTGAGTTTCCTCCCCTCGATGTCCACCCGCGGCACCTGTGCGGCGGCACCGTCCGGCAGGGCGAGCGCCACCACCTCGTCGGCGGCGGCCATGTATTTCTCCATCAG
>JBGSTM010000193.1:0-15306 GCA_041736495.1 Akkermansiaceae bacterium
GGAAATCGTCACCGAGGCCGACCTCGAATCCGGCGAGGAGGCCTTCGCTTATGTCCGCTCGCTCCAGATGATCCTCCAGCAAGGCGGCGTCTCCGATGCCGACATGGAAAAAGGCCAGCTCCGCTGCGACGTGAACATCTCGCTCCGGAAGAAGCCGGAAGAATCGTTAGGCCAGAAAGTGGAGTTGAAAAACCTCAACTCCATCTCCGCCATCCGCCGGGCGATTCACTTTGAAATCCAGCGCCAGACCGAAGACCTCGACCGCGGCATCCCGCAGATCCAGTCCACCCGCCGCTGGGACGACGACCGCGGGGAAACCCAGATGATGCGCACCAAGGAAGACGCGCACGACTACCGTTACTTCTCCTGCCCGGACTTGCTGCCCATCGCAACCGCGGCCTTGTTGGCCAAAGTCCGTCCGCTCGTTCCCGAGCTGCCGCACGAGATCGCCGCCCGCTTCGAGAACGACCTCGGCGTCACCGCCTACGACGCCTCCGTGCTCTCCTCGGACAAGCATCTCGCCGCTTATTTCGAAGCGGCCACCGACGCCGCCATCCCCGGAAAGAAGGTCGCCAACTTCATCATCAACAACCTGCTTGGGACCCTTAACGAGCGGGCGCTTGGCATCGCCGATTGCCCGGTCGCCCCCGGAAAACTCCGCGCCCTGCTTCTGCTGGTAGAAAACGGCACTCTCGCCGCGAACCAGGCCAAGGAAGTCTTCACCGTGCTCTTCGACAGCCCGGAAAAAGAGCCCGCCGCCATCGCCGACAGTCTCGGCTTCAAGCCCGCTGAAGCGGGCGAGCTCGAAGGCCTCGTCGACCAGGTCATCGCCAACAACCCGTCCGAAGTGGAAGCCGTGAAAGCGGGTAACGAAAAGCTCCTCAACTTTCTAACCGGCCAGGTCATGAAGTCCGCCACCACCAAGCCCAACCCCAAGCAAGTCACCGAACTGCTGCGCGCAAGGCTCCTGTAACTGGAGCGCGGAATTGATTCCGCTCGACAGTCTTCCCGTTGATAACGCCATGCTTCCGGAATTCGCCATATCTCTTTATCAATCTTTCGAGCGCGAAGGCATCCCGCTCCTGCTCGCAGGTGGCTGGGCGGTATGCCATCACGGCTACGCCCGTCTGACTCTCGATGTGGACTGGGTTTGTCCACGTTCCAAAGAGTCGGAAGCCGTGGCTCTGATGGACCGGTTGCATTTCACCAAAACCAGCGATGGAATGGCCTCCCGTTTCAAAAATCGCGAAAATGAAGTGTTTCCCTACATCGATCTGATCTGGGTGGATGACACCACACATTCCATCATGGCTGAGCAAGATCCGGCAGCGACGGAGACGCAACAGGTGCCGGTCATCAATTTCAAAGCGCTTCTCGCCATGAAGCTTTTCGCCCTCAAGGACGATCAGGCCCGCCAACACAAAGATCTGCTCGATATCCGCTTTTTGCTGAGCTATGGTCACACCAAGGTGTCTGACGAGGAGTTCAGGGCTCTTTGTGAGCGCTACGCCGGTCCCGCCGCTTACGACAAAATCAAAATGAATTCATGAACATCCTTGGTCTTGAATTTCCGGACTTTTCCGACCACCCGCCTCCGCCGCAGGTTTCTCTGGGCGTCTACGAGAAGTGGGTTTTTGAAATGTTAGCGAGCGGCATGCGTCCGACGATGTCCCAGGAGGAAATGCAAGCCGAGTGGCTGCGCAACGAAGGCAGCCAGACGGACGAGTGGCCGGACTTCGGTGTCCGGTAACCTTTGAATGGACGAGACGTCCATTCCCCTTACTTCAGCAGCTCGCTCAATTTCTTCTCCAGCAGTTCCGTGAGTTGCAGCGCTCCGCCTTTCGCGGGGAGTTCGCCGGCGGCGAGCATCTCGCTAACGGGAATCGGTTCCCCGGCGATCACACGGGCGGTCCGGTCGATCGGATAGGTGGGGAATCCGAAGAGGTCCTCTTCCAATTTGAGAAGTGTCTCCGCCCTGCGGTCGAGCGTGGGGTCTTCCAACAGATAGTCGCCGATGTAACTGTGCGCCTGGAGCGCGGTGAAAACCCGGTCGAGATCGTCGAGAAGGTGTTCCTTCTCATTGTGCGAAGGCGGTTTCTCCGCATCCAGCAAGCGGCGGCGGATGCGGAAGCGGAGAGCTCGAACGCGTTCCGGTGGTTTCACGGCCTTGGCATCGCGCGGATAGCGGCTTTCCACGAGGGTGAGCAGGGTTTCGCAGAGATGGGTGAGGCGCTCATGGACGCCACCCGTTCCGGCATAGCCGAGATACTCGGTTTCCTTGAGCGCGAGGATGCCGGTGCCGAGACGATGAATGCGGTCATCCACCGGCATCAGCGGTTTCGGAGTCCAGCCGATGCGGTCCTCAAGTTTTGACAGCCGGGCGCAAAACGTGGCTTCCACTGCCGGATCATGGAAAAAGCGCAGCCCCACTGGCACGAGGTAGGCGCCTTTCCCGGCGGGCATCCGGCCGGCGACTTTGAGCAGGATGGAAGCCACGCCTTCGTTCAGCGGATCCAACCGGCGGTGGTGGTGATAGATCTCGCCTTCGGGAAAGATGACCAGCGGGTTCTCGCCGGATTCCAACAGACTCATCGCCGTCTTGATCGCGGAAAGGTCCGGTCCGTCGCGGTCCACCGAGAAGACGCCCATGCTCTGCAATGCCCATGATGCCGTGGGACTGACTTCGAAGATTTCCCGCGCAGCCATGAACATCGCCTTCATGCCGTGGCGGTGGGCGATCTCCATCACCACATGTGGGTCCGAGTGGTCGGAATGGTTCGGGGCTAACAGTAGTGCGTGTCCCGCTTCGTTAAGCTCGCGGACCCGATGGAAACCTTCCGTCTCGATTTTTCCGATCCGGTATTTCCGCCGCAGGTGCACCGCGCGGTTCAGGGCGAGTCCGAGCGGACGCAGCCAATCCTGAGGCGTCGGCGGGCGGAACGTGTAGGGAAGGTCGTTGCGGAGGCGGCGCATGAAAGTTGCCTATCCGAATCCGACGGGGTCGAAAAGTTCAATCCGCGCTGAGGAACTTCTTGTCCCTGAAATTCAGCGAACGCAGTTTTCCCTCCTCGTCGTCATACAGCAGAACCACATAGTTTCCGGTGGACGCGACGGGAATGGAAGTCAGGTCGCCGTCTGCGGATCGGAGTGGCACATAGCCTCGGGGATACAGGATGGGAGCTTGGGCGACCGCCAATCGCTTGACGAAGACACTATTCCATTTGCCTTCCGGCTCCCGGATTTCCACTTTTACCTCGGGATTCTGTGAGACGGATGTAAAGGTGGCGCTCCGTTCCTCCTGGGTATCTTTCTGCTTGAGGCGGAGGATCCGGATTTCCCAGTGAGCTGGAACCTGGTCGCTTGCAGGGACCTTCTCGGCGAACGGAATCAACGTGGTGGTTTCGTTAGGTTCGACATTGACCCGGGTGGTTCCCATGGTGACTCCTTCGCGGGAAAATGTCACCGTGCGGTTTCCGGGCGAAAGACTGATTCCGCCCGTTAGATCGCCGATTTTATAGCCCTTGGGGTTGATTTTTTTATTGTCGATCTGCACGTTCAATGGGCCAGTTCCAGGAGCCACAGCGTTGACAATACGGACAAATCCGCTCTTTGGTGTTTCCTGGGCAAGGGTCGCAAACGGGACCCAAGCGAGGGCCACCATGCTACATCTGAGGATTCTAAAAATCGTTTTCATAGGTTACTCTTGTACGAAACTTCGTGGAGTTGATCGTGCCGTCGGTATTTCTAACTCCGGGATCGGCGAAGACGGTAAACACTTTTCTCGTCTCAGCGAGTATTTCCGGGGCTGCTTCCGTTCCTGCGAGCGCTTGTCCGATCACCCAGACCCGGAAGTTCCGTGAACGCACGGTTGAAGCGTCATATACACGTGAGAACAATTCCTCTGCTGCGGCATCAGACCACTGGATATCTTTAAAACTGGTATAGAGTTCCCGATTTCCAAAGACAGCGATATCGTCCTTGTTCAGGATCGATGCCATTTCCGAAGCGCTGGAAAAAGGGCGGCGGAGCATAAGTGCGTCCGCGATCTGGTCGGCGACCAAGGTGATCGTCGGACTTCCTAATGCAATGGTTGTGGTTTTCGGCCGGAAGAGACCGGTGCTGGCCAGCTCGTGGTCCCAACTGGTGACGCGGCGCAGTTCGGGATCCTGCTGAAGCAGGCCTGCGGCCATCGTCCGGAGGGCGTCTTTTCCTGCGGTATTGATGTTGATGTGTCCTTTGATCTCGACGAGGTCCCCCTCGCGTTCGGCGACGTTTTCGGAGGTCGCGATTCCCGCATGGAAGAGATCGAGAAGCTGGGCGGCGCGTTTTCCCGGTTTGTCGAACATCGGATGTTCCGGCCTTCCGATTCGCAGTGTGTTGCCTCCACCGTAGTCGCTGCTGGGAGCCGATGCGAGTGATACGTCCGGCCAGGAGTTCCGCCTGCCCGGCATAGCCGGAAAACTCTCGCGAATCAGGGTTTGCGTGTCAGTCGTGCCACTCCCGGGCACCCCGTTCAAGTCCTTGTAGGCGGGCTTCCATAACACCGGGTCATAGATGCGTCCCAGTTCGGTCGCGCTGTAAAAGCGGCCTAGGTTGGAGATGCGCTGCGGCGCGTTCTCTGCCAGTGGAGCGGCTGGTGCAGGCCAAGCGGTTGTGTTTGTTGGCAGGATCGAATTGCTGGTGACGGGCGTCCAAGCCCCAGTCGGCGAGTCGTGCCCGCCATCCGGCCATTCCGATGGAAGTACGCGTCCATAGTGGGTGTATTTCTGCTTGCTGGTGTCTTTGTCGTAAATCGACGCCCGACGGACGTTTCTGCGTCCCGGGCTGATATTTTCGGGATAGGCGTTCTCGCCGAGACGGGTGGACCTCAAATAATGGGATATCCGAGGATCACCCATGTTGTTGATGAAGATTCCGTAGGGGCCGTAGCTGTGACCAGGGATGGCTGCTTTCGCGGCTTTTCTAACCTGCGTTGTTGAGAAGTTCTCCAATCCGTACGAGTCCCTGACAATTCCCTGGATGCGGTGGACCGGTTGATTGTTCCACTTTAGCGTGATGCCTCGGGCACCTTCTTCCGGTTCCTTCAAGTCAAAGGATTCTGACTTCGGACTGCCATCGGCCTTCAGCTCCGGAACATAGTCGATCGTGTAATCCACAGAGGCGAATTCGTAGAATTTATACTCATCTGGACGGAGGGTGACATTTTGAGTTTTAGTGAAATAGGTTCCATCGATTTTTTCGAGATTATGGGTGGACTGGGTGGAGTCATCCAACAGCGAAGGATCATCGAATGGTAATGACTCTGCGCTCGCACCAATCGCATCCGGCAGAAGGTTGACTTCGTAGCTCAAACGAGCGTCCCCGGAGGAATCTTTGTTCGTCATGTTCCAAAGTTCGGCGAAGAGCTTGAACCGCCAGCTCAACACGTTGCGTCCCTTGGCTTTTTTCGCACCGAGGAAATCGATGTGGAGGACGATCTCGCTAAGAACCGGGTAGGCGTCCAGTCCGACGTAGGAACCGGGGGCGACCGTCGGATCGCTGTCAGCGTCGGCGTAGTCCATTGCACCGGCGGCGAGAGTCTTGACATAGTCGTCAGAAGTGGGGAATCCACCTTTACGCTCTTTGAAGTCGGGCATGGCCGAGTCGATCCAAGCGGCCATGTCATCGACGGCGGAAGTGCGGCTGGCGGATAGAAGTTTGTTGAGATTCATCTTCGGCTTGCCAGTGATGCTCGCGGAAAATCCCGCGGAGAAAGGCACAACGGGCTGTTCCAGGTAAGATTTGTTGACCGGGCTCATCTCGCGTTCCAAGGCAGCCGCGGTCGGATCTATCAGTAATCCAGTGGCTTGATCCCGGGGTAATGCCGGGCCGCTGCCGGTTGGTTCGATGATGGCGGTTGCTCCGATGATCGAATCAGGTGACAGCATCGCCGGACGGGCATCGATGACAAGCTGCGTCAGGGATTTGCCTCCCGTTTCGGGGATGACGGGTTCTTCGGTGGCCTTCGGATCCAACACGTGAACGGCCAAGGTGCTCAACGGTGGAGACGTGGCTGCGATCGGTTTGGAGGGAGGGTCGGGAAACTTCGCCCGCGCCGGGAGTCCCGCAGTTCCGTCCTTGTTACCCGCCACAGTGGCGTCGACTTTTCCCTGCATGTCCTCCACCCAGTAAGCATAACGTGCGACTTGCTTGCCGGCTGGATTCCTGATAGGTATCCAACTGATGTTCGCTGGATCATACCAAGGGAGCGTGGTTATGGATTTGGGTTTGGCTCCGGTCAAAGTCGCCGAGTCCGGGGCGGCGAGCACACTGCCGGCGGTTGGTGCCGTTGGCATGGTCTCCGCGCTGAAGAGCGGAACATAGCGGTAGCTCACCTGGTCTCCGCCACCGGAGCCGCGGGCGAGGTAGAGGTAGGGGGCAGGGTCCTTGGCGGCATTGGGGGCCTTGGTTTCCTGGCCTTGGAGGACGAGGAAATCATCATTGGCGGCCTCTTTTGCGAAGATGCCTTTCACGTCTTCCAGTCCGGCGCGGGCGGCGAGGTTGGCTCGCTCGCGGTCGGAGAAGGCGCGGGAAGTGTTCCGCTCGATGCCGACGATGAGCAGCGCGCCAACCGCGAGGATAAGCAGCGCGCCGACGACCACGAGAATGGCTGGGAGGGTGAATCCTCGGGCCGGGTGACGGCGCGGGTGGTTAGGGAGTTGCATGATTTCCAAAACGAAGGGTGGTTGCGTAAACTTCGAGATTCTTGTTGCGGTCCGCCTCGGAAGGCTGTCCTAGCAGGTTTCCGGCGGCGCCGGTGCCGTTCCAGTCGGCTGGGGTTTTGAATTTTCCGGAGAGTTCGCGACGGGCCAGCACGAGTTTTACGTCGAGGGCCTCGGGGCCGGTTGTGTTGATTTTTCCGGTGGTGGAGTCGCTTTTCTCCCAGTCAATCCATTCTCCCGTCGCGTTTCGCGACCTTGGACGCGCTTCGAAGGAGACGACTCCAAAGGCGATGGGTTCGTCAGCGGCAATTAGCGGGTCGCTTGCTTTTTCCGCGAACAGCGTGCCGACGGTGTCGGCCTTCAACGCGCTGAAGGTGTCGTTGCTTTCCCGGAATCCGCGCATCAGACAGCGAATGGTCTTGCCGCCAATGGGGAGGTCCTTGATATAGTAATTCACCGCGCAAAGGTCGCCGATGCGGCCTTCATCGGTCTGCGCCGCGGCGGGCTGGAGACTGAGAAATCCGAGCTTGTCGGCAGGCCAGCTGGCGGTTGAGTTTTCGATTAGTGTGTCTTTGTGGAACTGGGCCGTCGCGAGATCGGAGGCGAGCTGGGTGACCAAGGCGCGGGCCTCGCGCTCGGTGGCCACGCTTCCGCCGACACGTTCATAGCCTTCGCCGGAGCTGCCGAGCATCGTCGCGGCCAGGATCAGGATGATCGAGCCGATGGCCATCGAGAACATCAGCTCGATGAGCGAGAACCCACGGTTGTGTGGACGGTTGGTCCTCATGGGATGCGGGTGTAAAATTCGAGTTTCTGGCGCTTGGCCACCGGCAGGGCGGAAGGATATTCGAGCGTGATGAGGGCGCGCAGCATGGGGGTGGCACCGGCCGGGGTGGGGGTCGTTGCCGAACTGAGTGTGGCGATGTAGCGTACGGGCTTGCCGTCGATTTCCTTGATTCCCTTGTCGTATTCGCCCTTGGTGAGCTTGCCTAGAGGTTTTCCATCAGAAGAAACGTGCGTCTTTCCCTCCGGAGAAAATGCGAGCGCCCAGATTTCGCCAGCGGGAGGAAATACCTCTCCCACGGCGGTGGCGGTGAAGAACTGGGGCTTCCCTTCACGGGACGCGAGGATCTCCTCCATGCAGGTGGGGACGATCCAGGTGCTGCGTGTTTCCGCTTCGGAGGACATGCCGCTTTTTCCGGATTCCGCCAGGGCTCCGAAGACCAGCGGGATAGCGACGGAAAGCACGCCCACGGCGATCACCGCTTCGATCAACGATGAGCCACGCTTGTCCGAGGACTTGGGAGAGAAGAAATTCATCCGTCGATCTGGTAGGGCCGTGCGGTGACACGTCCGATTTTCAAGCGGCTTTCGGTGATCAGTTCCCCGTCGCCTCGCTTGTTAGGAGTTGCGACGCCGCCGCGGTAGCCGCCTTCTGCGATCCTCAGGGCGATCGGCGCGGATCCGGTGGGGTAGGCGAGTCCGCCGCGCGGATTGAAGGCGATGGCATGCACTTTCACGCTGAGATTTTTGGCGCCGCCGTAGGTGATGTTCACTTGAGGTTGATCAATCGGGTTCGCGACGCCGTCGACGCTTCCCGGAATCAAGGCGATGCCGGTGTTCAGCATCTGCCAGCGGGTGGCGAGCACCCCATTGAGCGTGAGAGGCGATGTGGTGTTGTCGGGCCAATTCTCCACGGTGAAGATTGCAAGCCGACAGCGTTCGTCCTGGGCGGGGAGGTCGCCGGGCTCCGCGATGGCGAGAACCACATGGGATCTCGAAGTAATCGCCTTGGTGCGAGCCTGTTCGATCAAACCGCTCAGCATGTCGGTCCCGGTCTTGCGCGACTGCACGCCGGTGCCGCTGAGCAGGCTGATCCCCGCGGTCATCAAGGTGGCGAGGATGGCGATGACTGCCACCATTTCAATGATTGAGAAGGCAGCAGCGGGGTTTGAGGACTGATGTTTTCGGTAGGAGATCACAGAGATGATATGTCTTGGCCAAGCGTAAGGTTGCACGGATCGTGCCAACACGAAGTAAACACACCTATCCTCGTATGCCGGGTTGACTTCTCAACCGGCGATTTGTGACAGATCCGCCCCCAAGTCTGGCTGGATTCAATATTCCGCCTCAATCAGAGCGCACATCGTACCAAAATTGATCGGCAGTTTTCCGGTCGTCTCCGCGGAAGACTTTGCGGACGAAGGCGGGGTTTTTGAAGAGATACCAATCGCCGAACTGGTCGAATTTCCGGCAAGAGGTGATCAGTGGAGTTGAAAAAAGCGTGCCCCACTTGCGGCCGGATTTGCGGCCGTGCTTCTTCAGACGGCGGGCGAAATCCACATCCTCCACCGAGACGAAGCGCGCGTCAAAGCCGTCGATTTGTTCGAAATCCCGCTTGAAGAACCAAAACAAGCCGAAGCTCACACCGGTGAATGCGAGGTAAGGCAAGATCGCGATCGCGCTCGCGACGATGCCCACCGACCAGCGTTCCGGATAGACCATCGCTCCGCCGCCTACGACATTTCCCGTAGCAAGCCGCCGGAGGATTTGCTTGAAACTGTCTGGATGCATCCGGCTGTCGGCATCACAGGTGACGATGATTTCGCCGGACGCGGCGGCGACTCCGGCGTTGCGGATCATCGAGAGGTTCTTAGCGTCCTCCCGGACGATCCGACAGCCATGGCGAGTGGCGATTTCCTCGGTGGCATCGGTGCAGCGATTGAGAATGACAATGATCTCGACGGTGGAATCGATCCGCTGTTCCGCGATCCGCGCGGCTTGCAGGCAAGCCGGAAGGAAATCGGCTTCATTGTGTGCCGGGATGATGAGGGAGATCTTTGGATTCACTGCGCCTCGTCTTGTCGTTTCGGCTTTTCCTTGCGTCCGCCGCCGAGAATTCCGTCGAGAATTCCGCTGACTTCGCGGATGGTGTCGCTGTTTTCCTCGATGATTTTCAGACCTTTTTCGACAGTCTTGGAAGACGACTCGCCAAGCACCGAGTGGGTGAATTTGATAACCTTTTCACCGGTCTCGGGAAGCTGGTCGAACATGCGCAGCCCTGCGGCGGCGATCAGGCGGTCGGTGAGATCCTCCTTCGGATCATCCAGCGTACCGGTGATGTGCACCGGCGTCCAGAGCAGGCCCCGTTCGCCAGGGAGGAACACGTCGGTCTCCGCACCGGGAATGGTGGAAAGCGTGCCGGGCGCGAGTCCCAGCCGGAAGTTCCCGTCGATTTCCTTGCCGCGGATCACGACGCTGCCTTCCAAACGCACCAGTCCTTCGCTCGCAAGTACGAGATTTTGCAGGGAAAACTCGCCCTTTTTCCAATGCCATCCGGTGTGCGCTTCGTTCAGGGCAAGCACGCGGAAACGGCGCGTGTCCGCGTAGGCGGCGAGCGCGTCGAGCATGGGCAGGGCGGTGAGCACGGCGTTGTGGAGGGTGAGCTTGCCGCTGGCCTGGGGAAATCCGGCGTGATTGTTAGAGCTGAAGGTGGACGTCACGTCGCCGGTCAGGCGCTTCGCCCAGTCCGCGTTGAGGAGGTCCTCGCACTTGATGCCGGATGCGTCGCCTTCGATGGAAAACTGGCGCGACTGCATGTCCCACTCGCCGCTTCCCTGCAGCCGCGCGTTGCTCCAGGCGGTGACCGTGGCGTCTGTGAGAAACACCTGTTTTTCCTGATAGCGGAGTTGTGCGCTCTCCAGCCGGATTTCCGGCAGCGGACCGGATGGCAGGCGCAGCGTGCCGCCCTTGATGTCGGCCCGGTAGGCGTCGTTCGAGCCGACTTTCTCGGCGTGGATGCTCAATCCGCTTGCGACCAGCAGGCCCTGGTCGAGGATGATTTTCGCCGTCACGTCCCGCACATCGATTCCCTGAAGCTCGGCTTCGCTCGGAAACCAACTGGGGCGGCTCCCGGATTTTTCCTTTTCGGGCTGGGGTAGTGGCGCTGCCACCACGGGCGGCACCTCGGCGGCGCGTTTCCTCGCATCCACGGAGATATCGAGACGTCGCAAGCTGGAGCCCTTGACTTCCCAGACCCCGCGGGTCAGTCCACCGAGGCCGATTTCCGTGTGCAGATCGTCCGCGCGCAAGGCGGTCACCGGGCCATCGCTGGTGGCCTCGAACGAAGCGGTATCCACCGCCAGCCCATCCCAGCGGAACAGCGCGAACTCGCCCTTCACGCCCGCCATTTCACTGGCCTCGGCGGAGAGGAATTTCCGGAACGCGTCGCTGTGCAGGTAATTCCGAATCAGCCCGTATCCCACGCCGAATCCGATGACTCCCAGCACCAGCAGGGCCACCGCCAATTTGCCCAGCCAGCGGGTTTCTCCCGCACCCCTGCGTTTTCTCGATCGGCGGCTCATGGCGGAAATCCTAGCGCATCGACCGTTGACCGCAAGCTCGTGAAAATAGCATGGGCAAACGGCATGATTCCTGATTTTCCTTGGTCGATCCCATCATGAAACGCCGCCATTTCCTCACCACTACCTCCGCGGCGCTCGCTGCGACCGCCCTGTCCGGTTGTTCAAAAAGCGACCAGCCGGTCCTCCGGATCTACACTTGGGCCGACTACATCGCGCCGGAACTCGTCAAGCGCTTCGAAAAGGAAAACAACTGCACCATCCAGATCGACACCTTTGATTCCAATGAGGCGATGTATTCCAAACTCACCGCCGGGGCCAGCGGATACGACCTGCTAACGCCTTCGTCCTACATGGTGAAAACCCTGGTTCGCGACAAAATACTCCAGCCGCTTGACCACGGAAAACTTCCGAACCTCAAACACATCGATGCCGACTATCTCAAGCTCGCCCTCGATCCCAAAATGGTCCATTCCGTGCCTTACATGATGTCCGCCACCTGCCTCGGCTGGCTCGGCAGCAAGGTGAGCAACCCCGTCGCCTCCTACAGCATGCTCGACCGCACCGACCTCAAGGGCCGCGTCACCCTGCTCGACGACATGCGCGAAGTCCTCGGCGCCGCGCTGCTGTCGCTCGGATACTCGCTCAACTCGAAGGATCCCGCCCAACTCGCCCAGGCCCGGGACGTCGCGATCCGCTGGAAGAAGAACATCGCCAAGTTCGACAGCGAGCAATACAAGAGCGGCCTCGCTTCCGGTGAGTTCCACCTCGTCCAAGGCTACGCCGGCGACCTCCTGCAAGTGGCGGATGAAAACGAGGACATCGTCGTGAAAATCCCCAAGGAAGGATCCGCGTTCTCCTGCGACGACCTTTGCATCCCGGTGAAATCCGCCCAAGTCGAGCTCGCCCACAAGTTCATCAACTTCGTCACCGATCCCGCCAACGCCGCTTTGAACATGGAGACCATCGCCTTCCGCGCGCCCAACAGCGGCGCCTATCCGCTGCTCAGCGAGGACTTCCGGGGAAGCGAAGCGCTGTTCCCCAGTCCGGAAATTTTCGCCAAGTGCGAACCCATCGACGACCTCGGCGACGCCCTCGCGCTGTGGTCGAAGATGTGGGACGAGGTGAAGGCGGCTTCCTGAGTGATCATCGCCTACGAACTGCCCGCCGATTTTGTCGAAGACCTGCGCGCCGACCGCGATGCCATCGATGACTGCAATTCCGGCAAACACAGCGACAACTTCGAGGGCGTGCAGAGCACCGCCGCCATCGAAACCCTCCTCAGTCAGGCCCAAACCATCGTCACCCGCCTCGACGCCGCCCTCCAGAACAAATACAGCCGCGACCCCGACAAACTCGCCGCCTGGAAAAGCGCCGCCCGCACCGAGCGCGCACCCAAGAAGGCGGTCGCCCCGGCGCCCGCCGCCTGAACCCATAAGGAGTGGGGACATTCCTGTCCCCACTTCTCTTTTTCTGGCTCGTTCACCTCCATCTCGATGCCTCGCAAAATCCGCGAACTCATCTCCGATCTCCGGCGAGCGGGCTTCACCCTGGATCGTCAAAAGGGCTGCCATCGCCAATTCAAACATCCTTCGTTCCACGGCGTCATCACCCTGAGCGGTGGCGAAGGAGACGACTCCAAGACCTACCAGGAACGCCAGGTCACAAAAGCCATTGTCGATTCGCGCTCTACACCCTAAACTCCTCACCATGAAACCGGAAGACCGTTACCACCGCTTCGTGCGCTGGTCCGACGAGGACCAATGCTACATCGGCTACTGCCCGGACCTCTACTTCGGAGGCACCTGCCACGGAGACCAGGAAGAAGCCACCTACGCCGAACTCTGCGCCATCGTCCGCGAAGAAATCGCCCACCGCCTGGCGAAGGGCGAAACCCTCCCCGAACCCAGTCTCGTCCCGGCGTAGCGTTGCGAAGCTGGGACCCCTTCCGTCAATCATGGCCAATGTCTGTTATTTGGGACTGACCCCGGCGCACATTCATCGCATTAATTTATGCACACCCTAGGATGGATATTTCATAACCACTACGCTTTCTCGAAGCTCTGGGACATTGCTGTTCGCATCCTCATGCTTCCAATGCTGAGCAGAGCTTCGAATACGTCTAACGACTCTAATATCCTGAAGCTCCCAACCAGCGGCCTCCGCTATTTCTGCTAAGATGAAATCAACTGGAATTACAATTCCAGCATAAGCAGAAGTTGCCACAGCAATCTTCAACATTGCTCCAGGGTTAGCCCTGTCGCTCAACGCAATCAATAGACGCTCCATATCTTCAAAGTATGCCTGAACCATTTCCAGTATCTTATGATTCCATAAGGCTTCCTTGTTCGCTACCAAATCCGCCAAAACCTTAGCATAGGATGAACCAAAACCACTCTTAGAAGGTGCTGTCCAGTTTGCCTGGATATGCGAACGCACAGTCCGCAATCTAATCTTCATCAATTCAGCGTTAGTAGACACAAAGCCTCCAAGGTACAACTCAGGGCGATACACATCGGAATAATCAAAAGAATTAAGATATGGCGGGGATGTAACACAGAAATCGAACTTCTCTGCCAAGAGCTTCCCGTCCAACAGTCGAGAGTCCATACATTTCACTGAAGAATTCCTAGAATTTAGAGGTGCAATCTCCAGATCCTCTGAAATCATATTTGAATATCGCTCAAAGCTAGTTGATAATGATTCAGGGGAAAAACAACTATAATCTGGAAGCCTCTTATACCGCAGGCACTTTCCGTCTGGATATGCGTTGCAATTATCCATAATCGATCTAAGCAGCGCGAGCTTCAAAAGCGAACGATAGCGGGGCGGAGAATCAGATACAGCAGTCCATCCGCCAGTAAAAGCGCGAAGAACGTTTCGATTAAAAAGCCATTTATCCTTACCCGAATCTTCGGAAAAAGTCGAGAACCCCTCCAACGGAGACTTGCGCGGGACGCGAAGCCCACGTAAAACACCGTCACAATGGTTTCTAAATTTACGAAATGGAACCTGTTGCAACTTCGTATTCCCTACAAATGCGAGAAACGGATTCACCTCGAACGCAGCACACTCAACACCCATCAAAGCACACTCAACAGGCGTTGTACCGGAGCCACTAAACGGCTCAACAGCTAACGCCGATACATTATCCGCCATGGTCAACTCAGCAAATGAGGAATTGACGAAGTTTGCACTGAATCCCTCTTTGATAGGATACCATCTATGCCGGGGGAGAGTTGCGTTATCTATAGCATTGGTATCAACGCGGTGTCTGTTTTCTTTGAAATCTGGGGCCATTGGAAGTTTAATTGGTGACCGTTGTCTAAATGGTACAAAGCGGCTCCGCAAACATGCGATATGGTGGATCGAGATCAACCCTGGATCTGTGATACTCTCGGTCGAAATTGATTTCGACGTTCGCGTAATGTAATCCATCCACCCGATTAATCTCGGCCGAATCAGCTCTCAGACCTTTCCGTCGAGCATCTACAATGACATAGTAGCCTTGTGTTATATGAGTAGGTGCCTGAGATTGATTTTGATCTAGATACCCGCAAATTTGTTGGGCTCCATCTATAGCTCGTGCATCTCGATGAGACAAAATGCGAGCCGGATCGGACTTCCGACTATCGCCGATCCATTTGATCTCGATAATCATCAACCTCTTCCCTGGGGTATACGTAACCTTTATGTCCACTGGATGGCTCTCATCCATCACTTGTTCAGGACGAACCTCGTAGCTTGCGCCTAACCTAGCTTTTAAGAAATGGGTTAAAGAGTTTCTCATGATAGCCTCAGGACCTGGTTTGAAAAACAAACGGTTCTTGTCCTGCCATGCTTCAGAAAAGAGTGGGCAACTTGAATGACGAATTTGCTCTGTGGCGTAAGCGTTGAGAGCTTCTCGCAAGGTGAAGAATGTTGGAACAGCGAATTGACTGTCCGCTGACATATCTATCTGAATCACTTCGCTTCTCTCCTCGCCGGCAAGAAAGTGTTCTTGGCGGGCGAAATATTCATAGACTACCGCCTTTTTTCTCAATTCCACTTCATCCAAGATCCCTGGCTGATGGAGATAGTATACTCCTCCCGGGCGCACTTCTAAAACTGCCTCTTCCGCCAAATCCGTGGGTGAGACTACGACCTAACCACCGCGAAGCGGCGTGCCTCTCTTGAAAGTTGTCCACGACAGGCCGATTCGAGAATGGGACTGAAACTCGTCGGAGAAGCGGACTGTTGTGGGC
>JBGSTM010000232.1:0-7418 GCA_041736495.1 Akkermansiaceae bacterium
GAGTTCCTTGTCATCGACTTCGATGTGGGACTTCGATATCCATATCAATCTCGGGAAAATGATTGCAGAGAAGATGGCGAGCAAACCCAAATGAGTTCCCACTGAATCCATTGAACGGTTGATGGGAATGAGATCAAAGAATCTGGCGATGAGGTAGACGCCGAGAGATAGCGAACGCGTCATGTCGATCTCATCATATCCCTATCGATTATCCGGGTGGTTGAGCCAGTTATGGAACGAAGCATCCCTCACTCTACGCGGAGTCTTTGTGAACTCGGGATGCGCCCGGAGAAACTCGCCCAATCGGGGTGGGAGGACTGAGTCTCCTTGTTGCGTCTTGTCTTCGTAGTTCCTTGCACGGTGCGTCCTTTTCTGGCGCAAGTCTTCGTCGTGATCCCTCGCCCAGCGAATCCAAGCGTAGATTGCGGATAGAACCGGAAATCCAATCAGTCCCGGTATCCCGGCATTGAGGTAGGAACTCGAAATCACCGAGCACCCGAGCAATACCAGCCAGATCATCCCGTAGGCGCTGGTGAAATAGGTCCAGAACGAGGTTTTCATTGTGCTCGCGATTTGGGATTCTCCTGGGTTCGAAGTGCTGTTGCCGCTCCCCATTTGTCCAGTTCACAACCACACGACTTGCATGTTCCTCCACCCCACAGCGCCTGCTCCGATGACGCAGGAAATCTGACCGCAGGTAGCGTGGAATTGCATCGTGGACAATGGATAGGCATGAAATTGATGCCCCACTTTCCCTTGCGCCGTATTGTGGACGACACAACCAGAAAAAGCCCAACAATCGGGATTGCGACCAGTGCAACAATCAGACCAAAGAAGAAAACCGGGGGCGATGGAATCATGATTT
Source organism: Akkermansiaceae bacterium (assembly GCA_041736495.1). Taxonomy (GTDB): domain Bacteria; phylum Verrucomicrobiota; class Verrucomicrobiia; order Verrucomicrobiales; family Akkermansiaceae; genus Luteolibacter. The sequence continues at coordinate 866 of JBGSTM010000232.1, forward strand.
TGATAGGGAATTCAGCTCATTCAGGGGGCTGTCACGGCTGCCGACATTCATTGAGTGCGGGCGGATGATGTTTTTCATGTCGTTAGGAAACTGATGGGTCCCGTGCGTGGTATCAAGAACGAAAGCCCGCGGAGTGGAAATGTTACCAAACCGTCACGCGTTTCGCCACCGTTCAATCCCGCGCTTTCAGCACGCCGACCATGTCGAGTTTTCCAATCATCCGGCTAACAAGCGCGAACGACAAGGCGGAGGCTGTCAGCACGACGATGATGGCGATGGAGTAGGTGGAGGAATTGATCACGATGGGCAGCCGCACCGTCTCCGTACTGAAGGAGGACATGATGAACAAGGCCAGTCCGCGCCCGAAGAGCAGGCCGAAGGGCAGCGCTAACAAAACAAGGATCGCCAGCTCGCCGACGAGCACGCCGCGCACTTCCGCCAGGCTGAAGCCGACGACACGCAGCGTGGCCAGCTCGCGGCTGCGCTCGGACAAGGCGATGCGGGCGCTGTTATAAACCACGCCGAAGGCGACGATGGTCGCGAGCACGAAGTATAAATTCCGGATGATGCCGATGCTCTTGCCGGTGGTGTCGCGGAAGGCGGCGAGCTGGTCGCGCTTCACCATCACCACGGCGGCGGCGGGCGTGTCCTTGAGCTCGCGCATGAACTCGTCCCAGCGCTTGTGATCGAGTGCCAGATAGGCGCCGTTCACCGTGTCTCCCTCCTTCATCGCCCGCCGCAGGGCGGAAATGTCCATGTAGGCGGCGACTCCGGCGAAGTCGGTGACGAGGCCGCGGATCGGGATGCTGAGTATTGGACGCCGACCCTCCAACACCTCGACCTCCACCTCGTCGCCGATGCGCGCGCCGATGACTTTGGCGAGCATTTCCGACATCAGCAATCCTTCCTCCGGCATGGCGACCGCGTGGCCATTGGCGTCTAGCAGACGGTTCAGGTTCGCGTCCGGAGCGATGCCGGTAACCGATAGTTTCCGCTCGCGGTGGCCGAATTTCAACCGCGCCTGCACGCTGCGGATCGGCTCTGCGCGGATCACGCCGGGCAGGTGTTCCAGATCATGAAACGCGCGGCCGGAGCCGGGTTCGGTGAGGAAAACGGCGACGTCCTGCCGTTGCTGGCTGTTCCACTGGAAGGTGAGCAGGTAGTCGATGCTGTCCGCCATCGCGCCGGGTAGAACCATCAGTCCGGTGGCAAGCGCGAGTCCGGACGAGGTGAAAATTGCCTGCCATTGGCGGCGCTCGATGTTGCGCAGCGCCATCCGGAAGGTGGGACTGAAGAATTTCGTGAGTCCGATTCGTTCGAACAAAGACGGCTTGAAATCGGCGGGTGGTTCCGGCCGCATCGCCTCGGCGGGAGGCAGTTTCACCGCCTGCCAGACGACGGTGAGCACGCCGAGCACCGAGGCTCCCAGGCTGATGAGAAGCGCCAGGCCGACCGCGCTGTAGTCCATGGTGAAAACGAGCGAGGGAAACCGGAAGAACAAGGTATACATGTCCACCAACACCGCGCCCAGCAACCGGCCGCCTACTCCACCGATGATGGTTCCTAGCAGCCCGATGACGAGCACGTATTTCATGTAGTGCACGCCGACCTGCCGTGACGAGTAGCCGAGCGCCTTCATCTGGGCGATCTGCTCGCGCTGCAATCTAACGATCCGGGCGAGCACCGCGTTCACCATGAAGGCGGCGACGCTGAGGAAGACGAGCGGATAGGCGACGGATAGCGAGGTGAGCACGCGCAGCTCGTCGTCCAGCCGCTGGGCGGACGGCTGTTCCTTGCGGAGGAATGCGCCGCGCGCGCCGTAGGGGGCGAGGATGCGGTCCATTTCCTCGATGACCGGCTCGGACGCCGCGCCGGGGGCGAGGTCGATGATCACGTCGTTGAAAGCGCCGTCCATGTTATAGGCCACGGCGAGTGCGCGGTAGTTCATCCAAATTACGCTGAAACGCTTGTGGTCCGGCAGCGTCTCCCCGGCGCGAGCCTCAAACACGTATTCCGGCGAGAGGCCGATGCCGCAGATTTTCAGCGTTTCCCGGCGGCCGTTGATCACGGCGATAAGTGAATCGCCGGGTTGCAGGGCGTTGGCGTTGGCGAACGATTCGCCTAACACGACTTCGCGCCGTTCGTCCGAACGTGGAAGCCTTCCGGAGCGGAGGAACAACCGGTTGAGCTTCTGGGGGCCTCCGTCTTCGGGGAGGGAAATGATGTGGCCGGTGGCGGGTTCCGACAGGCCTGGTAGATCGAGAGTGACATCCACAGCCACGCGCGGCTCGACGGTGGCGACGCCGGGCAGGGTGGCGAGTTGCGAGGCCACGGAAAGCGGGGCGCGTTTGAGCGACGCGAAGATGTCGGCCATCGCGTAGCGCTGATAGTAAGTGGCGCGCGTGGTTTCGAGCGTGAGGATCAGGCTGCGCGTCATGATCATCATCGCCAGCCCGCAGGCCATCACCAGGCTGACGGCGAAGACCTGGCCCTTCATCTTGCCGAGGTCGCGCAGCAGCTTTCTATCCAGCGGAGAGATCATGGAGAAGCGAACATCGAAGGAAAAAGCGTGTGGAAGCGGGTGAGCTGGAAATCGTCATTTCAAGGCTCGATGATCTTCATGGCAGGCGGCCGTCATGGCGTGAGCCTAATCCGGGACGTGTCGCCGGGCGAGTCGTTTCCGCGCGATTTCCCGGGCGTTATTCCACCGGAGGACATTGCGACTGAATTCAGCTCAGAGTGATGGTGATCGCAGTGCTCGCGTAGGCCATGACAATGGCGAACAGAAGAATCCCCAAATCGCCCGGGGAGAATTCACGAAGGATTCCAGCGATATGCAAGCGGGCATGAAAAGGTCGGCGCAGAATGCACCGGCCATGAAAAGCGATTCGGTGCCAGGGATTGTCGAGGGTTTTCATGGGAGCTGGGGCCATTGGATGAATGATGGACGCCTTCACCAAGGTGAGCGCTGGCGATCCGGGAGATTGTCTTGAGTCACCTCCGTTTGGCTCCATCCGGATTTCCCGCGCTTGCCTGCTGCCGTTTTGCTTCTAAATTTTCGGCCATGAATCACCTCATCCGTCTCGGGGCCGCGCTGGCCCTTGCCGTTTCCGTTTCAAGTTGTGTCACCAGCCGCAGCGCCTTCAGGCCGCAGAGCGGACCACCGACGGTGGGCATGCCCGCCGAGCTTTCGGAACGCGAGCGGAGCTTCGCCCACGAGCTGGAATCCGCCTTGCGCGGCCGGGGTTATGTGCCGGTCCGCAGTGGTGCCGGGGACATGGAGCTGTCTTTCGAAATCGCCGAGGGGCCGATCAATACGGACACCCGCATCGAGCTCGACGAGGGCGGACGGCGGGTGGCGGAAGGTTTTGCACGCGCATCCGGCGCTCCGTTGGTAGGCCGCAGGGGCGTTGCGGAAAAGTCGTTCCAACGCGCCTTTGCGCAGTTCGAGGCGTCGTTGCCGGGGAATTCCTCCGGCAGGTATTCCGCCCCAGAGCCAGCAGGTGCGGAAGAACCGGCGAGCTACGTCTATTGAGTGGAAATCCGGCGGTTACCACTTCAGCTGTTGGGCCGGCAGCCGCAGCTGGTTCCAGGAGTGCCATATTCTGCCGGCCATTTGAGCAGTAGCCCCGGCTACCCCTGGCTCAACCGCTCGATGAATGCCTCCGGCGTAATGGGCTGAGGGCGATAGCCGCTACCATTCAGCACGCGGAAATGGGAATCGCTTGTGACGATGAAGTGCGCGTTCGCAGTGATCGCGCAATCGGCGAATTTGTCGTCATCCCGGTCGGCGGAGATGGTGCGAAAGAAAAACGACGGCGAGACGCGGACGACGGTCCCGGAATGAATTTCTGCCAGTTCCAGAAGCCGTTCAAACGACTGCCATCGGGCGGGACCGGATATCCGGACGATGACTTCGCGATATTCAAACAGGATATCGGTGGAGAGCGCCCAGGAGAACCGCCCGGCATACCAGGCATCGAGGATGAAGGCGAAGGGGTGGCGTTGATTGAGAGCCTGCAACACCACGTTGGTATCCAGCACGGCGGTCATGCGCTGCGTTTTTGCAGATCGGCCCGGACCTCGCTGATGATTTCATCCAGTCGCGAGAATTTTCCGTCGGCCCAGTCCCGGGTGAATCCCTCCCGGAGTTCTTTCCAGAGCCGGTCCATCTCCAACCGCGCGAGAAGTTTCTCGACCAGCTCGAGTTCCTCAGCCGGTAGTGCGTCGATCCACTCGTGGAGCACCGGGCGCTTCTGCTCGGCTGAATACGTAGCTGGCTCATTCATGTGGGGAATTTAGCACCTTGCCCCATGTTTCCAATCCCGATTTACGTGCGGTGGTTCGGTAAAGCTGGGTGGACGCTGTGCTGGCGGTTGAAAAATCCCGCACGCACCGTCGAAGTGTAAAGTCGGGTGACTCACCACTTCAGCTGCGACGCCGGCAGCCGGACTTCGTTGCGGTGCGAGCTGACGATTTTTCCATCGGATAGATGCAGCACGCGGTCGGCCATTTCCGCCATGATAGCGTTGTGGGTGATGATGACGGTGAGCGTGCCGAGCTCGCGGTTGATGCGCTCCACGGCCTCTAACACGGCGATGCCGGTGGTGACGTCGAGCGCGCCGGTCGGCTCGTCACAGAGCAGGACTTCCGGGCGTTTCGCGATGGCGCGGGCGATGGCGACGCGCTGCTGCTCGCCGCCGGAAAGCTGCGAGGGAAAATGGTCCATGCGTGCGCCGAGGCCAACCATTTCGAGTGCCTCCTCCGGCGTCATCGGGTCGCGGGAAATGCCGGTGATGAGCGCGACATTTTCCCGGGCGGTGAGGCTGGGGATGAGGTTGTAGAACTGGAAAACGAAACCCACGCAATTGCGGCGGAAGAGGGTGAGCGTGTTTTCGTCCGAGCCGTCGAGCGGCCAGCCCTTGTAGATGAGGTCGCCGGAGGTTGGCACGTCGAGTCCGCCGAGGATGTTGAGCAGGGTGGATTTCCCGCTGCCGGACGCGCCGAGCAGGCAGACGAGCTCGCCGGCGTTCAGCTCGATGTCCACGCCGTGGAGGGCGACCACGTCGAGTTCTCCGGTGTGATAGACTTTTCTCACGCCACGCGCCTCGAAGACGACTCCAGTGGAAACCGGCGGTGGTGCGAGCGTGGAATTCATCGGGTTGCGCGACGGTAGCAGACGGAAGCGTGTTCACAACTCCCGCCTTGAAGAAGCCGCTTGCGCGCAACAAGGTCCGCCGCCTTGTCCGTCGATAAATCCATCCCGCCCGTAATTCGCCGCGAAGCGCCGTGGATGGCGGGTCTGCGGGCGGCGCGGGCGAACGTGGTGCCGGGCCTGGTTGTGCAGGTGCTGATGGTTTCGATCCTTCTGGCTTACTATTTCTACCCGCCGATGCGTGGCTGGCTGGACGGTTTGGCGGAGGTCAAGGCGCGCTGGGGATACGGATACGCCGCGGTGAATTCGATCGTTGCCGGGGCCATCATCCCGGAACTGCTGCGGATTTTCCTCTTTCAGCGGCGGAAAGTCCGGAGAAGCAACTTCGCAAACCTGTGTTTTACCGCGCCGTTCTGGGGTTTCATGGGCGTCAGCGTGGATTTTTTCTATCGCTCCCAGGCCGCATGGTTCGGCGAGGCGGCGACGGTGGCCGTGGTGGTGAAAAAAGTCCTGGTGGATCAATTTCTCTACAACCCGCTGTTCGCCTGCCCGGTCACCACCTGGCTGTATGATTGGAAAGCGCGGGGTTACCGGTTTCAGGGCACGGCCGTGTTTTTCACCGCGGGATACTATCGGGACTTCATCGTGCCGACCTTGTTCGCCACTTGGGGCGTCTGGATTCCGGTGATGGTCGTGCTCTACTCGCTGCCCACGCTGCTGCAAATCCCGCTGTTCGGGCTGGCGCTTTCCCTGTGGGTGATGCTCTACACGTGGATGAGCGAGCAACGGAAATCTTGATAATCGGGAAATTCCCATTGGCGTTCAGGCGAACATTCGCTAGTGTCCGGAAGCACCCATGGAACTCGACTCGAAGCTCGCCATCCTCGCCGACGCCGCCAAATACGACGCGTCCTGCGCCAGCTCCGGGGCGGTTCGGGGAAATTCCCTCGGCGGAAAAGGCGTCGGCTCCACCGGCGGCTCCGGCATCTGCCACAGCTACGCGCCGGACGGCCGCTGCATTTCCCTGCTCAAGGTGCTGCTCACAAACCTCTGCATTTACGACTGCCACTACTGCATCAACCGCCGGTCCAGCAACGTCCGCCGCGCGGCGTTCACGGCGGAGGAGGTGGTGAAACTCACGCTGGATTTCTACAAACGGAACTACATCGAAGGCCTGTTCCTCAGTTCCGGCATCATCCGGAACGCGGATTACACGATGGAAATGGTGATCGACGTCGCCCGCACGCTGCGGGAAACGCACGATTTCCGCGGCTACATCCATTTGAAAACCATCCCGGAAGCCTCGCCGGAGTTGATCGAAATCGCCGCCCGCTACGCCGACCGGATCAGCATCAATCTGGAGCTGCCGACGCAGAAATCGCTCGATGTGCTCGCCCC
>JBGSTM010000261.1:0-6320 GCA_041736495.1 Akkermansiaceae bacterium
GAGGGCGAGGCCGCCGAGGGTCATTAGGTTGAAAGTGGCACCAATGAGGCTGAGTCCGAGAACAGAGCAAAGCAGCGCAAGCGGGATGGATGTAAGGACGATGAGTGTCGAGCGCCAGGAACCGAGGAATAACAGAACTACCGCAGCGACGAGGCCGCCGACGAGCAGGATTTCGTGTTCGACACCTGCCACCGCCGCTCGGACGAAGACGGACTGGTCGAAAATCGGCTCAATGCTCATGCCGGGTGGAGCCGAGGCGCGGATTTCCGGCAGGCGTTCGCGGATGCCGTCGATGATGTCCACGGTGGAGGCGCTGCCGAGTTTGAGGATGGAAATCATCACGGCGTTCTGGCCGTTGAGGCGGGCGATGTTGGTGCTCACGGCCTCGCCGTCGCGGACGTTCGCCACGTCGCGCAGTAGGATCATTTTCCCGTCCACCGAGCGCAGCGGGATGTCGAGGAAGCCCTGGATGTTTTCCGGGCTGGCGTTGATTTCCACCGGCAGTTCGCGGGATCCTTCGCGGAGGGAGCCGGATGGCAGGGTGAGATTCTGCCGGCTAACAGCCGCGCTGACTTCCGCGGCGGAGATGGAAAACGCGTTGAGCGCTTCCGGGTCGAGGTCCACCATCACCTGCCGCGCCGCGCCGCCGTAGGGCAGGGAGATCCGCATGCCGGGGATGCTCTGGAGCTGGGTGCGGAGGGCGAGGCGGGAGTAGTCGAAAAGCTGGCCGCTGGTCATCGTGTCGGACGACATGACAAGCTGGACGATGGGCACGCTCGACGGACTGGTGCGCACGACGAGCGGCGGCGTGGTGCCGGGGGGCATGCGGCGGAGGATGGTTTGTGAGACTCCGGTCACCTGCGACATTGCGGTGTTGATGTCGACGTAGGGCTGGAATTTCAGCTTTACCAAGGCGATGCCGTTGGAGGTCTCCGAGCGGACTTCCTGGAGGTCGTCCACGTTGTTGAGCGTGGCGATTTCGGAAAACGAGGTGATTTTCGACGCCATTTCCGCCGCGCTCAGGCCGCCGTAGCTCCAGACCAGCGTGATTTCCGGGCTCTCGACCCGCGGCAGGATGTCGGTGGACATCCGCCTGCCCGACATGATGCCGAAGAGCAGGATCAGGATCGCGAGAACTCCGATGGTGTATTTGTAGCGAAGGGCGAAGAGAACGATCCACATGGCGGAATAAGGGCGCGAAGGCCCGAAACGGGCCTGCGCCGCAGCTTATTAGCACGGGAGGTACCCGAAGCAACCGTTAGATCGTCGGCGGGGAATCACCGGGCGCGAAGCCTTGACCCGAGGTGATTCACCGCGTATAGGCTGCACGCGGTCTGCCGGAATGGCGATTAGGACCGACTTTCACGTCACCTGCTGTTTTCTGACTTCCATGCGCGTTTTACTCTCCTCCTTCTCCGGACTATCCTGTGTGGCAATGCTCCTGATTTCCTCGTCATGTGTCACCGGCGGGGGACGTGCCGCGCCGATTCATCGGAAGCCCGACCACCGCGTGCTCTATAAATGGTATGACGACGGTGGGGAGGGCCGGGTGACGATCCGCATCAGTCTCACCGACCAGATCGCGGAGTTCAAGCGGGGGGATCGTGACATCGGCTGGTGCTACGTGGCTACGGGCAAGGAAGGCCACACTACGGCACCGGGCACTTACAAGATCACGGAGATGATTGTCGATAAATATTCGAATCTTTACGGCTGGTTTGAAGACGAGTTCGGAAATGTCACGGACAATGATGCGAGATCGCGAGACAAGGTGCCGGAGGGAATGACTTATGTTCCCGCGCCGATGCCTTACTGGATGCGCCTGACTTCTTACGGGGTCGGGATGCACGGTGGAGTGATTCCGCAGCCGGGTGAGCCGGCGTCGCACGGCTGCATCCGCTTGCCGAAGGATTTTGTGCCGACCCTTTACAGCGCGGTGAATGTGGGGACGCCGGTGGTCATCACGAATTCTCCCAGCAATCATGGACCGCAAGGGCTTGAATACCAGACACCGCAGCAAGTTTGGAGCCCAAGTCTCGGTCCAGGAGACGGCAGCGTCCGGGCTGTCAGATATCGTGACGGAGTTCCGGTGTCTTACGAATAAGCCATTCGAGATCATTGAAAAGCCCGCCAGGAAAATCTCCTTGCGGGCTTTTTGAATTTTGTGGAATGCGGGACGCCATCTTCACTTATGGCAGGCCGGGAACGTAGAGTTCCGATCCCTTGGCAAGCACTGTGGCCGTGGTGAGATCGAGCCCGTTGAGGGCGTTGAGCCGTTCGGCATCGGTGCCGTGTTGGGCGGCGAACTCGCCATAAGTGATTTCACCGTCAATGGTAACAGGACGGAACTTCCTCTCAGAAGCGGTGGAGGCGGTATTTTTTTCCACGGCAGGTGCCGGTGGCGTAACGTCCGCAGTTTTCGTTTCGGGGATCGGCATTTGGGCGACAGGCGTTGATCGGTTGACCGGAGCGGAAGATCGGACTTCCTCAGTCTTTTCAGCCGGAGGGGTGGGGCGGTCTTGGGAAACCGGAGCGGAGATCATGGCTGTGGAAGATCCGCTGCTGCCCAGACGGAGCACTTGGCCGGGGCGGAGCGCGGAGGCTTTCACGGTCGGATTGGCGGCAATCAAGTTGGACGTGCTGGTTCCGTATCTTTTGGCGATGCTGAAATAGGTTTCCCCCTGCCGGACCGTGTGGGTTTTCCCGCTGTGATTCCGCGCCGCAGGGGCAGGAGTGGTGGTTGGCGCGGCGGCAGTCGTGCTGGTCCCGGGAACTTTGAGTTTTTGCCCCGGATGAATGATGGCGCCTGACTTCAATCCATTGCTCTTTGCGAGTTTGGTGGCGCTGGTACCGACCTTGCGGGCAATCTTATCGATGCTGTCACCGGCTTTGACGACGTAAATGGATTCCGATGTCGCAGGAGCTTCGTTTTTCGCAGCGACCTGGGTTGCAGGTGAGGCGCTGCTTTTGGATTCACCATGAATCCTGGGTGCCGGAGCTCCCCGGCCGTCGCGCAGTTTCATGTTTTCATCCTCCAGCTGACGGATTTGTCGTTCCTGCTCGGCGCACAGTGAACGGAGGGTTTCCAACTCGGATTTTGCGAACGTTGTGGACGTCGCAAGAATCATGGTGAGCGTGGTGAACAGCAGAGTCGGTTTCATGATGCCGAGGACCATTTCAAATCTGTCGTTAAAATCAAGAGAAATTCAAGCTATCTTAATTAATTGGATCAGTGGCGGTGACTGGGCCCGGACACGAAAAAACGGATGGTTCCGAAGAACCACCCGCAGGTATCAAGTCGAATGTCGGATGCCTCAGTTGGCGCGGCCGGTGTAGGAGTTGTCCTCCGTCTTCACGTTGATCTTCTCGCCGACGTTGATGAAAAGCGGCACTTGCACGATGAGGCCGGTTTCCATGACGGCGGGTTTGTAAACGTTGTTGGCAGAGTCGCCCTTCACGCCTTCCGAAGACTCGGCCACGGTCATCACCATCGAAAGCGGGAGATCCACGGCGACGACGATGCCGTCCGCGACCATGAGGTTGTAGATCTGGCCTTCGATGAGGTAGTTTTTCACGCCTTCGATGAGGTCCTCATAGACGACTGCGTCTTCGTAGGTGTTCGGGTCGAGGAAGTGGTAGCCGGAGCTGTCCTTGTAGGAATATTCGTGCGGGGTGCGCTCGAGCACGACGCCCTCGACGCTGTCGTTCGAGGTCATGCGCAGGTTGAAAACCTTCTTTGTGGCGACGCTGCGGATCGACATCTGCACATAGGACGCCATCCGTGGAGGCGTTTTCAGCTCGTGGTCGATGACCAGGCAGACTTCGTTGTTGTGGCGGACGGCGTGTCCTTTGCGGAGGTTGATGATGGGTGTGCTGGCCATGATTTGTGGGTCGGGGATAAGACGCGCCGCCCGGGGTGGCAAGCACGGAGTTTGGATCGGGAACCGTCCGGCTCAGTCCTGCTGTTCGAGGATCCACTGCGCGATCTTTTCGTCGTCGTCCCCGGCCGCCCACAGGTGGCGGAGGAAATCCGCGGGATGGAGGCAGCCGTGCTTTTTCATGAAATTCCGGTCGCCACCGCAGCCGAACATGAGGTCCGGGTCGAGTTCTCCGCGTAGTTTCGCCCGGCCTTTTGCCAGCAGGCGCGGCAGGTAGGGCATGCCTTTGAGCTCCTCGCCGAAGCTGGGAACATCATCCCGGGTGAGCACCGTGTCGCTGGGAATGCCCTTTTGCATCGTCAGGAAATAATCGCGCCGCACTGAGGCGACGAGCAGCGCGGTCGAGACCGTGGGCTCGCCTTCGCCGCAGAAATCCTCGACGAAGTCGAAAAACTCGCGGGGCTTGCAACCGATGGAGGCGAGGAACGTGAGGTCCTCCGGCGTGTAATAGGTCTCAAAGTCCACGTTGCCGGATTGGAATTCAGCGGCGCAACGGTCGAACAGGGCGAGGAAAGTGTCGTTCCAAATCATCGGGGCAATTGAGCTCAGGATCAGCCTTCTGCACGCTTTTTCTTCTCGTAGGGCGCGATCCCGTCGATGGCGGCCAAGGTGGCTTCGTCGGGCATCGGCGAGAGCAGCGCATCGAGTGAGTCGTCCAGCTGCGCGACGGTACGGGCTCCGATGATCGACGAGGTGACGGCGGGTAAACGCAGCGTCCACTGGATCGCCAGATGGTTCAGCGACGTGCCCTGGCCGACGGCGATCTCGCCAAGCGCGCGGATTTTCTCCTGCTGGGCTTCGACTTGATCGATCTGGAGAAACCCTTCCGAGCGGGCGGCGCGCGAGCCTTCCGGGATGCCGGTCAGGTATTTCGGCGTGAGCATGCCCTGCGCCAACGGACTGAAGACCACGCAGCCGATGCCTTCTTCCAACAGATAGTCGAGGATGCCCTCGCCTTCCGGCCAGCGGTTGAGGATCGAGTAAGGCGGTTGATAGACCAGGCAGCGGATGCCCATGTCCTTGAGGATTTTCACGGCCTTCTTGAGCCGCTTGAGCGGATACTTCGAGAGCCCCACGTAGAGCGCGCGGCCGCTGTTCACGGCGGTGGCGAGCGCCGACATGGTTTCCTCCAGCCGGGTGTCCGGGTCCGGGCAGTGGGAGTAGAAAATGTCCACGTAGTCCAGCCGCAGCCGCTTGAGCGACTGGTCGAGCGATGCGAGCAGGTGCTTGCGCGATCCGGCTTGGCCGTAAGGGCCGCTCCACATGTCATGACCGGCCTTGCTGGTGATGATGAGTTCGTCGCGGTGGCAGGAGAAATCCTCCACCAGGATCCGGCCGACGTTTTCCTCCGCGGACCCAGGAGGCGGGCCATAGTTGTTCGCGAGGTCGAAGTGTGTCACCCCCCGGTCAAACGCGCGATGCATGATTCGCCGGGCTTCCTGGAAATCATCCACGTGGCCGAAATTGTGCCAGAATCCCAGTGAGATGGCGGGAAGTAGAAGTCCGGAGTCGCCGCACCGCCGGTAGGGCATGCGGCCATCATAGCGAGCTGGATCAAACATGAATGGAAACTGGCGGGCCGATCTGACCTTGCCAAGCTCAACCATGTGACAGGACGACGATCCCGCGAGAAAAGCTCTTGCCCTCCACCGGTGGACCCTGCAATCTGCCGCCCACCAAGGCGGCTTGGCGGAATTGGTAGACGCGCTCGACTCAAAATCGAGTTCTAACGAGTGTGGGTTCGAGTCCCACAGCCGCTACTTCTACTCTTCACTCACTGCGACAGCCGGTTTTTCCCCGACACACGCAGCATGGCATCTCCCACCACGAGTCTCCGCACCATCGGCATCATCGCAGGCAGCGGCGTCTATCCGGAGACCTTCATTGCCGCGGCGCGGCGGCACTCGCCCGGCATCCGTCTCGTGATGTGCGCGTTCCCTGGAGAGACCCGCCCGGAGCTGGAAAAACTCGTCAATGCCACGGAGTGGATCCGCATCGGCCAGCTCAGCAAGCCCATCAAGTTCTTCAGCCGCGAAGGAGCCGCCGAGGTGGTGATGATGGGGCAGATTTCCCCGAAAAACCTCTATGAACTCCGCACTGACCTGAGGGCGCTCATGATGTTCGCCCGCCTCAAGGAGCGGAACGCGGAAACCATTTTCGGTGCGATTTCCGATGAGCTCGCCAAAGACGGGATCACCGTGCTGCCGGCCACCACATTTCTCGAAGACCACCTTCCCGGCCCCGGCCCCGTTTGCGGGCCGGTTTTCAAAAAGCGCCAACTCGCCGACGCGGAATTCGGCTTCCGCATCGCCAAGCAGACCAGCGCGCTCGACATTGGCCAAAGCGTCGTCGTCCGTCACGGCACGGTGCTCGCCGCCGAGG
>JBGSTM010000265.1:0-7900 GCA_041736495.1 Akkermansiaceae bacterium
TCGGAATGACTTTGATGTTTCCATGCTGGTAACTTTAGATTACCAGTCTCCGCGGATGGAACTGAGACATTTACGGTATTTCGTAGCGGTGGCCGAGGAACTGAGTTTCCGGAAAGCGGCGCAGCGGCTCAATATCAGTCGACCGGCGCTGAGCAAGCAGGTGAAGGACCTCGAAGATGAAATCGCGGTCAAATTGTTGGACCGCGACACGGTGAGCGTTTCCCTGACCAAAGCCGGCGAGCTTTTCCTCGAGGACTCGCAAAAACTGCTGGTGCTGGCCGAGCAGGCGATCGAGCGGGCGAGCCAGGCGCAGTCCGGCCATCGGGGGAAACTGCGGATCGGCAGCGTGGGGATCATCGCGACGGATTTCCTGCCGAAGACGCTGAAAATTTTCAACCAGAAGTATCCGGGTGTGGAAGTGGCATTCGTGGAAATGCTGCCAGCCGAGCAGTTGGACGCGCTGGCCCGTGGCCGGATCGACATCGGATTCGCCTACGGCAAGGAGGTGCTGAACATCACCAGCCTGCGGAGCCTCTGCGTCGTGCACTCGTATTTCGGAGTCGCGGTATCCAGCCAACATCCGTTAGCTGATCGGAAAGGGGTGACCTTCAAGGAAATCCGCACGGAAACCCTGTTATGCCTCGGCGGCGACGGGCGCTCCAGCCACCGCGAAACCATCTGCGAGTTTTACACCAACGAAGGAATGCGCCCGAGCAAGGTGCGGCAGGTCGAGGGCTTCGACTCGATGGTCACCCTGATCGCCGCGGACCAGGGGATCACCCTGCTTCCCCATGCGCTGGATCTGGCAAATCAAGGAGTCGTCATCATCCCCATCGTCGGGACAAAAATGGATCTCGATTTCCACATGTGGGCGGTCTGGCAGCGCCATCTGCCTTCGCACCACATCAAGCACTTCGTGCAACTGCTCGAGGAGCGGGTGAACAGCCAGGAGCATGAAAAACAAGTCAGTATCGCTTCGTAATCAAAAAGTCATGGAATCCCCACTCAACCGCCGCAAATTCCTCTGGACCACCGGTGTGGCCGGAATCGGCCTCGCCACCAGCGCCCGCACCTTCGCCCAGGCACCCGCAGTTTCTCCCAATTCAAAACTCCGTGTGCTGTGCATCGGCGTCGTCGGAACCATCGGTGCCGAGGACCGCCATCAGGTCGCCGCGCATCCGTCGGTGGAAATCGCCGGGCTCTGCGACGTGGATTCCAACGCCCTCGCCAAGGCCGCTTCCGAACATCCTGGAGCCTTCACCTGCGCGGACTACCGCGAGGCGTTTTCGAAATACGGTGACAAGTTCGACGCCGTCATCGTCGCCACTCCTGACCACAGCCATGCGCCGAACATGCTCACCGCACTGGCTGACAACAAACACGTTTACGGCCAGAAGCCCCTCGTCCATCAGTTGGAGGAGCTCGTGATGATGGAAAAAGCCATCGCTGCTAGGCCGCATCTCATCACCCAGATCGGCAACCAGCGCATGGTCTTCCCCGGCCGCCGCGCCGCCGTGGAAATCCTGCGCTCCGGCGTGCTCGGCAAGGCCGTGGCAGCCCACGTCTGGGTGAACTCCCCGAACGACCGCACCTACTTCAACCTCGACCGCATCATCGAGCCCAACAGCCAGCCGCCCTCCAACCTCAACTGGGACCTCTGGCTATGCGCCACCGAGAAAGTCCCCTACCGCGCCGGCATGGCACCCGTCGTCTGGCGCTCATGGTGGGACTACGGCAGCAACGGCCTCGGCGATTGGGGCTGCCACGTACTCGACGTGATCATCTACGGCTACGACGAACTTCAGTCGCCCATTGCCGTCCAGACCAACTGCCCGGAAGCGCCCAACCCGCTGTTCCACACCCATCCGTGCAACTCCAGCATCACCTACGCGGTCAATTCCGACAAGTTCGCCCGCAAGACCTTCCCCATCTACTATAGCGATTCCGGCCAGCCCGTCTCACGCGCCGCCATCGGCTTGCCGCCCGGAAATTTCGCCGACAAGAACATGACCGTCGTCGTCTGTGAAAACGGCGTGCTCACCCTAACCGCCGGCGGATTCCTCGAAGTCTGGCGCGACGGCAAGCTAACAAAAGGCCTCGACATGCCCGGCCTGCCCGAATTCCCGGCCTTGAACCACTGGCACGCCTGGGTCGACAACTGCCTCGGCAAAAAAACCGAACTGCGCAGCCCGTTCAAGGACGCCATCCGCATGACCGAGCCCACCATCCTCGCCGTCAAAGCCACCCGCTTCCCGAACCGCGAACTGCTCTGGGACAAGTCCACCCTCACCTTCCCCAACCACACGCAGGCCACGAAAACGCTCGTCCGTCGCGAATACCGCGAAGGTTTCGCCCCGCCGGCGGTTGTTTGATAGAGCCGGCATTTCCAGTGAACGACCTGCAACACTGCGCCGAATCCCTCGGTATCGGAAAAATCGAGCGCCACATTTTCCTCTGCGCCGATCAGACCGAGCCGAAATGCTGCGCCAAGGAAGCCGGACTCGAGTCCTGGGAGTTTCTCAAGCGCCGTCTCAAGGAACTCAACCTCGCCGGCGGAGGGGATTCGAAAATCTATCGCACCAAGGCGAACTGCCTCCGCGTCTGCCTCCACGGCCCCGTCGCGGTCGTCTATCCGGAAGGCGTCTGGTATCACTCATGCAACCCGCAAGTACTGGAGCGCATCATCCAGGAGCACCTGATCCGCGGACAGGTCGTCACCGAGTTCGCCTTCGCGGAGAACCCGATGATGAAATAAGGAGAAGCGACACTCCTGTCGCTTCAGCGGCGATGTTTCCGACGGGAGGTTTCTTCACGGGATAATCTGTTACTAAAACGGCCGGAAGACGGCTGGCTGTCTTCCCGCATCATTCCTCGACAAGCACTCCTGCGGATTTCTGCGTGGCACTCGATTGCACCGCCGCCTGGATGGCATCGCCCGCCCCCTTTCCCGCCAGGGTGGCGATCTGCTGCGAGAGTTGACCGCGGGCGGCGTCCTCTCCAAACACCAATCCAGCCATCGAGATCACGATGACGAGCAGTGGGGCTAACGAAAAGATCGCGTAGTAGGCAAGCGATGAACTGAGCCGCATCGCACCGTCGTCCACCCAGTCGGCAGCGGCGTCTTTTAGCAGGCGAAACATTTTTCCGCGAAGAACACGCATTACATCACCACCTTTCCCTGCAAGAGGCGGACTCCCGCTGCCGGGCTCGAAATGAATCGTCGTTCCAAACTCATGTTACCGATGAACGTGTTTACGGCGAGGATCCATCTTCCAACGTAGCCCCGAAGTGCGCTTTGCCAAGAGCCATGCTGAAATTCCACATTGCGAAATCATCATTGGGATCCAACCCGATGACATCCGTCCGGGGGCAAAAACCCCTGCAAATTGCACAACATCCATGCATCGCGCACCCATGCGCCGGAACCAACCGGCACTCATTGCAAGGAAACATGCCGATCGCGACCCGCTCAACCCATGGCACGGTGCGTGCGACTCGATTGCCATCATGAAAACCATCCGATCCATTTTCCGTGTCCGAGCCTTGGTGGTCTCTCTCCTCAGTGCCAGCGCTCCCCTCGTCATCGCGCAGACGGTCGACACTTCCACGGGTACGATTCTCGACTCCAACTCCGCTCCGTCGGTTGTTCCACCCGAAAACCCGGCTTCCACCAAATTGTCAGCCACGATCCTTCCTATCGAAAAAGGCAACGCAACCAAGGGCGAGGCGGCTTTTACCATGGCTGGCAGCGCCGTGAGCGTGATCGGAAGAATCACCGGAATGGAACCCAACAAGCGCTATCAGGCAGTGGTCTGGGTTCCGTCGGTCCCGACACCATCCAAACAGGGTGAGGCCGTGGTAAATCCTTCCTCCGAGGCCAGACCGCCAGCCGCGGAGTCTCCTCCGACTGGTTCTCCATCTCCTGCGAGACCCACCTCCGGCCAAGGATCCGCAACGGCTGCGAACCGCCCGCCGACTGCCGCCACGGAGGCAACTTTTTCCCCACAGTCCGCTGAACTCGACTTGGGGACGATGGTCTCAGACGCGAATGGAGGCGCGAATCTCAACGCCACTCTTCAGAACAAAAGCCTGACCGCCCCGCCGACCGGCATTCTGGGAGGTTTCATCGTGATCAAACGCGCGCCTCCACTCGACGGAACGGACGAGCGCACGGCCGTAGCATCCGGAGTGATTGCCGCACCGGTCTCAGCCACCGAAGCGCCTGCTCCCTGATTCAAGCGGCAGATCCTGGCAGGTCCAACATGGATCGTGAGTCTGCAAGCTTGAATTGCAAAGTGGGTTCACCGCGATCCAGAGTCGTGCGTGAATCCAGCGCTCGAAACATTGATGCTCGCTTTTGAAGGAGACGGGAAATTATTCCTGCCCGGGCGAATCCTCTTCATCGGGGCGCAGCACCATTCCACTCTGACGAACGTGCCTGAACTGATCGGCTGGCAGCCGCTCAAGACCCTCGCCACCGGGTGGGAGAACGCCGGATTCCCGCGCATTGACAGCCTGCCTAACGGGAGATGGCCGCTCGTGCTCGTACTCCCCGGCAAGTCCCGAGATGAAGCACTCGCATGGTTTGCCATGGCGCGGGACAGATTGGCACCCGGCGGAAAGCTGCTTGTCGCCATGCCCAATACGGCTGGTGCCGGGCGCTTTGAAAAAGAACTCTCCAAGGCCACAGGAGACATCGTTTCCATTCAGAAACACAAGTGCCGGGCCTTTCATGCGACCGAAGACGGCACTTGGAATGAGGACGTTTTCAACGAATGGCGTGCACTCGGCGACCTTCGGGAAATCGCTGGCTACACCGTGCAGGCGGGAATTTTCAGCAGCGACCACATCGATCCCGGATCGCAGCTTCTCGCAGACCACCTGCCCGCCCATCTTCACGGAACCGTCGCGGACCTCGGCGCGGGCTGGGGATTTCTATCCGACGCCGTCGTGAAGCGCTGTCCGCAAATCCAGCGGCTCGACTTGTTCGAGGCGGACGCGCGGGCGCTCGATTGCGCAAGGATGAATCTGGCGGATTACGGAGGCGAAATCCATTTCCACTGGCATGACGTCACCACCGGCATTCCCGGCGTTTACGATGCCATCATCATGAACCCGCCCTTCCACACCGGCCAGGCCACTGATGTCGACCTCGGCCGCGCATTCCTCAAGACCGCCTCCGCCTCACTGAAACGCGGGGGAAAATTACTGCTGGTCGCCAACCGCCAACTTCCCTACGAAGCCGTCCTCGAAACCAGCGGCCTCGCCTGGCGCAAGATCACCGAGGACAAAACCTACAAACTCCTCTTCGCCGACAAACGCTAACGAGATGGAAGACTTCAAGACGCAAGACGCAAGACGTAAGACAGGACGTGGACGACACCGATTTTAACTCTTCGCCCTTTTTCATCTTCTGTCTTCCCGTCTTGGGTCTTAAGTCTCCTTCATGAAACTCGTCAAACTCCTCGCCAATCTCGGCTACGGCTCCCGCAAGGAAGTCCAGCGCCTCATCCGCTCCGGCGCCGTCACGGATACCGATGGAAACGTGTTAGGCGAAAACGACGTGCCGCCCCACGACCGGATCCTCTTCCGCGGCGAGCCGCTCGATCCTCCGTTTCCGCTCGTCATCATGCTCAACAAACCCGACGGCTACACGTGCAGCAGCGACGATCCCGGCAGCACGATTTACGACCTTCTGCCCGAGCGCTTCGCCCTCCGCAATCCGGGCCTCAACCCGATCGGCCGCCTCGACAAGGACACCACCGGCCTGCTGCTGATGACCGATGACGGGAAATTGCTCCACAAGATCATCCATCCCAAGTCGAATTGCCTGAAAATCTATCATGCCACCCTCGACCGCCCGCTCGAAGGCCACGAAGGGGAACTCTTCGCTTCCGGCACGCTGGTCCTCAACAGCGAGACCCGTCCGCTGCTGCCGGCCACGTTTGAAGTTCTGGGAGAAAAGGAAGTGCTCGTCACCCTCCATGAAGGCCGCTACCACCAGGTCCGCCGCATGTTCGCCGCCGCCGGAAACCATGTGCTCGACCTCAAACGCATCTCCATCGGCGGCCTCAAGCTGCCCGAAGACCTCGAAGAGGGAGAATGGCGCGTCCTGAAGCCGGAAGAGCTGGCGGCGGTGTTCCCGTGAGGCGATGCGCCGCGTGACACAGGCAATACAGCCGGTTCTTCCACAAGCCACAGCACCTCGCGGAACAGGCAGCAATGCCTGTGTCACGACTCTCCAATCAGAACGCGAACCTAACACCCGTGAGTAGGGTGACACCCTCGTAGGAATCGCCGCCGCGGTGATCGAGCCAGGCCCACTCGGCACCGGCCATGAGTTTCAGCTTGTCGCCGTAGATGAAGTATTGGGCACCGGCATAGAGCGAGTGGTAGGAATCCCCGAGGCCCTTGTTGGACGCCACCGTGCGCTCGTATCTGGCCTGGCCCTGCACGCCGAGCGGGCCTTCGCTCTTGGCGTAGGAGTAGCGGCCGACGAGTTGCAGGGTTTTCGGTAGGATGTCGTAGGTCGGCTCGATGTAGAAGCCGAAGACGTCGCTGTTGGTGCCGTCGCCGCCGCTGGCTAAAAAGCCTTCGATGACGAGGGCGGCTGGCCCTTCCTTCATCCATAGGGTGGATGAAATGACGTCGTCGTATTTCCCGAGCACGGTATCGCCGTCTTGCCGGTCGCTGTGGAGCCCATCGAGCCAGATTTCCGCTTTTTCGAGATCGAGCGTTTCTTTGAAATCGTATCCCGCGCCGAGGGTGAACGAGACGCCGCCGTTGAAATCGCCGAACTCACCGTCTCCGAACGCACCGCTGCCGCCGGTGCTGTTGGGAGTGTCATTCGAATAAACGCCACTGCGCCAGGAGAAATCGGCGGCGCTCCCTTCGACGGCAAGTCCGGTGGCGCGGTTGATGCCGACCTGCCCGAAGATCTGGGACCGCTCGAAAGTGGGCATCGCGGTGTTCGAGACCAACCAGTCGTGTTCCGCGATGTATGGTTGTTGTTTTCCCGCGGTGATGCTGAGCCAGTCCGTGGGTTTCCAGCGGATGAAGGCATCGACAAGTCCGTCGTAAAAATCATCGAAACCATCGTTGCTCTGGAAATCCAGGCGGACTTCGATTTGTCTCTCGAAGAACTTGGCATCGAAGCCGAACCGCGAGCGGCGGTCTTCCCAGTTGCTTTGGCGGCCCTGCTCGGCGTCGACATCCCAGTACTGCCCCTGATAGCGGCCACGGAGTTTGAACTCCTGGATATAAGGATTTTGCTCATCCTGGTAGATTGTGGCATGGCTCCAGAGCTCGTCGAACGCGTTGAGTTCTTTACCGCTCGCGTGGGATGTCCAGGTGGCTAGCAGGACGAGTGTCGCCGCGCGGTGCAGTCGTGCGATGATTTTCATGGGTGTCCGCATCCTCCTCGGGAATGCAGTGACCCTAGCGGAAAAAACCGCGGAACACAGCGCGTTTCCGGCTTTTTCGATGGCGGATGTTCTCAGAGTGCGCCCTCTGCAAAGCTTCGGGTCGTCCGCACGGCGACTTCATCACCCACGCTCAGGCCGAGTTCATCGAGTTGTTTGCGCGAGAGCTCGATGTCGAGGAATTGGCCGTCGCCGCGCTTGACCGTCAGCGTGGCGATGGGGCCGGCGGAAAAAAGGTGCTGCACGAGGGCGAGCGAGTCGGTGGCAGGATTGAATTCCGCGGCGAAGAGCACTTCGATTTCATGGGGCCGCAGGTAGGACACTTCCTGCCGGTCGTGCAGCTTGTTGACGTTGCCGAGGAACTCGTAAACGAACGGACTGCGCGGGTGGTCATAGACGGTTTGCGGATCGCCGACCTGCTCGATGCGGGCGTTGCGCATCACGACCACCTGGTCGGCGAGTTCAAGCGCTTCCTCCTG
>JBGSTM010000275.1:0-2193 GCA_041736495.1 Akkermansiaceae bacterium
TCGCCGCCCTCGCGCAAGATGTCCGCCGGCATCGGCCCATGCACCACCCGGCCGATCCTGTCGCGCGCGAGGCGCGCCAACAGGTTGCCCGCATCGCTATAGCCGAGAAAGGTCTTGCGCCGCGCGGCGTTGCCGAGATTGTCAAACGCCAGATCCAGAATCCGGCACGCGCCATACCCGCCCCGCGCAAACCACACCGCATCCAGCGACGCATCGTTCGCATACGCCTCAAACGCCGCCGCCCGCGCAGCATCAGACCCCGCAAAATGCCCCGCCCGCAGGAAACATTGCGGATGAAACACCAGCTCCGCGTTGGGTCCCGCCAGCGCCGTCACCCGCTCCGCCAACGACCGGTCAATCGCCCGCCCCGGCCCGACAATCCCGATCCGTGTCACCTTCGCGCCCATGTCACTCTCCCGGACTTGCTGGCGCAGTTAAAGCGGCATTCTCGAAGGATGGGAACGAGTTTTGATACGAAGTAATTGTTGGGAGATTATTGAATGCCGCGGAAATCACACCACGGTCACTTGGGTCGCTTAGTGGCGGCAAGCTTCACCGCGCGACTCAGGACATCAACATTCTGTCCTTCACACCTGTCCCAATTCACTGCCGAAAGGCCAAAATCGCCCTCGGCATCCTGCCCTCCAACAATAACAGCGTGGCCGTCGATGCCTCTTTGGCAACGGTCAAATTGAACGTTCCGGAGATCCGGAATCATTGCGATCAGATCATCCGCAAGACGCGTCGGAATCGACTGCCGGGTCACGGTTCTGGTTGATTGACCGGTCCAGAAGTTGCTCGAATGATGCATCTCAAAAACATACAACACACCCGGCCGCGCAACATACCCTACGACTTCTCTGCTCGTAATCGTTGTAGTCCAAATCTGCAGTTCAGGCCCCGACGTTTCGTCCACCCCAAAATCACGCTGGTATGCAGCGAGGGTTTCGGATCGCGGATCCGGATCAGGCACGTAGCTAAGAGCAGTTTTGATGTCAGGATACTGTAATGGACCCGTTGCCAGATCAGGGGAAGAGTTATCCTCTGGTTCAACGAAAGCTCCGGAATTATCGGGTGCTGCACCACCTGCCGCCTGCGCCAAAACGCTGGCAGCTACACTCAGTGAAATCAGGCAAATGATTATAACGCGCTTCATTTTCACTTCCCATCAACCGCTGCAACCTTTGATGATCTAATTTTCCATATCAAAAAGCTGGAATCTGCTGCTCTTAGAAACTCGGCGTTTTCCTGACACTCATCTGCTACAAGCTCGCCACCATGACTCACCCCACTCATTATTTCTTCTGTGGCATCGGCGGCTCCGGCATGTTGCCGCTGGCGTTGATCCTGCTGGACCAGGGCCACACCATCGAGGGCTCCGACCGTTCGCTCGACCAGGGGCGGACGCCGGCGAAGTTCGACTATCTGCGCTCGCGGGGCATCCGCCTCTTCCCGCAGGATGGCAGCGGCGTGACGAGCCCCGAGCAGATCGTCGTCGCTTCGGCGGCGGTGGAGGACACCGTGCCGGACATTGCCGCCGCGCTCCGCGTGGGCGCCAAAAGGATGAGCCGGGCGGACATGCTGTCAGCCCTGTTCAATGCGTCGCCGTTTGCGATTGGCGTGGCGGGCACCAGTGGCAAGTCGACCGTCACCGGCATGATCGCCTGGATCCTGCACCGCGCAGGCAAGCGCCCGACCGTGATGAACGGCGCGGTGATGAAGAATTTCCGCACGCCCGAGGCACTGTTCTCGAGCTCCCTCGTCGGGACCAGCGGCATTTTCGTCTCGGAAGTGGACGAGAGCGACGGGTCGATTGCCGCGTACAATCCGCGCGTGGCCGTGCTGATGAACATCTCGCTCGACCACAAGACAATGGACGAACTGCGCGCCCTGTTCAGCGGCTTTGCGGCGCGGGCAGAGGCGGTCGTGCTGAACCTCGACAATGCCGAGACCGACCGCATGGCGGCGGACTTTCCGGAGGCGATCACCTACAGCCTCGAAAACCCCGCCGCGCGATATGTCGCCCGGGAGAT
Source organism: Akkermansiaceae bacterium (assembly GCA_041736495.1). GTDB lineage: Bacteria > Verrucomicrobiota > Verrucomicrobiia > Verrucomicrobiales > Akkermansiaceae > Luteolibacter. The sequence goes on from JBGSTM010000275.1 coordinate 2,034, forward strand.
CGTGCCGGCGCCAACCAGTATCTCATTCTCCGTATACAATCAGAAGTCCGGCGCCTCCGCCGCCATCCGCCTTGCGACGCCGGGCCGGCACAATGTCTCGAACGTCCTTGCCGCCATCGCCGCCGCGATGACCTGCGGCGTCACGCTGGCCGAGGCCGCC
>JBGSTM010000292.1:0-7015 GCA_041736495.1 Akkermansiaceae bacterium
GGCATGGCGGCCGACTGGCGCGGCTTCGCGAAGCACCTGGCCTCCGCCGGCATCGGCTCGCGCGCGGTGGACTTGTGGCGGTTTCTCGACTGCTGCCCGATGCCGCTCGCGGAATTTGGCAAAACCCTCAACGCCGAGGCTAGCGGCGAGGTCTTCCGAGGCAATGGCCGTGCCTTGTTAGGCTACTCGATGGGCGGGCGGCTGGCCTTGCACGCCTTGTTGGAGAAAGACCACCCGTGGCAGGCGGCGGTCATCGTTTCCGCGCATCCCGGGCTGGAAGTCGACCATGCGACACGCCGCTCCACCGACGCCGAATGGGCGACCCAGGCCCTCGCCGGAAACTGGCAGGAATTTCTCGATGCGTGGAACGCCCAGGATGTGTTAGGCCATGCTCCGATGCGGGACAAACAAGTCTCTGGCAGCCTTGTCATGCGCCGCCGCGAGATCGCCCGCAGTTTTGTCGATTGGTCGCTCGGCGCACAGGAACCGCTGTGGGACCGACTGCACGAAATTTCCATCCCGGTCCTCTGGATCGCCGGGGAAAACGATCCGAAGTTCCTCGCCCTCGCCGAGCGCGCCGTTTCGCTGATTCCGAACGCCCATCTCGCCATCGCCCCCGGTGTGGGCCACCGCGTGCCGTGGGAGGCGGAAACGTGGTTCGCCGATCAGGTCGCCCGTTTCCTCAAACTCGGACGCATCTAGGAGTTCGCCTCTAGCAGCGGCTTGCGCCAGACGCTGGCCAGGTCCGGGCGTTGCTGCGAGAAGACCTGCACGACGTGATCCGCGAAGCCCGCGCCCGCTTCGTTGTAGAGGTTGAACGCGGTGTCCAGCCCCAGCTCGCGCAGCTCCTTGACCTCGTCGTCGAATTTCCCGGTGGCGGTGACCACGCCCTCGAATGCATGCCGCTTGAGCGTCTTCGCGGCGTGCACGTTGGCACCGTGCTTCGGCATCGCCAGCACGACGAGGTCGATGTTTTCCTTCACCTTCACCCGCTCCCAGAAGTCCGAGTCCGTCGCATCGGCTAACAAGACGTTGCGGTCCGCTTCCTGATGGATTTGCACCGCCACCGGATCCCGGTCGAAGCCGATGACCCGTCCCGGGAACCGCGCCTGGAGGTTTTTGTAAGCCACCAGCCCGACCCGGCCCATGCCGAAAATCGCGATGCGCTCGCCCTTGGTTTCGATCGGTAGATCGTCCGGGTGCTGACCGGCGGTTTCGAAGCGTTTCAGGAAATCGCTGATCGGGTCGTAGAGCTCCTCCGCCCGCCGGCAGATGGGTGCGGCGATCAGGATGCTGAGAGAAAGCGCCACCGCCATCGCCACCAGCCACTCCGCGGGAAGCCAGCCTTTTGCAACGCCAAGCGCCACCAGGATCAGCCCGAACTCGCTGTAGGTCGAAAGCGTGATCCCGGCCATCCATGAGGTCCGCGCCCGCAGGTGGAAGCGGGTGAGAACCGTGAAAAACGCCAGGCCCTTGAGCGGCAGCAGCAGGATCAATAACAGTGCCCACAGCACTCCCTCCATCGAAATAGAGCCTTCGAGCCCGATTTGCAGGAAAAACCCGACTAGCAGAAGATCCGTCAGCCCCATCAGCGATTTGCTCAACTCCTTCGACCGCGGATGCGAGCCGACTAACACTCCGACAAACAAGGCTCCCAGATCTGCCTTCAAGCCCACCTGCTCGAAACCCTTAGCCCCGAGCACCAGCGCCAGAAACAGCCCGCATAGTGCGATCATCTCGCCGTGACCCGAACGCCCGATCAGCGCCCCTAACCATTTCCTTCCGGAAAGCAGCGCGGCTAGCAGCGCGATCGCCCACAACGACGGCACCTTGCCGGTCGAAAATGTCAGAAACAACACCGCGAGAATGTCCTGCATGATCAGCATGCCGATGGCAACCCGTCCGTGCATCGCACCCATGTCGCCGCTTTCCTCCAGGCTTTTCACTGCGAAGACGGTGCTCGAAAAACTCAGCGCGAAGGCCAGCAACAGCGCGGTCCGCCATTCCAGTCCCGCCGCGTGGCCGGTAAGGGTGCCCACGGCCAAAAGCACCGGCGCGAATACCGCTACCACCGCCAGCGTGTGGAGCGAGGTGCCCGCCCAGATTTCCGGCCGGGCCAGCGTGCGCACCCGCAGTTTCACGCCGATGCTGAAAAGCATCAACGTCACACCGAGGTCCGCGATCACTTTGAGCGTGTTGCCACCCGACTGGCCGAACGCCTGCAGCACGAATCCCGAAACCAGAAAACCCACCAGCGGCGGCAAGCGGAATTGCTGCGCGAGCAGGCCGAAGAAAAACGCAACCGCTAACAAAATGGCATCCATCGTCCGTCCCCAAAGCTACTCGCGTGCCCCCGGCGGGATTATTTGCCGCCAAGCATCCGCTTGCGGGACCGCGACTGATCGTCCAAGCTCCCGCCATGTGGACCACCGTGCGCGAATTCGAGGACATCCGTTATGAAACGACGGATGATGGGAGCATTGCCAAAATCACCATCAACCGGCCGGAAGTCCGCAACGCCTTTCGCCCGCTCACCGTGAAGGAAATGCTCGTCGCCTTCGACCTCGCCCACGAGGACCCCAAGGTCGGCGCCATCATCCTCACCGGTGCCGGCGACCTCGCGTTCTGCTCCGGCGGCGACCAGAAAGTCCGCGGCCACGCCGGCTACATCGGCGAGGACGGCATTCCCCGCCTCAACGTGCTCGATCTCCAGAAAAAAATTCGCTCCCTGCCGAAACCCGTCGTCGCCATGGTCGCCGGTTACGCCATCGGCGGCGGGCATGTCCTGCACATCGTCTGCGACCTCACCATCGCCGCGGACAACGCCCGCTTCGGCCAGACCGGCCCGAAGGTCGGTTCCTTCGACGGCGGCCTCGGATCCAGTTACCTCGCCCGCATCGTCGGCCAGAAAAAAGCCAGGGAAATCTGGTATCTCTGCCGCCAGTATGACGCCCAACAAGCCCTCGACATGGGTCTCGTCAACACCGTCGTCCCGCTCGCCGATCTCGAAAAGGAAACCCTCCAGTGGTGTCGCGAAATGCTCGCCCACTCGCCCCTCGCCCTGCGTTGTCTCAAATCCGCCCTCAACGCAGACTGCGACGGCCAGATGGGCCTGCTCGACCTGGCAGGAAACGCCACCCTGCTCTACTACATGAGCGAGGAAGGTCGTGAGGGGAAACAGGCGTTCCTTGAAAAACGGCAGCCGGATTTCTCGAAGTTTCCTAGGGTGCCGTAAGTTTGACGGAGCGGGCTTCTAATCCAAGGAGCGGCGGAATCCGTCCGCCGATGCCCATGAAAAGCCAATGAATCGCGTCTTGCCTTTTCACATTGGCATCTGATGGGCAGGGCGATCGGATATCGCCCTTCCTTGGGCAAGGTGGGTACCTCAATAAACCCTCATCGCTCCCAAACAATCCAGAGCGACGGGAATCCTCAGCTTCGCCTCCTCCATCGTTGGGATCACCGCGTTCATCGCAAAGGGATAGATCTTCCCCTCCTTCTCCACCCAGCCAACCCACCAGCCGGTCTGTGGTGCCTCTCTGCCGATCCAGCCGGTTTTTGCGTAGATCGTCGCCCCGTTCTTTTCGCTGTAGCGGGTGAGTGCCTTCACCTGCGCCACAGACTCTGCGGATACCGGCAGTTTTCCATTCGCCAGCTTTGCTAGAAACTCCACCTGCTCCATCGCCGAAATCTTCAATGGTCCGCTCAACCAGAAGCGATTCCCGATGTCATCGCCGATTGCCTTATTTCCATAATCGAAGGCGACCAGCTTCGCCCGCATCCGCTCCAGGCCGATCCGGCGTGCGACCTGGTGGAAAATCGCCACGTTCGACAACTTCATCGCGTCCCGCAAGTTCATGTCCCGCTCCCATTCCTTCATGAATTCCTTCGTCCCGCCGTAGGGGATCACCTCGTCGAGATCTTTCACCACGTTGGCGTCGAGCGCGATCAACGCATTGGGGATTTTGAACGTCGATGCGGGGGAAAACGGCGTCTCCGCGCGTTTCGGGTTCCACACGTGTGTCACTCCATTCGCTTCATCCAGCACCACCATGGTGCCCGTTAGTTTCCGGCTTTCGAAAAACCGGCCCCAGCCAGGTTCCTCGCGGATTTCCACCGCTCCGCAGACTGCGGCGAACAGCAGGGTGGCAAGAAATAGGACGGCACGTTTCATTTTCCCCGGAGGTTTGCCGGGAATGATTCACCGCCGCAAACTCATCAGGAACTGCAGCACATACCAGAACAGCAGCGCCACACTGGCGAAGAGCGACAACGCCGCCGCCACGTGCTGGCCCGGCTGATAGCGATGGAGCAGGTTGCTCGTGTTATAGAGAATCGCAGCCGAGGCGAAGAGGATCATGGCCCCCGAAAACCACAGTCCGAGCGAGATTGGCAGAATGAACGAGGCGACAATCAAACCCAGAGCGATGAAGCCGCCGATCTTGAGCATGCCGCCGAGGAAACTGAAATCCTTCTTGGTCGTCAGCGCGACGGCCGAAATGCCGAGCACCATGGCACCGGTGATCAGGCCCGCCTGGATGAGCAGCGAGGCGTCTCCGGTCATGATCACCGCGAGGGCGATCATCGGCAGGAAGATGATCGCTTCGGCCACCGTGTAGAGAAGCAGGCCGGCGTATTGTTTACCCACTGACGCGCCGTTTGTCGCCCATCGCTCGGCAACCCAGGAAACCGCCATGAAAGCCCCCAGCACGATCAACCACGAAAACTTGCTGGATCCCAGAGCCGCAAGCGCGGCATTTCCCAAGCCCAGGCTCAGAAACAGCCACTCCAGCACCGCGAACAGGGCGATGGCTCCCGCGAGGTGGCCGTAGGTTTTCCGGATGAACTCCGCGCGCGCCGCTTCCGGCGAATCTGAAATCATGCCGACGACGTAGGGATTGGTGTAGGAACTCATGGCAACCGAAGACATGCCAGAACCCTATCATCTCCACAATCCCTAAAAATCCACTACGCTCGGACCGTCCGGACCTTTGCTTTGCGATTGCTCGTTCTTCGGGTAACTTCCCGCTGTGGACATTCCCGACCGGTTGGAGCTCGAACTGCGCGATGGCACGCCCGTCATCGCGCGGCCGTTGATCGCGGAAGACCGCCCCGCACTGGCGGAAGCCTACCGGCGTTTGTCTCCGGAAGCCCGCTACAACCGTTTCTGGACCCACACCGGCGAAGTCGTCGGTGAAAAGATGCTCGACCGCGTGCTCAACCAGGATCCGTTCACCCACGTCTCGTGGACCGTGCTCGATCTGTCCCGCGAATTTACTCCGCTCGGCGGCGCGAGTTGGTGGCGTGACAGAAACCATCCGGCCGAAGCGGAAATTTCCTTCATCGTGCTCGACGACGACCAGGGCCGCGGCATCGGCACGCTGCTGCTCGCCATCATGTGGCTCACCGCTTTTCGCACCGGGGCGGAGTCCATCGTCGGCTACGTGCTCCCGGAAAACCGCCAGGCCGCCAGCTGGATGCGCGCTTGTGGCGCCACCGGCGAGTGGGACGGCTACAAACTGATTTACCGCTGGAATCTCAACAACCTCGACGTCCTCCCGGAAACCCGCGTCGCCGCCGAGCTCGCCGACTGGCTGGCAAAGCTGGCTCCAAAAATCCTCGGATGAGATCGCCCCGGCCGGAACCCGAGTCTCCAGACTCGGAAGCGAAAGGATCGCCAAAGTGAAGGTGGCGGATGCCGCTTTTCTTTGCCGTCTCTTTCTCCAGCGAACCTGAAGACTCGCGGTCCGGCGAAACTTGCCGCCTGATCCTTCCGTATGCTGCCGATCATGGAAAAAATTTCAGCACCGGAACTCGGCCGGCGTTCATTCATCGGCGGGGTGTTCGCCGCGGCGGGTGGAATTGCGCTCTCCCAGGAAACCAGGACACCCGAGGCACCCAAGCTCGCCCGAAACCCGCTGGTCTATCAATTCAAGATCGGCGAGATCGACGCTTGGTCGATCAGCGACGGGCACAGCCTGATGGGGAAGGGGAATCCGCTCGGGATGATGTGGCCGGAGGAAGACCGGCCGGTGATGAGGACGTGGATGGAGGAGCATGGCGAACGGATGGAAGGCATCCCGCTTTACATCAACATCCTGGTCATCCGCCGCGGCAAGGAAGTCATCCTCTTCGACGCCGGATTCCGGCCCGGGAAAAACCCTAACTGGGGTTGGCTGTCGGACGGCCTCGCTCAGATCGGCATCACTCCGGACCAGGTGACGGCCGGTTTTCTCAGTCACGCCCACGGCGACCATCTGGAAGGATTCGTCCGTGACGGCAAGCCCGCGTTTCCCAACGCCGCCTTCCACTATCTGCCAGACGAATACGCTTTCTGGCACGGCTTGAATCCGGATTTCTCCAAATCCAAACGCAACAAACAACAACTGCCAGGCATGGTCAAAAGCGTGCGAGCCGACTTCGAAGCACTCAAGGGCGTCTCCCAGCCGATCAAACCTGGAACGGAGCTGTTCGGTGGTATGGTCACCATCGAAGCCGCGCCTGGACACACTGCGGGGCATGCCATTTTCCGGATCAAGTCGGGAAATGAATCGCTGCTGCACATCATGGACCTCGCCCACCACCACGGGCTCAATCTGCACGATCCCGACTGGACCATCGAGTTCGACCACGACCCGGTGCAGTCGGTGGAGACCCGCAAGAAAATCTTCGCCCGGGCGGCGGCGGAGCGGACACGTTGTTATGGATTCCACCTCCCGTGGCCCGGACTCGGGCAGATCGTGCCCGTCGGCAAAGGCTATCTCTGGCACCCTGAGAGATGGAGCTGGGGAAGCTGAAAACGATGACGCTTCAATCCGACACATCAGTGTCCGGGAAGTTCCAGCAACCGGTCATCGATGGTGGCAGATTGCTAACCCTAAAAAGGAAAATGAGCGCGTTCGCGGAACGCCTTTGAGCGAGGCGGCGGGTGCTTGCTCCGGGTGGTGGTAAAATGGTGGATTTTCATCCGCTGAGCAGGAGTTGTGCCTCGTCTGGCAGGCCGGGAAGCCACTTT
>JBGSTM010000293.1:0-2724 GCA_041736495.1 Akkermansiaceae bacterium
GCCGCCACCGCCGCGGTCGCCGGAAATCCGGAGATTTTCGACATCCGGAATCTTACCGACGATCTCTAGCCAGCGGCTGGCGATCTCGCTGTTCTTCGGTCCGGGTTCCGAGCGCAGGCCGGGGTCGAGCACGTTGATCGTCACCGAGCCATTCCGAGGCTCGTAGCCGGGCCGGCCGATTCGGCCGCCGGCCGACGTAATCATGTCACGAATCAGAGATTCGCCAGTTTCCGGATCGACGAACTCCTTGCGGAGTTGATCTACGGCCAGCGCCACCTGTTGGACCCGCTCCTCGGTGATCCGGACCGGCGTGTCGCTGGGCATCTGGATGCGGGCGTTGATGCGGTTCTGGTCGATGGCCGGCATGTTGACGAAGCCAAGCCGCCCGCTGGTTAGAATTCCGACCGAGGCCATTCCCAGCGCCAGGAATCCGGCCAGTGTCGAATAGCGGTGGCGGGTGGTGAATCGCAGCGCCGGGTCATACACGCGGTCCACGAATTTCTCCAGACCGTCCGCAATGGATTTCTGAAACCTCTCGAACGCGTTGAAATGCTTGCGGTTGACTTTGACATGCTTGAGGTGGCAGGGCAGCGCCAGCTTCGATTCGATCAGTGAGAAAATCAGCACCGCGCCAACGACCGGCGGGATCTGTTTGCTGAACGAGCCGTAGAATCCATCGAAAAACATCAGCGGTATGAACGCCACAATCGTCGTCAGCACGCCGAAGGTCACCGGCACCGCCACCTCCTTCGCCCCCTCCGTAACGGCATCTAATGGCGGCATGCCTTCCTTCAGTTTGGTGTAGATGTTCTCCGCCGTGACGATGGCGTCGTCCACCACGATGCCGACCACGATGATGAACCCGAAAATACTCATCACGTTCGCCGTGATGCCGAAATAAGGCATCATGATGAATCCACCGGCAAAGGCGACCGGGATGCCGAGCACCACCCAGAACGCGATCATCGGCCGCAGGAAAAGCCCGAGCACGATCAGCACCAGCAAGCCGCCTTGCAGCAGGCTGGACAGCAGCGTGCCTAACCGACCTTCCAGTTCGATGGATGAATCGTCCCAGACGTGGATGGAGATGCCTTCAGGAAAACGCTCGGACGCGGTTTCCGCATATCGTTTCACCGAGGCGGCAATTTCCAGGGCGTTTTCATCGTTGAGCCGCAGCACCTCCACAAACAGCGCGGGCTTGCCATTGAAACGATGCGATTGGCGGCCCTCCTCGAAGCCGTCGCTCACATTGGCGACATTCCCAAGCCGCACCTCGGAACCCAGGTTGTTGCTGATGACGATGTTTTCGAAATCCGTGCGCGTGTAGGCCTGCCCCTTCGACCGGACCATGAGATTTCCCTCATCCGTCTGGATGTTTCCGGCGGGGAGATCGAGCGACGAGCGCTGGATGGCGGCCGTAAGATCGGCGAACGTGAGCCCGAAATCCCGCAACCGCATGGGATCCGCTTCGATCGCGATTTCCAGCGGGTTCGATCCGAGCACCGTGGCTTGGGAAATCCCGCGCATTTCGATCAAATCATCCCGCACCCGCCGCGCGGCGCGGAGCAGGTCCGTCTCGTCCATCTCTCCGACGATGGCGACCTTGATCACATCGAACCACGCCGCGCTGTCCGGAATCGTCACCCGGGGCGGCTCGGTCTCGTTCGGCAGGTTGGTCAGCCGGGTGACGCGGGTCTTGATTTCCTCCAGCATCAACCGCATGTCCTCGCCCTCCTCGGCCCGGACGGTAATCCGGGCGTTGCCGCTGGTCGCGCGGGACTCGACGAAATCCACTCCCGGCAGCCCTTCGAGCGCGCCTTCGATCGGAAGAATCACCGCCCGTTCGACATCTTCCGGGCTGCCACCACGGTAAGAGACACTGATGTCCACCTGCTTGAAAACAATCGCCGGCTGGACTTCCAGCGGGACTTTTTCCTTAAACGACCAAGCGCCCCACAGCAGCAACCCGAAGAGGAGGAAGTTTGCCGCGATGTCGTTGCGCGCGAACCAGCGAATCATGAAGCGGGGCAATACGTCAGGATCAGGCCGATGTCTTGCGGGATTTCTGAGTTTTCTTGGGACTCAGCCGGGGAATCTCCGGACGCAACGCATCGACTTGCCGATCACCAATCCCTGTAAACATCTGCTCATTTCCAAATTCCAGCAGCTTAAAACCCGTGTGTTGTCAATCAGCCACAATCGGCCAAAAACGGCCAAATCCCCATGCTTCCACCGCTTTTCACCATCACCCCCGAAATGCTCCGGGTGGTACCAGAGCTGGAGGAATTCAAGGGCCAGTGGTGCCAGATTCGCAGTCTTTCACCCGAAAAGCTGATTTCGCTCCGGCGTGTTGCCACGATCGAAAGCGTCAACTCCATCAGGAGCCAGAAAGATCGACCTCGAAGCATCCCGCGCCACCGACCTCCACCCGCTCGCCCGGAAAATCGTCGCCCTGCTTCCCGATCACGAAACGCTCACCCTCGGCCAATTCGTGCAACTCACCGAGCACGCTAAAACTCCGTCTCAAGGAGCTTGCCGAAAAAGGCTGCCTCATCCCCAAAGGCCAAGGCCGCGGGGCGCATTACCCTAAAAAGGAAAATGAGCGCGTTCGCGGAACGCCTTTGAGCGAGGCGGCGGGTGCTTGCTCCGGGTGGTGGTAAAATGGTGGATTTTCATCCGCTGAGCAGGAGTTGTGCCTCGTCTGGCAGGCCGGGAAGCCACTTT
>JBGSTM010000348.1:0-29182 GCA_041736495.1 Akkermansiaceae bacterium
GACGGTCTCAAACACAAACAGCATGACCAATGCTGCCTCGCGGATTGATTCGATGAACAATGTGTTCCAAAACCAATACACAACGCAGGTTGCCGTTTCACCCATCGGCGTCTCGTTCATTGACAACGCGGACCAGAATCCCTTCCTAGCTCAAGGAGTCCAGGGCAATGCCTACATCACCTTTGCAGGCGGTGTGCAACAAGCCGGAACGGCCGTTTCCTTCGGCAGTTTCGGTGCTGCCGGCGAAGTCGAGTTTGCCGTGGATCTGTACCGGATCCTCGCAAGGACCGATGTGGTGGATCAAGTGGGTGGTCCGCTGCGCAATGGGACTTACGAGGGGACTGTCACCATCAACAGCTCCGGGCAGGTTTCCTTCATCTCGCAAGGTGCCGCTCCCGCCTCCAACTTTGATGCTTGGGCATCGACTTTCAACCCCCCGCTCACCGATGCGAACGACCGGCTGCCGGAAGCGGACCCGGACAACGATGGCTTCGATAACCTCGCAGAATTTGTGCTGAACGGCAACCCGAGTGTCTCCAATCAAGCAATCGCTCCAATCCTCGATGCTTCCGGCGAGAACTTCGTGTTCTCCTTCACCCGCCGGGATGACTCGGTGACCGAGGCTCCCGCTACCTTCCAATACGGCAGCGACCTGTCGGGCTGGACCAACGTGCCAGTGGCGACCAGTGGCACGGTGGACGGAGTCATCGTCGCGGTAACCCCGGGCGATGCGATTACGGATGGAGTCGTAGTGACCCTTCCGAAGTCCAAAGCCGTGGGCGGCAAACTCTTCGGACGCCTTCAAATCGTCAAGTAAGGCTGCGCCCGTAAGGTCGCTGGCAGTCATCCTTCATCAACCTTCCCCGCGCTTCGCGGGGAAGGTTTTTTTTGTTAGGGTGAACCAGTTTACCGTGAAGAGGGGAAAAAGATCTAGCCAACCGGCCCTAGGCCTGATAGAGAACAAACTGTCTAGCAAATCAGCAACCTCAAAAATTACAACATCATGGCACGCATGCTCGCAGAACGGGATTCCACAGCTCTTCACCTCAACCTTGCCCGCCACCACCAGCGGCTTGCCCGCCGCTACAAACAGGCAGCACTGGTTACCTCCATCCAGACCGCCATCGACACATTGGCGGGCCGTCAAAGTGTCTCCGATGAAAAGGACCTCGACCGTCAGGCCGCCTATGACGACACCATGGCCGCTGATGCCGACCTCGACGACGCCATCCGGAACCTGTTCTCCGCCGCCGAGACCTTCGACCGGGAGAATCTCGGAGCCGGCACCCTGGCCATCCTCTTTCCGGCGGGAGGCTTTGGCGCCGTTGTAGAACTGCCTATTGCCCAGGAGCCTGCCGCTGCCGAGGCGCTGGCCACCAAAATCGAGACACTGGGTGCGACCCACGCGCTCGTCCCGCAGGCCGCCAAGCTCAAAAACCTTGCCCAAGCGGTGCGTGACGCTCTTAAAGCCTTGGATGACGCCGTGCGGACTGCGAAAAATGCAGATGCTGAGGAGGAAATCGCCCAAGGAACGTTGCGCCGCCAATATGAGCACAACTACCTTGCCGCCCGCCAAACTCTGGGGCGCGGGGTCTCTGAAAGGCTTTTCCCCAAGGCGAATCGCTCGAATTCGGGCGAGCCGGAAGCACCTCCTGTCACTCCCGCCATCGCTTGACGAACGGCGGAAAGCCCTTGGTTTTGACTCGGGGTGTCCCGGAGCGCGGAAAAACGCCCACGGGACGCCGTAACCGCTGCCGGACTGTGGGAATGTCATTCCGCGGCTGCGGGTTACTGATTTTGAAATCCGGAGAGGCGCTCCCGCCCGCGGGAACGGGATTTCGGCGCCCCGAGTGGTACTCCGCCGTCTGGTGGGGCAAACCAAGGCGTTTGGTTAGGTGGAGCGGCACGTGGTAATCAGTTTCCCATGTTCCGAATATCATTCCCACATGCGGTATCGCAGGTTGCAGCCGTCGTGTACAGGCTCCTGCGCGTTATGAGGCGACTTCCACGCAGCTGAGTGGTTTCTGTGACAAAATCGCCACATTCTAGGGTTTGTGGATGGTGAGCGGTCGGGCGGACGTTCACCGGCAGTGAATCCGCCCGCACGCCATGCGACTTTGCCAGCTTGGAGCCCTTGGCTCGTGCTGCTCCTTGCGCTGTGGGCGCAGTTGTTCTACTCGGCGAGCTACGCTTGGCTTCATGGCGAGTACTACGACTACGGCTGGTATGTGCCGCCGCTGGCGTTCTGGTTTTTTTACCGTCGCTGGCGTGATTGGCCGCTGGTCGCCCGGCGACCGCTGCCCGGCTGGGCGGTGGCGGGAGTGCTGGTAGCACTGGCTCTCGCGCTTGCACCGATGCGGACCCTGCTGAGGACCGATCCGTCGTGGACGACCCCGATGTGGGGGCAGGCGCTGATCGTTTGCACAGCCAGCTTTTTCATTGTCTGGCGGATGGCGGGGAGTAAAGCGCTCTTGGGGCTGGTGCCCGTAGTCCTTTTCGCTCTAACCGCCGTGCCGATGTTGGGTGCGATCGAACAGATGTTGGTCGACACGCTGACGAGCCGGGTGCTGGAGGCAAGCAGTTGGATTTTCGGTTTGGTGGGCCGGCCGGTGACTGTCCTCGGATCCAACCTGGAAATGGCAGGGCAGGTGGTGGAAGTGTCGGAAGGGTGCAGCGGGATCCGCTCGACACAGAGCTTGCTGATGGCCTCCCTGTGCATTGGCGAATGGTTGTTTCTGAGCGCGGGGGCGCGGGTCGCTCTCGTCGGGGCGGGGCTGCTGGCCGCGTGGGTGACGAATGTGGGGCGGGCCTTCATGCTCGCGCAGATCCGCTTCGATCAAGGGCAGTCCGCCTTCGACAAGGCGCACGATCTGGCAGGGATGGTCGCCTTTGTGATCGGAACGATCATTCTGCTTGGAGTCGCACTCGCCATGGACTCCAAGCGGAAAGGTGCCAGGATGGTTCGAAAACAAGTGGCCGCTTCGATGACATGAATCTCCGCCGATTAATCCTCGTCCTGATGATTCCGCTGTTGCCCGTGCTGGCAGCGGAGGCTTTTTCCTACGTATGGGTGAATCCGGCGCGTCCAGACGGACCGATGCTGGTCCCACATCTCGCTCCGCCCGTGGCGGAGGGCAGCTTCGAGTCGCGCCAGGGCGACTATGAAGAAGCGCGGGAGTCCCTGATGTGCAGCGGCGGCTGGATCGGCAGTCTGGGCGGGGACAACGCGCCGCGGGTGAGCTTGTCATGGGTGGAATGGGACCGTGCGGGCGTGACGAACACGCTGGAAGCCTTCCGCCACCTGCCGGAGGAATGCATGGGCAGCATCGGCATGGTGCAGGAGAAGATCTATCCGACGCGCGAGGCTGGGACCGGCGAGCGGCGGATGGTGTTCGATTCCTCCTTGTTCCGGTCCCAGCACGGTGGACCGGCGATGTATGTCTTCAAGTCGGTGTGGGTCTCGGGAACAGGGGCCATGAGCCAGCGGGCGGACTTTTTCGGGTTCGATTTGGGAACGATCAATCGTTCGCGGCTGGGCTTGCGAGTGGCTTCCACGCTGCACCGCTTCAAGCCTGACCACACCCGGGTGCTGATGGCCGGCGTGACGGGCCTGCCCTCCGAGGAATTCGCATGGCGGCACTTTTCCAGGGAAATTCTGCCGAAAATCCAATGGACCGAGGTTGCGCAAGGCGCCACGCCGGTGGACTGAAACTGCGGACCGAGACCCCGCTGTGCGTTGGGGCGGAGATGGCGCATTTTTCGAAGTGGCGGATGTCGGTCAGACGCGCCGCTTGCGGGAGAGCGATCCGCAGTCAGCGGGTGGATGGAGGCTCGGCGCTCTCGGCCTTTTTGGACTCCTCGGCATCCCTGGCGGCACGGGCTGCCAGTTTTTCCCGGATTTCTTTGAGTTCCTCGGCCCTCTTGGCTTGTCTGGCTTCCTCAGCCAGCCTGGCTTTCTCGGCTTTCTCTGCCTTTTCGGCAATCGTGGCCTCTTCGCTTTTGCCTACCTCCTTGGCCTCGAGCGCTTCCCGGATTTCTTTGAGTTCCCTGGCTTTCTGCGCCTGCCTGGCTTCCTCGGCCAGTCTGGCTTTTTCCAATTCCCCGGGATCCCGGACTTTGACTTGCTCAGCGGATTCTCCGTGGATTTCAAGGAGTTCACGGAACACTCTTAGCTCGCCAGGCAACAGACTGTCCCAAGGAAAGTCCTCCAAGTAAACATCCGCCTCTTCCTTGCGACCGGTTTTGGTCAAGGCGATCGCCCGGATCATCCGGAAGGCGGGGGGCTGGGTGAACCAGTCGATTTCGCGGTTGCCGGTGATCTGAGCCGCCAACTCATGCTGCCCTTCCAACAGGTGACCGAACGCCAACGTGCAGTCCAGCGGCGGGGAGCCCTGATTTCCCGGGTCCTGCGCCAACCGTTCCCGAATCGGGGTAAGCTCGGTCACCAGCGTCGCCGGGGGCACGGTTCCGAGCAGACATCCGAGATACGAGTATTGCACCGCCACGTCCAGATTTCCGGGCTCCAAGGCGCGGTAGATCCTCAGCATGTCAAGAAGCTGGCTCTCTTTCTTGCCACTGGCGGTCGCCCGCACGACCTGGTCCATCGAGTAGAAGAACGGCAGCGGGCTGGTGGAGCCGCGTTGGATCGCTTTCACCCAGGCATCCACGGCGTAATCGCCCATTCCACGGATCGACGCATGACGTGCGAGACGGATCAGCGAGTCGCTTTTGGTCTGAAGTTCAGCCGCCGCCAGCGCTTCCTGTTCGAACTTGGTCTGAGCCCTCTTGTCGCCTTGTTTCCCGGCGATGAACGCCCGGTCACACAATACCTCGGGAAGGGGAACGCCTTCCGGGGGGCTTTCGAGGAGTTTGCTCCACTTGTCGAGTTTGCCCTGCCGTTCCAGCACTTCGGCCATCAGCATGAACGTGTCGGGATCGAGCTTGGGCAGAGCCGGTTCCAGCAGTTCTTCCGCCTTGTCGAGGCGCTGGAGGGCGGTGTGCAATCTGGCGACCTGAAGTGGATGGGATTGACCGTGGGTCTTCACCATCCGGGTCAGGACCGCGTCGGCGGAATCCGGACGGGCCGCAATTTCGCAGCGAGCCAGGCGCATCTGGTCCTCGGCCGTCGGCTCGCCTCCACGGGCTTCGATCCACTTGCCGAGGGCGGGGAAAAAATAGGGGATCAATGCGGGTTGGGGAATTTCGTCCATCACCGGGAGCAATGCCGGCCCATCCTCCGGGTGGGAGGCAATGCGGTCCAGCAGCCGCGCCTGAAGCTCGCGGAGGGAGACGTCCGTGGCTCGCTTGGCAAGGCGGGAGAGGCGGATGCGCTCCACCCGCAGGTCGGTTTGATCCGTAAGCTTGGTGAGTTCCGCGTCGACCAAATGGCCGAGATTCTCGGCCATGAGGCGTTCCAGCCAAGGTGCAAGGAAATCCGGATCCATCCTCTCGCCCTCGCGGAGCGTCACCCAGGTCATGCCGGCGATTCCCATCGGACTCTGCTGGCTCAACACGTTCCAGGCGAAGATCCGGTCTGCCTTATCCTCGGATTTTTGGGCAAGATATTCGCGGGCTGCCATCATCAGTCTGGAATCGGCAGCTCCGGCAGCCGCCCGCATGAAGATCGGGAGCGCTTCGTTTTTTTGAGGGGCGCTCCGCAGAACCTGAAGAGCGTAGTCCCGGGCCTCCACGTGCCGACCCTCGGCCAGCGCTCTTTGGGCGGTTACCAGGTCCGACTTATAGTTCATCGCTTTCTGGGCGCGCAAAGCGGGCCGGTAAAATGGAATCCCGAGAATCGCCAGGACCAAGGCGACCAGCAAGACCTTCCACAAGAGATGCAGGTCTGACCAGAGATGCCAAAGCCGCTGCAGCAGGGTGGTTTTGTCAGCCAAGGGATCGGCGGCAGGACGCTCGCGGGAAAATAACTTCATGTCAGTGCGGGTAGGAAAATAGATGCCCGGGTCCTTGGGGTTCGCGGTAGGATGTCCCGTAAACAGGGCTTCAAACCATACCTCGCGCCATCAGTGCCCAAAGTGGTGCGATCAGTAGGACCCACAGTAACCCAACTCTGGTCATGCGAAGGGCGTGCTGGACGGGTCATCTCCCGAAGAGACTCTTTCCACGGGCCTACCCCGATCAAATGCACAAATGTGTCGGCTTCGTCACAAGGATGCGGATCCTGGAGCTGGGAGTTTTAGCGTTTTGTCACGAAGTCAGAGAGCTTGAGCTTGCCCAACCAGCGCTGAAGCATCCGGGTGGAGGCCGCACCGCCAAGGGTCGGGTCGGTGTTGCTTTTGTACCACATGGCACCGGCGACGGCATCGGGGTGGTTGGGATCGCCGATTACAATGGGAAATCCGCTCCAGCCTCCGATCGAGCGTCCGGGCGAAACCCTGACCCAAGAGTTGACGGCCTCGTCCTGGCGGATGCTCACCGGGATCCAGCCGCCCTCGCCGGTGAACAGCCTTCCTTCGGCTTCGCTACCCTGCCACAGCTCGAAAAGCGGACCGCCGTAGCCGGAAACCACCAGAAAAGAGCCATCGTGATTGGCCGACTCCGGCATCGATCCCGAGCGGACGATGCCTACGATTTGATACTTTGGATTCGGGTCACCCGGAGCGTAAAGCCAGTCGCTCGTCGGGCTGACGTGATCGCTGGTGAGCCAGGCGGTGAGATTTCCCTGCCGGGCAACCGGGTAGTGGCGGAGTGGCCGGCTGCCGGTGTCCTGCGGGTGATGGGAGAGGAAAAAGGATGGCGTGGTGTGGCTGCCGCAGGAGGCCAGCAGCAAGGAGAAGGTGGCACAAACTGTCAAACGAACGGGGTGGGGCATTAGTGGCAATTGATTCAAATGTTTCGAGTTTATCCATTCAGAGCCGGTCCCATGTTACAAGTCCAGGAAGGAAGTGAGAAGATGGCCAGCAAACCCGACCACTAACAGGAGGAGTAGGGCGCTGAGCATCTTCCGGAAACTGCTCCGCCGCCGGCGGGTGGACTTTTTTGAATGCTGCACGCGACAAAAATTTTCGACGTCGTTGTAGACGGTTTGAAGGGACCATTCGGAAATCATGGAGATAAAAGTCTAAGGCTTGGAAAGCTCCAGATAATTCCTTTGACCTCTTGCCGTCGAATAAGACTCGGTGACGATAATGTTCGAATGTCGTGCCTGCGAAGCCAAATGCGGGGATGATTCAGGGAGGCTTTTGCTCCGGGGCCGGATATTCGGGTAGACCAGCTTCGGGAACTCGTGCCGAAAATATCCGGTCGCCCAAAAGGTCCCCGTGACCTCCGAATTGCCTGCACTGTTCCGGCAATCGCTTGGTTCGGGAAAAACCGGTTTACATGGCTTGATATTTCGTTACGATATTCGTCGTCATGACAAACATCGTCAACTTCACCCGGGCTCTCGCCGATTCTACGCGCTGGCGCATCGTGCGACTGGTGATGCGCGAGGCCCTATGCGTCTGCGAACTTGCGGACATCCTCGACATGCCCCAGTCCTCGGTTTCCAGCCACGTGCAGGTGATCCGGAAGGCAGGACTGCTCGAAAGCGAGAAATGCGAAAAATGGACCTATTTCCGCATCGACGCGAAGTATCTCAAGCTGTTGGAGACGATGGAGAAGTTCTTCACGGGCACGGAGGAGGAAGAATGGAGTGGTGACGCCGGTAAGTCCGCGCAGAGGCTCTGTGAGCGTGAAGGCAGTTGCTTCCCCGGCCCGGAGACATTGTCCGCTAGAAGACGCGCGAAGCCATGAACCTCACCGGAGTGCGCCTCGGGCGGTTGCTGATTTCAATAAAACATACCAACTAACATCAATGGCAATACGCATCGGCATCAACGGCTTCGGCCGCATGGGACGGCTCGCACTCCGCGCGGGGTGGGACTTTCCGGAAATCGAATTCGTCCACCTCAACGAGACCGGCGGCGATGGCGTCGTCTCCGCGCATCTCATCGAGTTCGACTCGGTCCACGGCCGCTGGAGCCGCGACATTTCCGGCACGGCGGACAAGGTGACCATCGCTGGCAAAACCCTCGGCCACACCAGCGAGAAGGATTTCTCGAAGGTCCCGTGGGGTGATTTCGGAGTGGACATCGTGCTCGAAGCGAGCGGCAAGTTTCGCACGCAGGAACAGCTGGAAGCCTATTTCGAAGCGGGCGTCAAAAAAGTCATCGTCGCGGCTCCGGTCAAGGAGGGAGCCTTGAACATCGTCATGGGAGTCAACGACCATCTCTATGATCCGGCGCGACACCATCTCCTAACGGCCGCTTCGTGTACCACGAACTGCCTCGCGCCGGTGGTGAAGGTCATCCATGAGAATCTCGGCATCCGCCACGGGATGATCACGACGATCCACGACATGACCAACACCCAGTCCATCCACGACACCCATCACAAGGACTTGCGACGCGCGCGGGCTTCCAGCCTTTCGTTGATTCCAACGTCCACCGGTTCGGCCACCGCGATCGGGATGATTTTTCCCGAGCTGCTAGGGAAGCTCGATGGGGTGGCGATCCGGGTGCCTTTGTTGAACGCGTCGCTCACCGATTGCGTGTTTGAAGTTGCACGCCCGACCACCGTTGAGGAAGTGAACGCACTGTTGAAACAGGCATCGCAGGGCAGCTTGGCCGGCATTCTGGGATTTGAGGAAAGACCCTTGGTTTCCATCGACTTCAAGGACGATCCCCGTTCCTCGATCATCGACGCGCTGTCGACGATGGTGACCGACGGGACGCAGGTGAAAATCCTCGCCTGGTATGACAACGAGTGGGGCTATGCCAGCCGCTATGCCGAACTTGCTAGGAAAATCGCTACCTTGTCATGAGTGACCCGGGGAAACGGAATTACGCCATCGTCACGATGGCGTATTGGGCCGACACCCTCGCCGATGGTGCGATCCGGATGCTGGTGCTGTTCTATTTCTATCAACTGGGATACAGCGCGTTCCAGGTTGCTTCGTTGTTTCTGCTGTATGAACTTTTCGGGATCATCACAAATCTCGGAGGAGGTCTGATCGCGTCGCGGTTTGGATTAAAATCGACGTTGTTCATGGGTCTCGGGACCCAGTTGGCCGCACTTTCAATGCTCGCTTTCATGCCTGTGGCGGGGTTGACGGTCGCCTGGGTGATGGCCTCGCAGGCGCTGTCGGGAATCGCGAAGGATCTGACCAAGATGAGCAGCAAAAGCGCCGTCAAGCTGGTGGCGGGTGATACCGAGGGCCGCCTCTATCGGTGGGTCGCACTGCTCACCGGCAGCAAGAACGCGCTCAAGGGTGTGGGATTTTTTGTGGGCAGCCTGTTGCTTTCCGTCGTCGGTTTCCAGGCGTCGGTCGGCGTGTTGATGGGAGTGGTGGGCGTCGCCTTGGTTCTGGCGGTGGTCCTGATGAAGGGCGGGCTGGGTGACACGAAATCGAAGCCGAAATTCAGCCATCTGCTTTCGAAAAACCGGGCCGTGAACCTCCTGTCGGTCGCGCGCTTGTTTCTGTTTGGAGCCAGGGACGTTTGGTTCGTGGTGGCGCTGCCGGTTTTCCTCTCATCGGTGTTAGGCTGGAAATTCTGGCAGGCAGGGGGCTTCATGGCGCTGTGGGTGATCGGTTACGGAATCGTGCAGGCCTCCGCGCCGGTCATCCTGCGGGGCAAGGATCCCACGGGAAAAACGGCGCGGCGTCTTGCACTGGTGCTCGCTTTCATCCCGGCCGCCATCATCGCCGGCCTGCATCTGGACGCGGATCCCGCGGTCGTGGTCGTCGCGGGACTTCTCACCTTCGGAGCCGTATTCGCGCTGAACTCCGCGGTGCATTCGTTCCTCATCCTGGATTACGCCGATCATGACAAGGTGGCGATGAACGTGGGTATCTACTACATGGCAAATGCCTGCGGGCGACTGACGGGCACGGTTCTATCAGGTGTCTTGTATCAAGCGGGCGGTGCCAGTGGTGCGAACAACGGACTGATCAACTGCCTGGCGGCATCCTCCGCCTTTCTCGTGATGGCGGGAATGATTTCGTTTTTTCTCCCGAAAATCAAAGACAACGACCCCGCCGCCGCATGAACCGGCAAAAAACCGGTTTACACAGCCTGAATACACGTTACGATGATTGTCGTTATGACGAACATGGTACAGTTCACCAGGGCCCTTTCCGATCCCACCCGCTTGCGCATCGTGCGGCTGGTGATGAGGGAAGCTCTTTGCGTCTGCGAATTGGCGGACATCCTGGAGATGCCGCAGTCGTCGGTTTCCAGCCACGTGCAGGTGATCCGGAAAGCGGGCCTGCTCGAAAGCGAGAAATGTGAAAAATGGACCTATTTCCGCATCGATGCCAAGTACCTCAAGTTGCTGGAGACGATGGACAGGTTTTTCGCCGGCACCGAAGAGGACGAGTGGAGCGGGGATGCCGCAAGGGCCGCGCGGAGACTGGGTGTGCGTGAAGGCAGCTGCTGCCCGGGGCCTAAAAAATTGGTTTCAAAAAGCCGTTCCAAAGCCACAACCACTCTCCAGCCATGATTCTATCAGAGCTGAAGGCGCTTCTCAGCGAGCACTCGGATCGATTTTTCCGCATCCGTCTGCCGGGTGGGGAAGCGGTGCCCGTTTCCTTCCACGTCACCGAGGTCGGCCGCATGGACAAGACGTTCATCGACTGCGGCGGCACGCTCCGTGAGAGCACCACCTGCCAGCTCCAGATCTGGGTGGGCGAGGACTACGACCACCGCATCGAGACCGGGAAAATGTCCGGGATCCTCGACAAGGCGAAGTCGATCCTTCCCGATGACAGCGTGCCGGTGGAAATCGAATACGAGGATCGAGTCATTTCCCAGTACACGATCACCGGCCACGAGGTGCTCGATGACGCCGTGGTGTTCGATCTCGCTAACAAACACACCGACTGCCTGGCCAGGGAACTCTGCGGTGTGCCCGATCTGCGACTTCCCGCCATCGCCGGCCCGACACCGTGTTGCGGATCGGGCGGCTGCGGCTAACAGGGAACAGGCATGTCCGATACCATCGCCAAAAACCTGTCGTTCACCGACCGCTACCTCACCGTCTGGATCTTCGCGGCGATGGCGCTGGGGGTGGTGTTAGGGAATCTGGTGATCAGGGATCCCGCCGCGTTTTTCGCGCCGATGACCGTCGGGACCACCAACCTGCCGCTTGCCCTCGGCCTGATTGTCATGATGTATCCCCCGCTGGCCAAGGTGCGTTATGCCGAACTGCCCAAAGTCTTCGCGAACAAGCGGATCCTCGGCCTTTCCTTGTTCCAGAACTGGGTGATCGGTCCGGTGCTGATGTGGGTGCTGGCGATCCTCTTGTTACGGGACCAGCCGGAATACATGGTCGGCTTGATCCTGGTCGGCCTCGCCCGCTGCATCGCGATGGTTCTCGTCTGGAACGAACTTGCAGAAGGCAGCAGCGAGTACGCCGCCGGCCTGGTGGCTTTGAACAGCATCGCGCAGATCCTTTTCTACAGCGCCTACGCCTGGCTTTTCATCACGTTCCTTCCACCCTGGTTCGGGGTGAAGGGTGCCGTGGTGGATGTCTCGATGGGCCGGATTTTCCACAGCGTGGCGATCTATCTGGGGATCCCGTTCGTGGCGGGCGCGCTGAGCCGGCTGCTGTTGGAAAAGTGGAAGGGAAGGGCATGGTATGAGGGCGTTTTCATTCCGGAAATTTCGCCGCTAACACTTTTCGCGCTGCTGTTCACCATCGTGGTCATGTTCACCTACAAGGGCGACGCCCTCGTCCGCCTTCCGCTAGACGTGGTGCGGATCGCCATTCCGCTGGTCATCTATTTCGCGGTCATGTTCCTCGTGAGTTTCGCGATGGCGGCGAAGCTGGGAGCGGATTACCCGCGGACGGCGAGCGTGGCGTTCACTTCGGCGGGAAACAATTTCGAACTCGCCATCGCCGTGGCCATCGCGGTGTTCGGATTGGAATCCGGCGTCGCCTTCGCCGCGGTCGTCGGCCCATTGGTCGAGGTGCCGGCCTTGATCGGATTGGTTCACGTTTCCTTCCGGTTGAGACGAAGGTATTTCCCGGGCGCCGGGTTGTGATGATCCCGCAGGCTCAAGTTGCAGATCTTGCCAGCGCTGTGGGGATGTCTAGCCTCGCTTCCGTGAACGAAATTTTTCCAGTTTCCCCGCCGCGTGCCTGGGCGGAGATCGATCTTGGTGCCTTGAGGCGGAATCTGGCCGTCGCCCGCGAGGCTTGCGGCGGCGAGGGGATGATGGCGGTGGTGAAGGCGGGGGCATACGGCCATGGGTTGGAGGAAATCGCGAAGGCGCTGGCGGAGGAGGAAATCGCGTTTTTCGGGGTGGCGAATGTGGGCGAAGCGCGTCGCGTGCGCAACGCGGGCGTGGAAACGCGGATCTATCTGCTCGGTGCGACCTGGTCGGAGGAACGCGAGGAAATTGTCGCTCGCG
This sequence comes from Akkermansiaceae bacterium, assembly GCA_041736495.1. Taxonomy (GTDB): domain Bacteria; phylum Verrucomicrobiota; class Verrucomicrobiia; order Verrucomicrobiales; family Akkermansiaceae; genus Luteolibacter. Next base: position 12,414 of record JBGSTM010000348.1, read on the forward strand.
AATGGACTCCATGTATCTCCTCGATCGAGGAGGCGGAGCAGTTCAACCGCATCGCTGCCGCGCGGGGCGTGCGGTTGAAGGTGCATCTCGCCGTGGACACCGGCATGGGCCGCGGGGGATTTGTGGCGGAGAATCTGTGTGAAAAGCTGGAACAATTGGAGCGCATGGCAAATCTGGAAGTCGAAGGCATCGGCTCGCATTTGCCATCGGCGGACGAGGACGAGGAGTTCACGTTGCGGCAGTTCGTGCGGTTTCAAGCGATCATCCGCGACCTCGGAGGCGAGTCGCGGTTCACGTGGCGGCATCTATCCAACAGCGCGGGGCTGCTCGGCTATCAGCAAGGCTGTTGCAACCTGTCGCGCCCCGGGCTGATGCTTTACGGCGTCTCGCCGCTGCCTGGCTTCCAGGAAAAACTCGCCACCGTGATGAGTTTGAAGTCGCGGGTGACCCTGATCCGCACGCTGCCTGCCGGACATGGAGTTTCCTACGGGCGGCAATTCGTCACCACCAGGCCCACCCGCGTCGCCACCGTTGGCATCGGCTACGGCGACGGCTACCCGCGGCAGGTCTCGGGAAAAGGCGCGGACGTGTGGATCCGCGGCCGCCGGTTGCCGATTCTCGGGCGGGTGACCATGGACCAGCTGATGGTGGACGTGACCGGAGCCGAAGACGTGATCGAGGGCGACGAGGTGGAAATCTTCGGTCCGAACATCCCCGTGGCGGAGATCGCGGAGAAGGCGGATACCATCGTTTGGGAGATTTTCACCGGCATCACGCCGCGGGTGATGCGGAGTTACCATTCCTGACGCACAGATCGCCATCGACTCCCGGGCGGCGGAAGTTCATCGTCCCTGCATGGCGAAAATCGGCGAGCGCGCGTCCCTCCAGATCCTTCACGAGAAGTCCTTCGGGCTGTTTCTCGACGGCGGCGATCTGGGCGAAATCCTGCTGCCTCATCGCGAAATTCCCCGGGGCAGCAGCATCGGCGAATTTCTCGATGTTTTTCTCTACAATGATTCCGAGGACCGCCCGGTGGCCACGCTGCAGGCGCCCAAGGTGATGCCCGGCGAGTTCGGCCGCTTGAAATGTGTGGCGATCACCGGCGTGGGCGCGTTTCTCGACTGGGGGCTGCCGAAGGATTTGCTGGTCCCATTCCGCGAGCAGAAAGTCCGGATTGACGTGGGGAAAAATTACATCGTCCACGTCCATGTCGACGAGCAGACGCACCGCATCATCGCCTCCACCCGCATCGCGCGTTTCATGGATCTCACGCCGCCGGACTTCCGGCTGGAGCAGGAAGTCGACCTCATCATTTTCGGAAAAACCGACCTTGGTTACAAAGCCATCATCAACGGCACCCACAGCGGCCTGCTATTCGGCAACGAGGTTTTCCAACCGCTTCAGCCAGGCGAGGCGCTCAAGGGTTACATCACGGCCATCCGTCCTGACGGGAAAATCAATGTCAGCCTGCACCCCGCCGGCAGGGCGAAGGTGGATGATCTCGAAGGCCAGATCCTCAAGGAGCTTGAAGCGCGCGGCGGCTTCTGGTCCATCGGCGACCACAGCCCGGCAGCGGAGATCAACGATGAGTTGGGCGTCAGCAAGCGCACGTTCAAACAGGCAACCGGCGCGCTCTTCAAAAAGGGGAGGATCGTGATCGAGAAGAACGGGATCCGTCTCGTGAAGGAATGAATGGAGAAGATCGGCGGAGTTAACGATCTGAACCGTCCGTGCGGGAAAGGTTGTGATGCGCCGGGATATTGAAGAACGTGTGTGGTCCTACCTCTTGCCACCGTCCCGTGGTAACAGATGGTGGATGGTGACGTTGGTTTCCCTCACGTTTTCAGCATGGCGGTAGTCGTTTTTCCCGCCGCGGGCCTTGCCAATGGTGATGTTGTCGAGGGTGACGTCTGTCACGGGCCGGCGCTTGTCGCTCTCGATGCGGAACGGGATGCCGGTTTCTTCGATTTTGATGTTGGAGACGTGGATGCCGCTGATTTTCGTGAGTCGCTCCTCCACGGTGGGAACAAGGGTTTTCCACTGATAGAGAACATCGGTTTCGATCCCTAACACGCTCTCGCGGGTGGCGGTGGCCTCGATGTTCTCCATGTGGATGTTCTCCACGAAACCGCCGCGGCGGATGTTCGTCTTGATGAAGAGCAGGTTGGACGGCTTGTAACCTGGAGCGAACTTGCAGTCGTGGATGTAAACGTTGCGGACTCCGCCGGAGAGCTCGCTGCCGATAGCGACGAGCTGGTGGCCCTCAATGACGTTGCAGTTGCGGATGACGATGTTTTCCGAGGGCGTGTCGAGGCGCCAACCGTCATGGTTGCTGCCGGACTTGATGGCGATGGCGTCGTCGCCCTGGTCGAAGCGGCAGTTTTCGATCAGCAGGTTGCGGGTCATCTCGGGATCGATGCCGTCGTTGTTGTGGCCGTGCGCACGGATGTCGATGCCACGGACGACGATGGATTCGGATAGAAACAGGTGGATGGTCCAGAACGGGCTGTTGCGGATGTGGACGTTTTCGATCAGGACGTTTTTGCAACGGTTGAACTGGATGAACTGCGGGCGGAGGTTGTTCTCGCCCTCGGCCATCTGCCGCTGTTCGACCGGGGCGTTGGTGGAGGTGAAGGTGTAGAGTTTCTTGAGCGCTTCCAGGTGGGCGGGAGGGCGTTTCATCCATTTCTCCCATGTGCTCATGTCGGCCTCAAGCGTGCCATCGCCGGTTAGAGCGATGTTCTCGCACTCGAACGCGTAAACAAGCGGTGAGTAGTTGAAACATTCGAAACCCTCCCAGCTGGATTGCACGGCGGGCAGGTAGTCTTTCGGATCGCCGCTGAAAGTGAGGTGCGCGTCCTTTTCGAGGTGCAGGTTGACGTTGCTTTTGAAATGGATTTTCCCGGTCTTCCAGTTGCCTTTCGGGATCACCACGCGCCCGCCGCCGGCTTCGTGGCATGCGGCGATGGCCTTGCGGATGGCGTCGGAAATCTCGGCGGTTTTACCTTCGTTGTATTGCGTGACGTTGAAGTCTTTGTTGGGGAACACCGGCACCTTGATCACCGGCATCGTGAAAGGGGCTTTCACCGAAATTTTCTCGTGGCGGATGGCGTTGTCCTGCGCGTTTGCGGCGAGCGGGATCAAGAGCGCGAGGAAAACCAACATTCCATTTGCAGATGCGGTTTTCACGGCTCTTGAGTGGTCGATGGAATCCGTGTCTCGGCCGGGCCGTCGTAGGACGGTTTCAGCCCACCGAGGTCGAGGACGATCCTGTCCACGACGACACCGGTATCGATGGGGATCAGACGCAGGGTGTGTGCGCCGAGTTGGAGAGGAATGGGAAGCTTGAGCGTTGCTTCGGTGGCGTTGGAGAGGACGCGGTTGGACCACTCCGCGCTTTTTGGTTCGGAACCGCTGGTCACACCGAGCGGCATGGGCGCGGAACCGTCGATGGAAACGGCGAGACGTAGTCCCTGACCGCTGACTAACGAGTGGGTCGGCAGCATGCGGACGCGGAGGGTGGCTGGTTGGTTCGTCGAGACGTGGAAGCGGTATTCCAGGGTAGGGGCAGAGGTGGGAGAGATTTCGGCAGTGGATGGCAAAACGGTGACGGCGGAACCGGTGCGGCCCAGACCGGGGACGCTGTGCCAGCCTGCGCCGGATGGCAGGTTGTTTCTAGCGGCGAAATTTCCGGCGTGGATCGAGATGACGCCGTCGCGTTCGACGAAGTCACCGGGCTTGGCACCCGGCGGGCGTGGAAGGGCTTCGGGTGCAGCAGGAGCGGGAGGACAGACGGTGTGAGCAGCAGGCTTAGGCGGGGCAACTTGGGTGTCGGGTTGAAAGCGTTTCCAGTCTTTCGCGGAAACGCCGTTTTCGGTCACGATGCCGCGCCATTTTCCACCGGCAATCTCGTTGTTGTAGCGGGCGGTGGCTTTGGTGATGCTTTTTTGGGCGGTGGCGGATGCTTCGAGATTAGCCTCTGGATTGCGGCCACGGGCTTGGTCGGCGCGGGCGAGCTCGGAGCGGAAGTAGCGTTCGTTGGCGGCTGCGGTGATCGTGACGGGGTAGGCGACGAGTTGATAGAAAGCTTCCTGAGCGACGGCAGGGAGTTCACTGGCTAGCGCCTCGCAGTCGCGCAGGAGATCGGCGCAGGATTCCAGGCGTTGGGCGATCTCGGCTTCGTTGAGTTCCGTGGGCTGATAGGGCGTCATTGATGGATGCCACTGGAGGTGCTCGGTCTTGCGGGCGAAGTTGATGGATTGAAGGCGGCTGAGGAGGTTCGCGATTTTTTCGGCATGTTGTTTTCCGAAATCGCGGGAGGCGGTTTCGAGCAGGAAGCGGGCGGGCGATGCGGGGTTCGTGCGGTCGGCATGCCAGGCGAGATTGAGGAAAAATTCGGTGGAGCGTTCAGTGTTCTTGAGGTCGCCGACGTTGGCGATCCAGAGGTTGCGAGCGCCCTGTTCGTAGGCCCTCGTCATTTCGGACCAGACGAGGGCGGGAGGCAGGGTGTCGATCCAGAGCCAGGACAGCGGCGCTCCGAGATAGGAAAGGTGATAGTAAGCACCGCTGCCGCCGGAGCGCCTTCGCTCGTCCGCCGTGGCGAAGCGGCGGATGTAGCCGAAGTTGTCGTCGGGCCAGACCAGCGTGACGTCATCCGGCACCTTGAGTCCTGCCTGATAGTCGGCGAGCACTTCCTTATAAGGGCAGAACATCTGAGCGACCCGGGCGGGGTCGCCCTTGCCGAGATGACGGGCTAACATTTCGCGCTGTTCTTTGAAGATGTCGGTCAGGGTGGCGATGCGCTCGGCTTGATTCTTCGGGCCGACGATGGCGCTGTCGTGGATGCCGCGCATGCCGAGGGTGAAGATGCTTTCTCCCGAGGTGCGTTGTTTCACACGTTCCTCCCAGTAGGAAAGCGCCTCGTCGCGGTGGGTGAGGTAGTTGTAGTTTTCCGTCGGCGTCTTCCATTCGCCGACGTTGTTGCGGAGCATCGGCTCGGCGTGGGATGAGCCGAGCACGATGGCGTAGTCATCGGCGACTTTGGCGTTGCCCGGCACCTGATGGAAGGGCGAGGTGCCGGGATGCATCGCGGGCCAGATCGAATTGGCGCCCAGGCGGAGAAGCAGCTCGAACAGGCGGGCATAGGTCTTGGGTCCGAGATTGCCGACTTCCGGCTCGAAAGTCTTGGATGCCCACGGTTCAAGACCCCAACCCTCGTCATTGAGGAAAACGCCGCGGTATTTCACGGCGGGCTGGTCGATGGGTTCGTCGCCTAACGAGAGTCCGATTTCGGCACGCTTGATGACGGGCACATCCGCCCACCAGCTCCATGGCGAGACGCCGATGCGTTGGGAAATTTTGTAAATGCCATACGCGAGGCCGCGGCGGTCGGAGCCGCTGATGGTGAGCACGGCCGGCTTGGCGGATAGACTGAAGGCCTCCCACTTGCCTGATAGATCGGGGGCAAGCACCAGCTCGACGCGCGGTCGGTTCTTGTCGGCGGGTGCGGCGGTTAGGACTTCAGGCGTGATGCCGGTGACCGCCGCGATGTCGGCGGCGAGGTCACGCGCGGCGATTTCTACGACTTCCGGAGGGTTGGCCGGGAGGACGATCGGCGCGGCGGTGCCCGAGGCGACAAGCGGAAAAGCAGGGATGCCAGCTGCCGGTTCCAAGAGATCGACTGCACCGAAGGCGTATCCAGAGAAAATCGAGCCGAGCAGGAGACCTGCAAAGTTCGCCAGCTTTTCATGGGGAAGATTTCGCCTGGGTGAGTCAGTGGATTTCATCGGATGCCGCTGACTGTTGACGAGAAGAACCTTGCCATGGGATCTCCGGGCAGGGCTTTGAGTCCGGAGATGACGCAGTCGGCGATGACTACCGAGCCGTCCCAACTGGTGTGGAGCTTTTCCTTGGGCGCGGGAAGGTAGAGCGCGTCCGCTTTTTCCTGGCCGAGTTTTTCGATCGCGTCGGCGACGATGTCGTAAAGCGGGATGAAGGGCGTGTTCGTTTCCCTGGCGATTTCGGCGGCCCAGGCGGCGTGGGTGCTGTTGTCGCGTTTGAATTTTTTTCCGTCGGAACTCCAGCCCTTGCGCGGAGTGAGCGAGCAGATGATCGGCGTGCCGCCCTGCGCGCGGGTCTCGCTGACGAATTGTCTCAAATACCAGCCGAAGGTATGCACGGTTTCCTCACCGTTCATGGCGGTCTCGTCGCCGATGCCGCCAAGCGCTCCCTTGCCCTTTGCTCCGCCGTTGTCGTTGGCTCCGAACTGCATGATGACGAAATCGCCCTTTTTGATCCGCGGCTTGAGGTCCTTCCAAAAGTATCCGTTATAAAAAGTGCGGCTGCTGGTGCCACCAAACGCGCGGTTGACGACGTTGATTTTCTTCAGATCGAAATACGCGGTGATCGGCGCGCCCCAGCCCCACTGGCCGTTAGGGCCGTTGTCGCCGGAGGTGCCGTTGCGCACGGTGGAGTCACCGATGAGCCACAGCGTGGGCAGCTTGGGATCCGCAGGCAGCGGCGGGGTGTATCGGCCATTGTTCGGTGCGCCGGCGGGGGCGGGGCCTTCGCCAAACTGCGTGGCGCGGGGGACGTCGCTGATCTGGATGGGCGTGGCAGGCGGTGCACCGTTAGCGCGGTTGGAAAGCAGCGGCAATGCGGCAAATGCGACTAGCAAAATGGAGGCGACAAAGGATCCGGATCGGCTCATGGGGTGGTGAGCATCTCAGCCCGGAACGGCCGAGTCTTTAACGCAATAGGAGTATGATCCGCGGGCTTTGCACGGGCAGACCCGCCATTTCCTCCCAAGCGCACTCCACCGGTGTCATGAATGGCCCTCTTACTGCTAGTCAGCCGGGTCATGCGCCCTCTTTCAACCTACTTCCGGCACACGAAAATCATCGCCACACTGGGTCCTGCGACCGAGTCCAAGGAGATGCTGGCAAAACTCATCACCGCGGGTGTGGACATGCTGCGCCTGAACATGGCCCATGCCTCCCATCAATGGGTGGATGACGCCATGTGGTTCATTCGCGAGGCCTCGGCGGATGTTGGCAGGCAGGTATCGGTGATGATGGACGTGAAGGGTCCGGAAATCCGCACGGGCCGGGTGGAGGCGCCGATCGAACTGAGGGCCGGGGACCGCTTTGAGTTCCACATCGAAAGCGCCACCCCGACAGGCGGCGTTCCGGCGGTGTCGGTGAACTACCCGGGGCTGCCGGGCGATCTCGAGGTCGGAGCCATCGTGCTCGTGGACAGCGGTCTGATCCGCATGCGGGTCTTGAGTAAGGACGATGCGCACGTGCTTTGCGAGGTGCTCACGCCCGGCACCATCGGCTCCAAACGTCACATCAACCTCCCCGGGGTGTTCGTGAACCTGCCCTGCCTCACGCCGAAGGACGAGGAGGACCTGAAAGCCGGCGTCCGCGCCGGGATCGACTTCGTCGCGCTGTCGTTTGTGCGGCAGGCGGAGGACATCCGCACGCTGCGTCGCTTTTTGGATGGCCTCGGCTCGTCGGCGAAAATCATCGCCAAAATCGAGGATCAGGCAGGAGTGCGGAACATGCTGGAAATCATTCGCGAGGCCGATGCCGTCATGGTCGCGCGTGGCGACCTCGGGATCGAAATCGACTATCACCGCCTGCCGCTGGTGCAAACGGAGCTCGTCGCAGCCTGCCAGGCGGAGGGAAAACCCGTGATCATCGCCACGCACCTGCTGGAAACGATGATCTCCTCTCCCATGCCCACCCGGGCGGAAATATCCGACGTTTCCAATGCCGTCCGCGAGCAGGCGGATGCGGTGATGCTTTCCGGCGAAACGACCGTCGGCGCCTACCCGCTCGAATCCGTGCAAGTGATGAAAAACATCATCGAAAGCATCGAGCCCTCCGTGAAAGGTGCCTTGAACCGGACCATTGAACTCAATGCCCCCAAATCGAAAATGCTCCGCTCTGCCGCCGTGCTCGCACAGGAACTTGGCGACTCGTCCATCGTAGTCTTCACCCGAAGCGGCTTCCTCGCCTACGTGCTCGGTGCTCTGCGCGCCCGCGGGGTGCCGATCTACGCCTTCACCGACATCGAGTCCGTGTTCCGCCAGCTTCTGCTGCCCTGGGGCGTCGAGCCTTTCCTGATGGAATTTTCCGACGACTCCGAGCAGACGATTAAAAACGCCCTCAACACCCTGAAGGCTAGGCAATGGTGTCAGCCAGGGAGCTGGCAGGTCGTCATCACCAACGCCCTCGCCCATGGCAAGGTCATCGATACCGTGCAGCTTCGGCAGGTGGAATGAGGGGCCGAAACCCTGCGTGACACTCCGGACGAGTGGCCCGCCACCCGGAAGGATATCCGCCTGTTAGGCTCTGAGAGGCCGCCTGAAAAACCTAAGATTCGCCAGATTCGTCAGATTCGTGGTGCCTCATTTTTGGCATTCCCAGGCATTCGCGATTCTTCGCAGGCGGACTGAAGATCCGCGCTCCAATTTTCAGACCGCCTCTGAATTACAACCCTATTGATCGAACTCAGTTGAAGTTCCACATCTTGCCTTTTTCTTGGTCGGCGAAGACTTGGCTGCTGTTCAAGTAGGAAGTCGGTGGATTGGGAAGGCTGCTGTCGTCGAGGCGAGGAAGCTTCGCGCCGATCGTCGAATCCCAAGGCTGGGTGGTGGATACGTTCACCGGAGTGCCGATGCGAGTCATGTCGAATACCTTGCGCGCTGAATTGAGAGGCATGCGGATGCAGCCGTGGGTGGATGGATAGGGTTTCACAAATCCCCAGTGCATGCCGTAGGCCGGGCTGTAGAAGGATTGCCAGTAAGTCATCGGATAGCCTGCTCCAGGGTTACTCTGCCGGCGGCGTTGGCGGGTTTTCGAGTCAATCCTGAAGTTGCCCTTTGGAGTCGGCGCGGCGCTGGTCCCGACGCCGACGGGAGTTGCGAGCAAGACCTCGTTGCCCTCAGTCACGTAGAGCTTCCCGGCGCCGGTGCTGATGTGGATCTTCACGGCGGAAATGTTGCTCGGTTTCTTGGCCGGAGGGTCGAAAGAGAACGACGAGCCTGAGCGGGAGGTGCTCTTCATGTTGCCGCAGGAGCTCAAAAGAATGGCGGCACCGCCGAGGGCGATGGAGGCGAGAAAACGAAATGATTGGTTCATGAATTTACCGGAATGGGGATTGGGACAGTAGCGAATGATGGACAGGAAAAGGCGGGATGATGGATTCCTGGTCTTCTCAGCGAACGGCGGCGTCCCTCAATTTGAGGTAGCTCTGGTATTCTGCCAAAGTGACCTTGCCATCCTTGTTGACGTCGGCTTCGTCGAAGGACACGACGAAGGTGTTGAAGACCTCCGGGCTGGCCTTGGCTTCCTCGAGGGAAACCTTGCCACTCCCCGATTTGTTGATCTTGCGGAAACCCTCCGGTGTGCCGCCTGACGCCACGAACTCCGATTCGCTCACGAAGCCGTCCCCGTTCGAGTCATACATGGCGAAGGCATCCGCAATCATCAGATTGGTCGCTTCCACGCGGCTCACGGAACCATCGCCGTTTTTGTCGGCTTTTTGGAATTTCTGCTCTGGAGACGGAGTGGAGGTGGTGGTCGCGCAGCTTGCCAGCAAGCAGGCGGGGAGGAAGGTCTTGATCAATTTCATGCCGCGGCTGGTGTAGACGTAAAAGCGGGCGGCGTCGATCAAGAATCCGACACCATTCCGGAGTACTAAAAACCCGCGCCCATTTTTAGGGTTCCGCGTTTCCGGGAGGGCGAGATCGCAAGGAAATCAATACGACCCGAAAACCAGAATGCTTTATTTCCCGATTCGTCGATGCCTCGGGTGCCTGCGAAAGTAAGGTACGCTCAGCAAGATCGCTCCGGATGCTTGAGGTGTCGGCTCCTGGCCTTGGATCATGACCCGTCGGCGGTTGAGGTCGCCGATGACATCACCTCACCCGCCCCCCAGATCCTCCAACATCCGAACCATCGAGTCGAGGCCCTGGCAATGCGAACCCGCCGTTCTATGCTATCTTCCGCACATGAACATTCTGCGCACGATTTTTTCATTCTTCACTGCGGCGGCCATTTCCCTCCCCATGTGCCTGGCCGCGGAAGATGACGCAACCGCATCTTCGGGGAGGGTGATGGAACTCCATGGAGTATCCCCCGGGGATTTCGCAAAGATCGAAAAAGTGCAAACTGCCATCGATTTTGAAAACATCGATCTCGCACTGTTGGATGCGGCGGTATTCCACGAGACGAACCGCCAACGAGTGAAAAACGATCTCCCTCCCCTCGGCTTCAAGCCAGTCCTGCGGGAAGCCGCCTCGATACAGGTGCGGGGAATGATCCGGATGAAGGCGATCAGCCACGAACATCCGGATGCGGACAAGAAAACACTTGAGGACCGATTCAGGCTGCTTGGAATCGAGACGAACATTCTCGCTGAAAACGTGGCGATGGTTTTCGGGATTCGCTACGAATCGGGCACGAATGTCTATAAGAGGAAGAATGCAGGGCGCATGGTATACAGCGAGGAGCCGGACGGTCCACCCATCGCACCACATACGTATGCCTCATTCGCAGAGCACTTGCTGGCTGAGTGGATGGCCTCGCCCGGACACAGGCGCAACATCCTGAGAAAAGAGCTGGAAACCCTGGGGACATCTTCACGGCACGACAGGTCTGCGCTCGGTATGGACTCCTTCTATTGCGCCCAGGAATTCGCAGGGGAAGTCACTGTCCGGGAGGAATGAGTCCGGAGACCGGGTCGAAGGCTGATGGAACTGCGGATCTTGAAAAAAGGTCTGAAATGACATCCGTGCTTTTGCATCTCGCTTCGTTGCCGGGTCAGGAGGACGAGTCGGTGAATGGCAGTGTCTTTTCCGGGCAAGGAGCTGGAGCGAAAGACGAAAGAGTGGCCAAGGCAGGAGATGGATCTCTTTTGATGCTGGCAAATAGCTTTTGAGATGAAGGCGAGAGGCCACAGCCAATTTCAAGGGCTACTCCACAAAGCATGATACGCATTTGTATCGCTGCCGCCGTGTGGTGATGCTCGTAAAGAGAAAAACCCGCCGGCCCTTGCAGGACGGCAGGTTGGGAAGAGGCGGAATGAAGTTCCTCGCTCCAGTTATTTGGCGGCGCGGAGTGCTTCGTCTTTGGCCTTGTCCTTGGCGATGACGTCGTCGGAGACGTTTTTCGGGCAGGGGGCGTAGTGGCTGAACTCCATGGAGAACTGGCCGCGGCCGGAGGTCATGGTGCGGAGGTCGCCGCGAAATACTCGCCAAGGAACAAAAATCCTGAGAGTCTATCCGCAACGGTTAGCCTGACCCGCCAGCATGAGCACCAAATTTTTCCTTCCGAATTCCAAGCAGTGGCTCTTCACCTCCGGCGCACTCGCTTTGCAGGTGTTCAAAGAGCTGGGAGATATGGTCCAAGAAAACCCCGCGCTCGCCAGCAATACGGCAGGTCTCGCACTCTCGCCCGTGCTCGGACCGGCATCCATCGTCGCCGGGGCGGTCGTCGGCTACACCATCAACCGCATCACCGCTGCCCACGAGAAATCAGACGAACTCAAGGCCGCCACCCGCGAACTCCTCACGAATCACGACATCGCCCTCGCTCAGGCCCATGCCATTGCAGCACGGCTCCACCGTTATGCCGACCAATTCGGCGGCGGGAAAATGGCCGATGAATGCAAACGCCTACGCGAACTCGCTGACCATGCCCAAACGTGGTGGCTCGCAATGGTCAACGATCCAGCCCGCGAGGAACTTGCTGCTCTCCGCGATGAGGAAGTGCTCAATCTCCTCACCGACCAGATCGCCACGGAAGATCCTTTCGAGATCGATCTCGTCACTTGGCAAGGCCTCCTCATCGAAGCCGACCAGTGCGTGCCCGGCGCGGCTAAGCTCGGCCAGGAAATGGCCGCCTATTTCGCCGGCCACCTCCACGGTTCCTTCCGCCACGATTTCATAGAGGCTCTGAAGACCGATCTTCAAACCGGCGGCAAGGCTTTCGCTGCCGTCGTTCTCCGTTTTCTCTCCGCCATCGTTTCTGAAATGCGAGCCATTGCTGCGACCCAAGCGGACATGAAAACGGAACTCGCAACGATTTCGAAGCTCCTCGCGAATCTCGAAAAAGCCGTCAGTGCTCTGCGTTCCGAACCCGGCGTATCGAGCGACAATCTCATCCATCTCACCGCGGCCGAAAAAAACATCCGCTACGATATCGACGTCATTTTGCTAAGTATCGATGAACTGCTCACTGGCAAAGATGAAATCATTTCCCTCCTGAAAGAAGCGCTCGGCCGCATGCCTCCACCGCTTCCGGGGCCGAATGTCCACACCACCAAGCTTCGCCACTCCGCCTCCAAGCTCATCGGCCGGGAGAAGGAACTCGCCATGCTCGATGCCGCTTGGGAAAACAAGAGCACCCACGTCGTCGTCAGCCGTGGCAAGGGCGGAGAGGGGAAAACCTCGCTCGTCGCCACCTGGATGGCGGAAATGGCGATGAAGGACTGGCGCGGTGCGGAGACCGTCTTCGACTGGAGCTTCGACAGCCAAGGCACCAAGGACCAGAGCAGCGCCACTTCCACCTTCTTCCTCACCGCCGCGCTGGAGCACTTCGGCGATGCCGATCCCGGAAACGGCCACGACGAAGATCGCGCCGCGCGGCTGGCCCGGCTCATCGGTGAGCGGCGCTGCGTGCTGGTGCTGGATGGCCTGGAGCCGCTCCAATATCCACCCGGCCCCATGCGCGGTGCGCTCAAGGACAAGGCCATGGCCGCCCTGCTTCACGGACTCGCCGGGCGAAATGCCAGCCTGTGCATCGTCACCACCCGCGAGAAAGTCAGCGAACTCGATCCCCACTACGGAAAATGCGCCATCGATCACGAACTCGATTTCCTCCCGCCCATCGACGGTGCCCGCCTGCTCCACCACGCCGGAGCCACCCGTGCCGGAAAGGTCCAGATCTCCCCGGAGGACGCGGAACTGCAAACCGCCAGCCTGGAAGTAAAAGGCCACGCCCTCACGCACTTCCTCATCGGCCAATTCCTGCGCCTCACCGAGGATGGCGACATCCGCCGCCGCGACCGCATGAAACTCGCCGACGCAGAAAAGGAATACCAAAACGACGCCACCCGCCCCTACGGCCACGCCTTCAAGGCCATCGAGGCCTATGCCACCTGGTTCGCAGCGGGCGATGCTCAGGCCCAGCGGCAGCTCGCCATCATCCGCCTGCTCGGCCTCTTTGATCGGCCCGCCTCCGCCGCTTGTCTCCAGGCCCTGCGTGCCGAGCCAGCCATTCCCGGCCTCACTGATGCCCTCGTCGGCATCCGGGAAAATGACTGGAAAATCGCCCTCGCCCGCCTCGGTGAAATCAATCTCGTCGAGGCAAACGACGATGGCGACTTGGACTGCCATCCGCTGTTCCGCGAATACTTCGCCACCCGCCTGCTGGAAACGGATCCCACCGCCTTCCGCGCAGCCCACTCCCGGCTCTTCGATTACCTCTGCGAATCCACGCCACACCAGCCCGACACCCTCCCCGGCCTCCAGCCCCTCTACCAAGCCGTTTCCCACGGCTGCCTCGCAGGGAGGCATCAGGAAGCCCTCGAAAAGGTTTACCAAGACCGCATCCTGCGAGGAGCCGAAACCTACAGCGCCCAGAAACTCGGTGCGTTCGGGTCGGATCTGGGGGCGGTGGCAGCGTTCTTCGAGGAAACCTGGCACCAGCTCTCGCCGAATCTGAACGAAGCGGATCGAGCCTGGCTGCTAAGCGTAGCCTCCTACACGGCCGCCGCGGCATCAGGTCCGCCGACGATAGCGGGGATGCCTTCCAACGGATGGTTAACCGCACCGCCGCCGCCGATGGGCTCCACCAATTCAGCGAAGCGGACTCTGCAGAGCGGGTGGAGGCGCGGGAGTTATTCGTGGAGGCGGAGAAAATGCAAGGCGACCGCCAGCCGAAATTCCCCATGCTCTCCTCGCTGGGGGGCTTCCGATACTGCGATCTGCTGCTCGTTCCCGCTGAGCGCGAAGCATGGTTAAGGAGTGGCGAGATTTCTGTCGCCACTGAAGAAGAGCGACAGGAATGTCGCTCCTCCTTAAACGCTTGCGCGGAAGCCACCCGCCGCGCCACCCAAACCCTCGAAATCGCGGAACGCTATCTCAGCCTCCTTACCATCGCCCTCGACCACCTGACGCTGGCGCGGGCGGCGCTTTACCGGGCCATACTTTCCCCCATTTCTCATGAAACCGCCACCCTCGAACGCGAAACCCAAGCCGCCCTGGACGGCCTCCGTGACTCTGGATCTACCCACCACATCCCCCGCGCCCTGCTCACCGCCGCGCAGGTCCGTCATTTCCTCGGCCAGCCGGAGGAAGCCCGCCGCCTGCTGGACGAGGCGGAGCGCATTTCCCGCCGAGGGCCGATGCCGCTGCACCTCGGCGATGTCCACCTCCACCGCGCCCGCTTGTTTCGGGACCGCGCAGAACTCGCCAAAGCCGCCACCCTCATCCGCCACCACCACTACGGCCGCCGCTTCGCTGAACTCGCCGATGCCGAGGAAGCCGCGAAGGGCTGGTAAGACGTTGTCCACGGCCGAGACGAGCCTATTCTGTGGCCCGAGATGAGTTATTTCTACTTCGAGGAAAGAAATTCCTACTCCGACGAGAAAGTTCACTGATGCAAGGGAAGAACCTACTACTTCGACGTGCGTTCTTACCATTCCGATATCTGAAAAATCTGTAAACAGGTTAAATGTTACTGATTCTATGTGCGATCAATGTGATCCCAGATGAGTATTTTGCACTCCAGGATGCGTATTTCTTGCTCCGAGGTAACTAATTTGCCATTGTACGTGCAGTTTTATGAGTGAAACACCTTTCTCCATGACGGCGCTGGCGAGTGCGTTGGGCAATCCGGTTCGCTGGCGGGCCTTGCAGGAGCTGGCGGCGGGTGAGCCCTTGCTGACGATCGAGCTTTCCGAGCGGGTGGGCATGCCTCCGAACACGTTCTCCCGGCACATGAAAGTACTGCTGACTGCTGGAGTGGTGACGCAGAACCGCGCGGGGCAGTATGCGATCCCGGCGGGGCGGCTGGTTTCCAAGGAAGAGCGGGTAGTGGATTTTGGGACGTGCCTGCTGCGGCTGGGTGGAGCTAGGAAACCCTGAAAACCGCTGGACAAAGGATACAAAAAACCGCCGACTCTACGACGACTCCTTTTTACCTCTGGTCAGTGTCCGCCCCAACAAAACGATTACCCCGGCAACAAATGCAATGAACGCAACCGTCCCCGCCATCTGTCCTACCCGGTAAGCCTCCCCTCCCGGCTCACTGTCATTCCTGACTGCAGAAATTGCAGCAGGAGGGGAAAGCAGCCTGAAGCTTTGGAGCACCCCGCTGACCTCGGGGTCGGCAGCAGGATCGGAAACACTGCTGAATCCCTGGACTGAATAACCCCAGTTCCCTGCCACAGTAATGTTTGAGACGATGGTCACACTGTTGGGGAGCGCGAAAGAATAGGTGTGAAAGGGCACCTCGTTGATCTTCAGATCCCGCTCATCTTTGATCGCGATGCCCTTCTCAATGGCCCCATTTTTCGCCCCCGCGATAAACTCCTTTAGAGCCGTGGAAATCTTTTCGGGCGCAATCTTGTAAGCGATGATAATCACACCCTTCGCTCCGTCCGGAGAGCGGACGAGCGCAAGCGCATCAGGCGGAGTTTCCGCCTTTTGCCAAGCGGCGGGGAACTCAATGGAGAAATTCTGCTCTTGATAGATGGTGGGAATCGCGCCGGAAGCAATGGACAAAGTTAACAGAACAATTGACGGAATTCTCATGGCCCAAGCATGGGATTGTGAGAAGTCAGAGGTCAAGGGCGCGGTGATGCCCAAGTTCAACTCATCTCTCAGGAAATTCTGTATCCAAACTATCAGAAAAACTGCCCGGGATTTCATATCTGATACCATTTCCCTTAAACAAGGTGACGCTTGAAGTGTGACGAGATCGGGTTTGCGAGATCTCTTGCGGAATACCTATCAGCCGGGATTACGGGCGAAATAAATTACGCGGTTTGTGATACGAAAAAGCCGCGGGCCCTTGCGGGACGGCGGGTTGGGAAGAGGCGGAATGAAGTTCCGCGCTCCGGTTACTTGGCGGCGCGGAGCGCTTCGTCCTTGGCCTTGGCGATGACGTCGTCGGAGACGTTTTTCGGACAAGGGGCGCGAAGACGTTGTGCGGGATTGCTTCGCGGGCGGTTGTTCGTGTGGGTATCGCCAAAACAAAGCGGCTTGATCGGGTTGCAAAAACGGACCATGGTCTTCGGCATGGTTACGCTCGCAGAAATCGAAACCCTGGCGTTCAAACTTCCGGAATCCGACCGGGCCAAGCTTGCCGCCGATTTGCTTGATTCTCTGCCTGGGGTGCTGGTCGAGGACGATGAAGGTCTGGCGGAGGCTCTCCGGCGGTCCGAAGAAATGGATCGCGATCCATCGGTGTGTCTCACTCATGAGGAATTCCTCAACGCATTGGGCCGTCCTGCATGAAGGTGATCTACCACCGGTCTGCTGTCCGGGATGTCAGGCAGATTCTTGATCACTATGAGAGCGAAGCGGGGCCTCACCTCGCGAATCGGTTTTTCAACCTAGAGAGGAAAATGGAAAGATCGCCAGAACGCGGCAAGTGAGTTAATCTCAACGTCATGGATGCTCCGGCGACCTTGATTTGCGCTAACCCTGCGGGTGAGTCGAAAAACGCCCCTCACTACCCACCTGGAACCTGGCC
>JBGSTM010000202.1:0-4065 GCA_041736495.1 Akkermansiaceae bacterium
CCGGACGCGCTCGCCGACCATGTGAACCTGCTCGTGTGCGCGGGAGGCATGACCGCCCGCACCCGCGGCATCCTGCTCGATGCGTTGGGCGATCCGGCGCTCAGCCGCAAGGACCGCGTGGCCCTGGCCGTCTGGATCGCCATGAACAGCCCCGAAGGCGTCGTGCAAAAGTAAACCCCATCCATCCTATGCGCTCCCGCCGCCAGTTCCTCGGAGAAACCAGTTGTGCCGCGATCGGCTCGACTTCGGTCCTGTCCACCCTGCTCAACCTGACCATGGCGAACCATGCCGCTGCGCAGGGCGGCTTCGGCGGACAACGCAAGGCGCTGGTCTGCCTGTTTCTATCAGGTGGATGCGACACCTACAACCTGCTCATTCCGACCGACGCGCGTTACGCCGAATACGCCGCCTCGCGCTCCGGTCTCGCAATCCCGCTCGGCGACCTGCGCCCGCTCAACGGCACGAATTTCGGATTGCATCCATCCTGCGCCCGCCTTGCCGAGATGTTCAACGGAATGGGTGGGGACGTCGGCAAAAAGCGTGTCGCCCTGCTTGCCAACGTCGGCACGCTGGTGGAGCCCATCCCCAACAAGGCGGCCTACCTGAACGGCAACATCGCGTTGCCCAAGGCCCTGTTCTCGCACCGCGACCAGATCGAGCAATGGCAGACGTCCGTGCCGCAGGGCATGCAGATCCTCTCCGGCTGGGGCGGGCGCGCGGCCGATGTGATCCACTCCGCGTTCAACACCGAACAGACGGCGAATTATTACATGCCGATGAATTTCTCGCTGTCGGGAAATTCCGCGTTCCAGATCGGCCAGAGCGAGGGGCAGTTTGTCATCACCAGCGGCGGCGCGCTGTCGTTCACCGGAGCTGACCGCGACTCGGCGGTCTATCAGGCAAAGGACCGCGCCCTGCGCGATGTCATCGCCAGCCCGATCGAGGATCACTATCAGAATTTGTTCCGGCGCACCCACGGCCGGATCACCTCCAACAGCATCGAACGCGGGGCGCTTTTCCAGACGAAATTCAACACTCCGGGATCCGTCAACGGGCGTGTCGTCAACACCGCCATCACCAACGCCGGATTTCCAAATCATTGGCTTTCCGAGCAATTCAAAGCTGCGATCAAAACCATCGCCATCCGCGAATCGCTCGGTCTAAGCCGCCAGACACTTTTCATCGAATTCGGCGGCTGGGACCATCACACCGAGCTGCTCACCAACCAGCGCAACATGCTGCTCACGCTCGACGGCGTGCTCTACGCCTTCCAGAAATGCCTCGACGCACTCCTGCTCACCGACGACGTGGTCACCTTCACCTGCTCGGATTTCGGCCGCACCCTGCGCTCCAACGGCCAAGGCACCGACCATGCGTGGGGCGGAAACCAACTCGTCATGGGCGGCCCGATCCGCGGTGGGGAAGTCAAAGGTGCGTTCCCCTCGCTCGTCATCGAAGGCGATGACGACATCGGCCGCGGCGGCCGGCTCTTGCCGCGACTCTCGGCGGATGAGTATTTCTGCGAACTCCTGCGCTGGTTCGGCGTGTCCTCGGGCGACATGGAAATGGTGCTGCCGAACATCGGGGAGTTTTACAATCCGACCAGCGTGGCCAACCCGGTCGGGTTCATGCTTTGAATCCGCCACGTGCCGGTCATTTTGGAGAATTTGCCCGTTGCCAGCCGGGCCCGACTGCCTAAAGATCCATCCACCGATGGCTGAAAACATTCCTGCTGTTGAAATCAAAAACCTGGTCAAGGACTTCCGGACGTCGTTCAAGAAACAGATGTTGCGGGCGGTCGACGGGGTCTCGATCCGCATCATGCCCGGCGAGGTTTACGGCCTCATCGGTCCGAACGGCTCAGGCAAATCGACGACGATGAAGGCGTTGCTGGGGCTGGTGGCCCCGACCGCGGGCACCTGCGCGATCTTCGGCAAGGACTCGCTCAAAGTCGACTCGCGCAACGACGTCGGTTTCCTGCCGGAAAACCCCTATTTCTACAAACACCTCAGCGGCGCGGAAACCCTGCGTTTTTACGGAAAACTCTGCGGTTTAAAGGGAAAAGTCCTGGAAGACCGCGTGAGCGAACTGCTCGCGATGGTGGACCTCGAAGGCGCCCGAGACCGGCGGATCGGCGGCTACTCGAAGGGCATGCTGCAGCGCATCGGCCTCGCGCAGGCACTGGTGCAGGAGCCGCGGTTGGTGATTCTGGATGAGCCGACAGCCGGCGTAGACCCGATCGGATCGCGGCAGATCCGGGATTTGATTTTCAAGCTGCGTGAACGCGGCATCACGGTTTTCCTGTGTTCGCACTTGTTGGAACAGGTGCAGGAGGTTTGCGACCACGTCGGCATTATTTTCAAAGGCAGGATGGTGAAGGAGGGTCGGCTGGAAGACCTGATCGCCATCGAGGACCAGACGGAATTCATCATCAAGGACGCCAGCCCCGAGTTGGTCTCCCAGATCAACGAACTGGTCACGAAATCGGCGGGAGCCTCGCTCGTCCGCACCGGCAAGCCGCGTACCACGCTGGAGCGGCTGTTCCTCCGTGAAACCGTCAACCGGGAAGAAGACTCATGAGCACGACCACCGCAACCGCCTCCCGGGGCTCCCACATCGGCCGGATCCTGGTGATCGCCCGGCACGCCTTCACCCAACTGGTGCGGATGAAGGTGTTCTACTTCCTCGCCGTCTTCGCGGTCATCGCCATCGCCAGCAACTTCTTCGATCTGCCGCAGCACGAGGGACCGGAGTCCGTCGGGATCAACGTGCTGCGCTCCATCAAGAGCTGGTCGCTGGGGACGATGACTTTGTTTTCCGTGGTGCTTTCCATCGTCGCCACCGCGCTGCTGCTGCCCAAGGACGTCGAGGACCGGACGCTCTACACGATCCTGGCGAAGCCGGTCCCGCGCATCGACTATCTGGCGGGAAAACTGTTGGGCGTGCTGATGCTTGTCTTCGTTTCGCTCGCCCTGATGGACGTGCTGATGACCGTGGTGCTGCAAATTCGCTCCTCCATGGTGCTGGAGCAGCAGCTGGAAATGGCGAGAGCCCTCGAATGGCCGCAGGAAGCGATCGACTCGCTGAAAGTGGAAACCGCCGCCCACGGACCTAACTGGTCGCTGCAGGGCGCGGTGTTCGCGATTTTCCTGCGGGCGTCGATCATGGCCTCGCTGGCGCTGCTGATTTCCACCTTCTCGTCGAGCACGCTGTTCACCACCATCATCAGTTTCCTGATCTATTTCATCGGCCACTTCCAGGCGGACATGCGGGACGCCTATCTGAGTGCCGGGCAGGCCGGTGAAGGCGTGTTCACCCGTTTGCTGGCATTGTTGTTGTCGCTGGTGCTGCCGGATTTCCAGATTTTCAACGTCATCGACGCGGTGATCGAAGGGCAGGCGATGCCACTTCTGATTCTCGGAAAACTAACACTCGTCGGGCTCTACTACGCGTTGTTCTTCACCATCGCTTCTTGGTTCGTCTTTGCGGAAAAGGAATTCTAACCCCGTGAAAAACTGGCAACGATATGGAATTCTGGCGGTGGCTGTGCTCGCCTTCGGAGCGGCGCGCCTGCCTTTTGAAGCCAGGCTTGCCAAGCAACTCCGTGCCGCAGGGCTGACACCCACGCCGATGGAAGTCGGCACCCGCGACCGGATCGGCCAGACCAGCTCCTCCGTGGCACTCGGCGGTCTGCGCACGCTCGTGGCCACCTTCATGAACCTGCGGGCGTTTGCTTATTTCCAGGAACAACGTTGGGACGACGTGGCGTCCACCTTTGACACCCTCGTCGATCTGGCACCCCGGACGCGCTACTATTGGGAAACCGGTTCCTGGCACTCCGCCTATAACGCGGCGTCTTATTACATGAATGACTCCACTCTCCCCTCGCTGCGGCGTAAGGAAGCTTGGCGGGCGTCGATCCTCCGTGGCAGGGCCTTCCTTGAGCGCGGCATCAAAAACAATCCGAACGACTGGAGCCTCGCGGCGAACCTCGGTTTCCTGCTCTCCGACACGAACAAATATTCCGCCTTCCGCGACCCGAACGAAGCGTTCGCCGCCGCAGCC
>JBGSTM010000002.1:0-2919 GCA_041736495.1 Akkermansiaceae bacterium
CCCGCCTCGCCCTCGGCCTCGACGCACGGGACCTCGGCGGCTGGATCAAGGGATTCGGCCAGGACGCCGCCGGCGAAATCTACCTCGCCACCAGCGACCAGCTCGCCCCCACCGGCAATGGCGGAAAGGTCTGGCGTCTCATCCCGCTGGCCCACCTCGCAGTGGTCGAATCCGTGCCCGGAAACAAGCTGCGCATCGAGGTTCTCGCCGATCAGGACGGTGGCACCGTTTCACTGCGTCAATCCGATGACCTGCTCGATTTCCCGCTCTCCATCCCGCTCACGCCACTCGCCCCGTCCCGCTTCGAGGCGCTCGTGCCGATGAGCGAACCCCGCGCATTCTTCCGCGCCGAACTCAATCACTGATCCCACATGTTCACGCGCTCATTCCCGCTTCTCCTCATCGCCGCGACGGCGGAGATGGTGTCTGCTGTTGAACGCAAACACATCACTTGATTCCTTTCGGGGCGCTAGTCCGGACATTGTAGATGCCTCTCTCCGGGGGGGGGAAGGGTGCTGCAAAGACCAACCGCTAATTCCAGCACTCCGATCTCTCATCTGCTCCGCCAGACAGGCTCCGACAAACCATCCCCAAATCAACACAACAGACCATGTCAACTAACGAAAAATTGAAACTCCTCGCCCTCGATCTTACCACTGCCTTCCCGCGCAGCCCGCGTGAAACCCTCGCCGGTTACGTCATCGCAGGCCGCACCCTCGACAAGTGCCGCGCCGTGCTTGCCGGAACGACTGGTGAGTATCACTACGATTGCCCACTCGACCGAACCTTCCTGGATTTCACCGGTATCGACTCCGGCGATTTTCAAAACTTCGTCGCCACCGGAGCCACCGATTCCGAAGTCGCCGAATGGATCACCGCGACCTCGAAGATCAAGGACGAGACCGAGCGCATCGCCTGGAACAATAAGATACGCCACACACGCCCTTGCGACATGTCACCGGAACTCCAACTATTCCTCGAAGGCTACATCCCGCAGTTCATCCGCAAAAACCGACCGGTCTATGTCTGGTTCGATGTCTATGACATCGAGGAGCAACGGCTGTGAGCGACATGGCTCCCGAGCCAACGTTTCGCCGCCACCCGAAAGTGGGATGGAGAAAGCGGTTGCGTGCATTTCTCCACCCGATTGATCCGGAGAAACGCGCCGCTGTAGCAGGCAGATGGAGCGGACTTCCCGCAGAATTGCGGACGCCGTCACAGGTATCCGGACGACAGTTCACCCATTGCGGATTCACGACCGGAGCCAGCTATTGCTCGTTTCACTGCACTCACTGTTATCTGCCGGAAAACGCCAATCGCGTTCCCTTGCCAACGATGGCGGAAATGCGCGGACAAATTGCAGCCAACCGAAAGCTGCTAGGCCCCGGCGGCGGCTTCCAAATCACCGGCGGCGATGTAGCTGATGCCTATTGGCGGGCCGGGCGGCCTGACGAGTTGATAGAAATCGTCCGTCTGACGGTTGATTCGGGGCTGGTGCCGATCCTGATGACCCATGGCCAAACGCTCATTGAACAGCCCGATTTTCTGGAGCGCCTGATCCTGGAAGGCGGCCTGCGCGAGGTGTCCGTGCATATCGACACCACACAGGCCGGTCGGCGCGGGTTTCCCATCCGCGCCGCAAAGTCCGAAGCGGATCTCCACCCGGTGCGCGAGGCCTTCACCCAACTCGCTCTGGAAACCCAGCGCAAAACCGGAATCGCCTTGCGGTTCGCGATGACCTTCACTGTGACACGAAACAATCTAGCAGACGTGCCGGAAGTGCTGCGCTGGTTTCTCGCCACTCCGGAACGCGCCGCCGTCTGGCGCATGCTCGCCTTTCTCCCCGAAGCGGATACCGGCCGCACCATCATGTCCGGCGAGCCAGTGATGCCGGAACTCGTATGGGAGAGAATCCGCGAGGGCACAGGACTGCCGTTGAAGCGTGACGCCGTGCAGTTCGGTCACGCGGACTGTAATAGCTGGGCTCCATTGCTCGCGGCGGGTTCCGACATTGGCAACCTCCCGTTGCTACCGGGCGACGGGAAATCAACACGGCTTTTCAGCAGTCTGTTGGATGCCATCGGTGGGATCTCTCTCGCCCCAGGTACCGAGGACACGCTACCTTACAGGCTCGCCGGAGCACTCGTGCGACGCCCCCTGCTGATGGCCAACCTGCTGGTTCATGCCGTGCGCTTGATCTTTATGGGTATCTGGCCATGGCGGATTGTGATGCGCTGGCTGCGTGGCGCTGCGCAAGTCACGAGCATCTACATGCACAATTTCATGAACTCCGAACAAGTCGCCTCCGCACCGACTGATCCCACCGTGCAAGCGCGGCTGGACGGCTGTGTCTTCAAAGGTGCCATCCGGCGGGACGACGGATCGTGGGAGGCGGTGTCGATGTGCTCGATGAATAAATCCGAGTGGGGAAAACTATTTGATCAGAGAATCGCCGGAACACTTTCTACCATCGGTTCAGACCTCAGCGGAATCCGAGATGGTTCAATCTTCCAGGCCAAACTCATGCGCGGGAATGCCGCCGGAAAATGAGTGATCAGGAGTCAAATCCAACCACTTCTCGCCAATACAGACAGGTTTGGGAAAATCGTTGTTAATGTTTTTCGCTTCCAAGCGACTCAACTATGTCGCCAATTCCCGCATTCCGCCCGAACCGACAAAACAGAACCAATAAAAACTAAGAAAGTATGAAACTAAATCAATCAATCGCCGCCGCCGCTCTCGCAGGACTCTTCCTCGGCAGTGCAGCCACCGCCGCCGCAACCCAAGGTTCCACTGAAGCCGGCTTCGCCAGCTCCACCAACGCCAAGTCCGGCCAGACCATCACCGGTCTCGGCAAGACCAGCATCAACATCATGGCCGCAGACACCAAGCACGACTGCAAAGGCAAAAACGATTGCA
>JBGSTM010000006.1:0-8917 GCA_041736495.1 Akkermansiaceae bacterium
CGGAGGTCGTTGAGAAGGAGGATTTGGTTGGTCTCTGCGAGGCCGAGTTCCCATGGGGCACCGGCGTTGAAGATGGAGGAGGACGGCGATGCGCCGGTTCCGCCGTCGTGGCCGGAGATGAGAATCACGTCCGCGTGGGCCTTGGCGACACCGGCGGCGATGGTTCCGACGCCGACTTCCGCCACCAGCTTCACGTTGATGCGGGCACGGGTGTTGGCGTTTTTCAGGTCGTGAATCAACTCCGATAGATCCTCGATCGAGTAGATGTCGTGGTGCGGGGGAGGGGACACGAGGCCGACTCCGGGAGTGGAGTAGCGGACTTTGGCAATCCACGGATAGACTTTGGAGCCGGGGAGCTCGCCGCCTTCGCCGGGCTTGGCACCTTGGGAAATCTTGATCTGGATTTCGTCGGCGTTGACGAGGTATTCGCCGGTGACGCCGAAGCGGCCAGAGGCGACCTGTTTGATGGCGGAGCGCTTGCTGTCGCCGTTTTCCATCGGGATGTAGCGTTCCGCGTCTTCGCCGCCTTCGCCGGTGTTCGACTTGCCACCAATGCGGTTCATCGCGATGGCGAGGGTTTCGTGGGCTTCCTTGGAGATCGAGCCCCAGGACATGGCACCGGTTTTGAAACGCTTGGTGATCGCTTCGATGGATTCCACCTCGTCGATCGGCACCGGAGTCCGGTTGCTGCGGAACTTCATCAGGCCGCGCAGGGTGGAGAGGTTCTCGCTTTGGTCGTTCACCTTCTTCGCATACTGCTTGAAAACGTCGTAACTGCCAGTGCGGGTGGCCTTCTGCAGGAGGTGGATGGTTTCCGGGTTGAAGAGGTGGTATTCGCCATCGCTGCGCCATTGATAGACGCCGCCGGTGTCGAGCGCGGCTTCCTCGGACTCGATGCGCCTGTCAGGGAATGCCTGGCGGTGGCGGATGAGTGCTTCTTCGGCGATTTCATCGATGTCAGAGCCTTCGCAACGGCTGGACGTGCCGCAGAAGAACTTGTTCACCAGGTCAGTGGCGAGACCGATGGTTTCGAAAATCTGCGCGCCGCGGTAGGACGCGACGGTGGAAATTCCCATCTTGGCCATGGTTTTCACGACGCCTTTGATCGAGCCCTTGAGGAAGTTGTAAGTCGCCTTTTCGAGGGTGATATCGAGCATGTCGTCTTCGATCATCTTGTGGATGGATTCGAAGGCCATGTAGGGGTTGATCGCGTCCGCACCGTAGCCGATGAGCGTCGAGAAATGATGAACCTCGCGGGCCTCACCGGTTTCGAGGATGATCGAGACGAGCGTGCGCGTGCCCTTGCGGACGAGGTAATGGTGGATGCCGCCCATCAGAAGCAGCGTCGGAATCGCGGCGTGGCCCTTGTCGATGTTTCTATCGGAAAGGATGAGCAGATTGAATCCTTCGGCGATGGCTGCATCCGCGGCGGCACAGATTTTGTCGAACGCGGCTTCGAGTCCACCGCCATCCTGGTTGGCGGGGAAAATGGCGTCGATGGTGGTGGCTTTGAAGCCGTCCACCTCGATCTCCCGGAGTTGCGCAAGCGCCTCGTTGTCAATCAACGGGCTGTCGAGCCGGATCATGCGGCAGCTTTTCGGGCCGGGAGCGAGCAGGTTACCCTCGGAACCAAGAAAGGTTTCCGTCGAAGTGACGAGCTCCTCGCGGATACAGTCGAGTGCCGGATTGGTGACCTGGGCGAAGATCTGTTTGAAATATTGATAGAGATGCTTCGGCTTGCTGGAGAGCACGGCGAGAGGCGTGTCGTTGCCCATCGAAGAAATCGGCTGGACGCCGGTCGACGCCGTCGGCCCGAGCAGCATGCGGAGATCCTCGTAGGTGTAGCCAAACGCGAGCTGGCGCTCGAGGATGCGGTCCGGCTCGATTTTCTTGGGCGAGCTGGCGGCAGGCAGGTCCTTGAGTGTGATGCGGTTTTCGGACAGCCACTGTTTGTAAGGCTTGGCGGAATAGACGCGCTTTTTCACTTCCTCATCGGGGACGATGCGCCCTTCCTTCATGTCCACGAGGAACATTTTGCCGGGACGCAGGCGGCCTTTTTCGACGATCGTCAGCGGGTCGAGATCCGGCACGACACCGACTTCGGAAGCCATGATGACGAGGTCGTCATCGGTGACATAATAGCGGCTCGGGCGGAGACCGTTGCGGTCGAGCACGGCACCGATTTGCTGGCCGTCGGAGAACGTGATGGAGGCCGGGCCATCCCATGGTTCCATCATGCAGGCGTGGAATTCATAGAACGCCTTTTTGTCCTCATCCATCATGGTATGGCGTTCCCATGGCTCGGGAATCATCATCATCATGGCATGGACCAGGTCGTAACCGCCGTAGTGCATGAATTCCAGGGCATTGTCGAAACGCGCGGAGTCCGAGCCGTCCTCGTTGATGACCGGGAAAATGTTTTCGATTTCCGTTCCGAAAAGGTCCGACTGGCAGAGCGCCTGGCGGGCTTTCATGAAGTTCGCATTGCCCATGACCGTGTTGATCTCGCCGTTGTGGGCGATAAAGCGGTTAGGATGTGCGCGCGACCAGCTCGGAAAGGTATTGGTCGAGAAACGGGTGTGCATCAGCGCCAGCGCCGATTCGTAATCCGGGTCGAGAAGATCCGGGAAATAAGTTGAAAGCTGGCAGGGCGTGAGCATGCCCTTATACACCATCGTGCGGGCGGAGAGGCCGGTGACGTAATGATAGTCCGCGCCGGGGAAGGAGTTTCCCTTGGTGCCATGGACGTCGCGGAACTGGTTGGGCACCTCGTTGTTGCGGATCCATGCGCCTACACGCTTGCGAATGACGTAAAGCTTGCGCTCGAAAGCCATCGGGTCGGTGATGTTGGCACTTTTTCCGATGAAAATCTGCTTGATGACCGGTTCGTAGCGGCCGGAGGTTTTGCCGAGGAGTTCACTCTTCACCGGCACCGTGCGCCAGCCGAGGAACTTTTGACCTTCCTCGCGGACGACAAGTTCGAACACCTGCATCGCGACCTCGCGGACCGAAGCTTCGGGCGAGAAAAACACGCAGCCGGAGCCATAATCACCCTCTGGCGGCAGTTCGATTCCCTTTTTCGCCATTTCCCGACGCAGGAACTTGTCCGGCATCTGGGTGAAAATCCCCGCGCCGTCTCCGGTGGCCGGATCGGAGCCACTCGCGCCGCGGTGGTCCATCTGGTTGTTCATCGTGAGGGTTTTCACGATGATGTCATGCGACCGTTTCCCCTTCAAATGGGCGATGAAGCCGACGCCGCAGGCATCTTTCTCACGCGATGGATGCCAAAGGCCTTGGGGTTCAGGCCAACCAAATGGGGATGTCTGCGATGTGGGCATTGAGGTCATTGAGGAAATCGAAATTAGGCATGCCAAGTCACCGCGCAAGGTGGTGAATCGGGAAAATAGGTGGACGAATCGATCCGGAATTGCCCTGGAAAGCCTGATAAATCAGGGATTTTTGATGACAGCGGAAGAAACGGGCGGAAATCTGCTTTCCGCAGGGGGGGCTGTCAAGACTGGGGGTGTCAACCGCCTCCCGGGGTCAATTCGCTGACGGTGCTGGCTCGGCGGGCGCGGCCGGCGCGTCGAGCGTGTGGACCTTGAAGGAAGCATCTTCCGCGTAAGGCTTCTTGATGAATTTCGCGGCGAAGGTTTTCAGATAGGCCGTCCACTTTTCCTGGGTGGTGATTTCGCCCTGGCCTTCCCAGCCGAAGCCGGAGAACCAGCGGATTGCTCCGTTCTCGTCGGTGCGGGCGAGGCAGAGTGCCTGCGGTTGGCCTGCGGCGTCGGTGTGGGAAATCATTTTGACCACGCGTGAAGGATCGATGACCACCCCGCTGCCGAATCCGTAACCGTCGAATTTTTCCCACAGCATCATGATGCCGGACTTGGGAGAAAACACCGGCTTGCTGTCTTTCACCTGCGGGGTGAGGCCGATTGCGACTTCCAGCCTGGCGGCGGGTTTGCCGTCGAGGGTGAGGCGCGAGTCGCTTTGGAAAAGGCGCTGACCCATGATCAGCGTGATGCGCTTGGTCTCGCGGAGGACTTTTCCATTCAGGTCGCTGGCGTAGTCGAGCTCGAAGGCGATGCGCTCGGGGGTGTTTTCGATCACGCGGTGGGCGATGAAGGTGTCGGAGTTGTGAAGCTTGCCGTCCGCCCAGACGGAGATGCCGCCGCAGCCACGGGTGTCGCCGACTTTATAGACGTCGTAGCCTTCGCCCTGGTCGTCGTGATAGGGTTTGCTGACTTTTCCGTAAGGCAGCCTGAGACGGTCTTCGATGTACCACTTGTCGACGATCGGGTAAGGGACGCGCTTGAACCAACAGTCGATGCCGCTGTTTTCCGGACCGGGGCGGAGGGCGGGGCCGTAGGTGCGGAAGGCGACGAGGTCATTTTCCCAGGCGAAGTCATCCTTCCGCTCGGGCACGAAGCGGGCAAAAGCGCGCGGCGTGGCGGGCATGAAGACTTCGGGAAGTTTCACGCCGTCAAATTTTGCCACGTCGGTGCGGCGTTTCGAGGGATCGAGCAGGCGGACGAGTTCCGAACCCGCGAGTAGGAACGCGCCGGAGCCATAGACTTCGGTCGAGTCGGCTCCGGTTTCCAGGTTGTCGGGGGCCTCGCCGATTTTCTGGATGAATCCCATCATGCCGGTTGGCTGGATGTTGTTCGCAAGGGCCTGGTAACCCTTCATGACTGCGGGTTTAAAGGTCTCGGCCGGGAGGAGGCCGCGGTTGATGCCCCAGGCCATGGCGTAGGTGAAAAACGCGGTGCCGGACGATTCGCCCTTGGGATCCTGCGGGTCGAGCAGGCTGGTGCGCCAGAGGCCGTCGGGGTTCTGGAGCTTGAGTAGCGCGTGCATCATGTCGTGGTAGAGACCAAGGTATTTCGGGCGCGACGGATGGTCGGCCGGCAGATAGTCGAGTACGTGGATCAAGCCGCCGACGACCCAGCCGTTGCCGCGGGCCCAAAAGACTTTTTTCCCGGTATGGCTGCGCTTGGTGAAGAACTTGTTGTCGCGGTAGTAGAGATGATGCGTGGGGTCGTAGAGCACATCAGTGGTGGTCCACCATTCGCGGTCGGCCCATTCGAAGTATTTCGGATCGCCGGTGATTTGTGATAGATTCGCCCACACGGGGGGCGACATGAAGAGCGCGTCGCACCAGCACCAGGTGAAGGAGCCGCCGGAGATGGATTTCGGGGTTTCGTTCGCGAGGGCTGCGGTGACCTTGTCGAAGTGGGCGATGCTCGGGGCGGTTTTCGCCGGGTCCTTGTCGAGGCGGTGCATTTCCAGCCATGTCTGCAGGACGGCGTGGTCGTCAGCGTGGGTCACGCGGGGACCGGGGCCATAGGCGAGTTGTTTTCCAAAGGAATCGGCCGCTTCGAGGTAGCGGGCGTCGCCGGAAACCTGGTGCAGGTTGGTGAGGCCGAGGAAAAACGGTGCCTGCGTCCAGTCGTGGACCTTGTGCTTGGAGGGATTGGCGATCTGCCAGTCGGCCACCCGCTTCATGTCGGTGAGGATAGCCGCCGGGGTGGGATCGGCCGCAAACAGCGGGGAAATCGTCGCAAGCAGGATCAATGCGGGTTTTCCGAGGTGGTGGAGACGGGAGGCGATGGCGGCGTGCATGGGGTTTGTTTTGAGTGTGCTAAACGTGGAAACTGAGATTCCGGTTGCCACGGAACGGGTGCAATGAAGAATGGCGGCCCGCCGGATCAAAGGAAAATCCACGGCGGAATTGGCGGCAACCGACCAGGCGCTGCATGATCGACTTACGAAATATAATAATTACCATGGAAACACGATTGATGCCATCCTCCCGCGAAACAGCGGTGCTCGATACGGAGGAACTGCGCGCCTCCTTTCTCCTCGACGAGCTTTTCACCAGCGGCGAAATCAATCTCGTCTACACCGATCTCGACCGCGCGGTGGTCGGCAGCGTCATTCCGACGGATGGCGCGCTCGATCTCGGAAACGACGATGCGCTCAAGGCGGATTTCTTCTGCCAGCGCCGCGAACTCGGGATTCTCAATTTCGGAGAAGCCGGCACCGTGACGGTGGACGGCACCGTTTATGAAATCGCCAAGCACGACTGCCTCTACATCGGCCGTGGCAGCAAGGAAATCTCCTTTGCAAGCGCCTCCGGTGCATCGCCCGCGGTTTTCTATCTGGTCAGCTATCCGGCCCACACGACCCACCCGACAGTGAAGGCCACCCGCGCCGACGCGAACCGCGTGGAGCTCGGCAGCAACGACGAGTGCAACGAGCGCACCATTTTCCAATACATCCACGAAGCCGGCATCAAGAGCTGCCAGCTGGTCATGGGCTTCACCGAGTTCAAGCCCGGCAGCATCTGGAACACCATGCCGTGCCACACCCACGATCGCCGCAGCGAGGTGTATTGTTATTTCGACGTGCCCGCCGCGCACCGGGTGCTCCACATGATGGGCCAGCCGCAGGAAACCCGACCGTTGTGGGTCGCCGACCGCCAGGTCGTGCTCTCGCCGCCGTGGTCGATCCACACCGGTTGTGGCACCGCCAGCTACCGGTTCTGTTGGGCGATGGGTGGGGAGAACCAGGCGTTCACCGACATGGACCGCGTGGAAATCGCGGAGCTTCGCTAACAAACTAAATTCTTGATTCCCACATATCGGAATAAATCATGAATCCCTTCGATCTCACCGGAAAAGCCGCACTCGTCACCGGTTGCAAGCGCGGCATCGGCTTCGCCATGGCGGAAGGCCTCGCCGAGGCGGGTGCCGACATCATCGGCGTCAGCGCCAGCCTTGAAGCGGGCAGCGCGATTGAAAAAGCCGTCACCGCTCTCGGACGGAAGTTCACTTCCTATCAGTGTGACTTTTCCGACCGCGAGGCGGTGAAAGGCTTCGCCGCCCAGGTCATGGCGGAGAAAGGCGTGCCGGACATCCTCGTCAACAACGCGGGCACCATCAAACGCAAGCCCGCCGCCGAACATCCTGACGACATGTGGTTCGAAGTCATCGACGTGAACCTCAACGCGCAGTTCCTGCTCAGCCGCGACATTGGCGCGAAAATGATCGAACGCGGCAGCGGAAAAATCATTTTCACCGCTTCGTTGCTGACATTCCAAGGCGGCCTAACCGTCCCCGGCTACGCGGCGTCGAAAGGCGGCATCGGCCAGCTGACAAAAGCTCTCGCCAACGAGTGGGCGTCGAAGGGCGTGAATGTGAACGCCATCGCTCCGGGTTACATTTCCACCGACAACACCGAAGCGCTGCGGGAAGACCCGGTGCGCAGCCAGCAGATCCTCGCCCGCATTCCGGCAGGCCGCTGGGGCGAGAGCTCCGATTTCAAGGGCCCCGTTGTTTTCCTCGCCAGCGAGGCGTCCCGCTACGTGCATGGCGAGATCCTCGTCGTCGACGGCGGGTGGATGGGCCGTTGATGGTTAGAACGTCCAGCCGAGTCCGACCGTGAAGCCGAGCGCGTCCACGGCCGGATTCGGATCCGTGGCGCCAGCGTTGGAGAGGTGCTGATAGTAGGGGCCGCCGAGCAGCGAGAGGTTTTCGGTGATTTTTTGTCGCAGGCCGAGCTGCATGAACCAGTTGAAGGTGAAATCCTGGCCCAACGCCTGTTGGCCGGCGGCGCTGTCGGTCCAGCCGAAGCCGCCGCCGATGGAGAAAAACGCGGAAGTCTTCTGTGAGGGAAACCAGTATTCGACCGAGGGGGCCGCCGCCAGGCCCAGATAGTAGCTTTCCGGTCCTTCGGTGATCGTTTCCAGCAGCGCGGACAGCCGGTGTCTGACGAGCAGTTTCGCCCCTTCCTGACCTTCCCAAAGTGTCCAGACGATCGGGGAGCGCAGGGTGAGCTGGGTGGGAACGATTTCATAGTCGATCTCCGTCCAGGTACCGACCTGCCAGGTGTAACCGCTTTCCAGGGTCAGCTCCCATCGGTCGGCTTCGTGGGCGAGAACCGGAACGGTGAGAAGCAGCGACCAGGCAAGGGATTTCATTTGCCTTGGGACTACCGGCTTCATGGCGGCTGGTCGAGTTCTATCATGGACCGCGAGTTTCCGGACTCGCCCGAGAGAGTATCGTCAAAGGATGGAGCCGCAGCCGCTTCGCTTTGGCACCCCTTTCGCAGCGAGTCCGGAGACTCGCGGTCCGGGCTGCCTAATACTCCTCCTCTTCTTCGCCCGGCACCGGTGGGATGATGTCTTCGCGCATCAGCAGGCGGACGAGGTCGAGGTCGTCCAACAGATCGCCGGGCGTGTCGCGCACGATGGCGGCGTAGGGCGTGATCCGGTCGAGCTCGGCGATGGCGCAGTGGACCATCGAGGAAATGATGTCGCTGTCGTATTTTTCCCGCTCGAACAGATTGGTGGTGCGGAAAACCAGGTATTCGCGGTCCAGATCGTATTCGAAACCACCGAGCGTGAGTTGTTTGTTCGCTCGGGCGAGCAGTTCCAGCACCGGCGGCAGGTGTTCTTCGTCGAGCGGCATCGGGGATTCCGAGACGACGACGAGCGCGTTCAACTGTGGAAATGCCTGGGCGATGAGGTCGATCCGCGTGTGGTGGGCGTCGAATCCGGCCCGCAGCACGTCTCGGCCTTCGACGAGTTCGCAATGCCAGCCGTTTTGGCCGAAGGTTTCTTCGACCGTGAGAATTTGTCGGGAATGGGGACGCATAAATTTTTCAACCGTTGTTGAGGGGCGGAGATAGACGGCCGAGCACCGCCTTGGCAAGCAAGGTCCGCCGGTCCGCGCGAATCGGGGTGAGCGAAAGATGGATGCCCGAGGATTTTCCCGCATCGTGGTGCAGGGTGAGGCGGGTTGTCCTATCATCCACCTCCGCGTGGTCCACTTCCTGCCAGAGCACCAGCCGCATGCCCTCGGCCGGCCGGAAAAACGGGAAAATCTCGATTCCCAGCGGCGTGAGAATCAGA
>JBGSTM010000048.1:0-13099 GCA_041736495.1 Akkermansiaceae bacterium
AAGTTGCCCACAACAGTCCGCTTCTCCGACGAGTTTCAGTCCCATTCTCGAATCGGCCTGTCGTGGACAACTTTCAAGAGAGGCACGCCGCTTCGCGGTGGTTAGGTCGTAGTCTCACCCACGGATTTGGCGGAAGAGGCCCAAAAATGAGGTTGTTGGCGATGGTCAGCGCACTCGCAGCTGTGCCAGTTCCCACGGTGATCCCACGGCCGCTATAGCCATTCACGTTCTTGTTCCGAATCTTGGTGATGGTATTTCGCGTCACCGATGATGAGACAAAGCCCGTTTCCAGTGAGATTGCGACGGGCGCCGCATAGTCCGTGGTTTGTATACTGACTGTGTTCTGACTCACGATACTGTTCAAAGCACAGCCCAACCGAATCCCGATAGCGGGCAAAGTCGAATTGAAATCAATGCTATTGCCGCTGATGGAAAGGTTGTCATTCCCGCCGGAGCTCATCGAAGACGTGCCTGCGGCATAAATGCCGGTGGGAGCCATGGTAATGGCGTTGTTCTGGATAGTGACGTTGTCATTATCCGGCCCCTGGGTACCCGGAGTGCTGCCGCCGATAGAGATGCCATAGCCGACGCCAGCGGGAACGCCGGTACTGATATTGCAGTTCTTAATCACATTATGGGTCGCCCCCAGACCGGCCCCCAAGCTTGCCAATGCGATCACTGTGGGAAACTGGTAAGCAGTATTCCTTAAGATCAGGTCGCGCGATGAGGTGCCGTTGAGTGAGCCATCCAGTGTCACGTTGTCCGCTCCGTTCAACTTGATGAGAGCACCAGAGAGGCTGCCGCTGATGGTGCGGGCCGTGCCGCCGACAGGCGAGATGGAGACCGAAGTGTAACTGGCCGCCCCGGAGCCGCTGGCGTTGAGCACAGCCGATGCCGTCTCCGTGGTATCGCCCGTGATCGCCACGGTCACCGCCGCTTGATGGGTGCCGGCATTGATGGCATCAAAGACTCCCTTGAGTGTCGTGTAGCTAACGGGTCCAGCCGTGCCAGCGGTGGCAGTTACCGAGACCTGAGCGGAGACTGGCACGGTCAAAAGTGCCAGAAGGAGGAGGGCTTTCATGGGTAGGGGAGTTCCTGTTCAAGACTGCCTAATCGATACTCGATTGCCCACACCTTCGCTGTAGAACCGGTGGGATGAATGAAAACCTGGCAATACAAACGCCCGGCGGATGGACGCCGCCCACAGAAGACAACAAACAGGCGGAAAAGCGTCAATGAACTTTTGCGACGATGCAGATCCCGAAGACCGGCTATCACAGCGCGAGCGAGACGGCCTCGCTGGACTCGATCCGCGCGGCGCTGGCATTGCTGCTGAGTTATGTGGGGGAATAGAAATCAAAAAGCCCGGAGCAGCAACCCGCTCCGGGCTTCGACACATTTCAACTTTTCCCTGAGAAATCAGAATTTCCACACCAGGTCGACGGTCACGCGCGACTCCATCAGGCTGTCGCTCTCGTGTGTCAGCGGGATTTCGTAAGCAGCGCCCACGTCGATGCTATCGGTGATGCGCGAGCGGAAACCGAACGCGGCGGAAACAAAATCGCGGTTTTCGTTCGCGTTGTCGGCACCGATATTGAAGAGATCGCCGCCCTCGAATTCGATGACGGCGGGAACCAGTCCGCCGACCTGCGAGGGGAAGTTGCCGGTGCCATTTCCTGCATCAAGAACGTGGAACCAGTTTACCTCCACGAGCGGGATGAACCATGAGCATACTTCATAACTGACGTGGGCGCTCATCCAGCCTTCGGTGGATTGTTCGTCGGAGAATGGGATCTGGAATCCGAGACCACCAGCGAACTGCCAGTTGTCGACGAGTTTCAAGCCGGAAACCAGCAGGTTGATCGCGCCGTCGCCTTCACCCTGGAAGACATCGCTGTTACCGGTGGGGAGTTCGAAGGTCATCGAGCCGCTGAGAGCGGTCTGCGCTACGGGATCGAGGATGAAGGCGTATTTCACGCCCGCGCCGAGATTCGCCCAGCCGCCTTGTTTGCTGAGAGTCGCATCGGGCCGCATTTCCACGTAACCGTCCTTGGTGGCGACGATCGACAAGCGCTCGTTGATCGCGAACTCCGCCTGAAGGGCGTAGAGTTCCACATGACCGCCGACGTCGAGCTGTCCAAGCGTGGAGCTGACTTGATCCGGCAGGGTATGATAGAGGAAAATCGGGTGGACGTTCGTCGTTGGCAACGCGAGGTCGAAGAGCGTGGGATTGCTGATCGGGCGGCGGGCTTGGGCGAATCCGTCGCTGGAGGCAACCGGGGCCGGGGCGGCCATATCGGGAACCGTCGTGCCGGCGAGAGCGATCGAACTGAAAAGCCCGAAGGCGCCAAGTGAGCTGATGAATGGTTTCATGGTGGTTTTTAGTTTCACGTTGCGAGGCGACTGTGCCTGCGAGGTCGTGGTCGAACTACCGACTTCCCGCCATGGACTGCGCATATTTTGCCATCCCGTAATAATTCCCAACATGCGGGTTGTTTCTTTTTGCGGGTTCCGTGGCTTTCACCCCATGCTGCCGGGGCCGATGAACCGATCCGGAAAACTCCATGCGCTGCTGTCGACCGCCCGGGTGGCGAATGTCCCGAGCGTGGTGAGCAATGTGTGGGTGGGAGTGGCGCTCGGCACGTTGGTTGCAGCATCGGAAGTTCCAATGATTCCTTGGAGCGTGGCTGGGAATCTCGTGGCGGCGGGAGTGACGTTGTACGTATCCGGAAATTTCCTGAACGACTGGGCGGACCGCAAGTGGGATGCGGAGCGCAGACCGGAGCGGGCGCTTCCACGGGGCCTCTTCCCGCCCTCTCTCTATCTCGTAATCGCGACGATTCTTGGAATGCTGGGCATCCTCCTGGCAACAACGGCGGACCACAACAGTGGCATGGCGGCGGCGGGAATTGCAGCGTGCGTTTGCCTTTACACTTACTCCCACAAACGGACGCCGTGGTCGGTCGTTCCGATGGGTTTGTGCCGGGCACTGTTACCGGTGATGGGAATGCTGGGAGTGATGGACTGTTTCCCGGAAACGGATTTCAAACCATTTCAGGAAACGACACAGCTGATGGTGGGCGGGTGTGCGGCCGCCGGACTTTTCTGCTACATCATGGGACTGTCGCTGAGCGCGAGATATGAATCGATGACAGCCCCCCCCCTCGGCGCGACCGTTCTATCAAAATGTCTGCTCGTGATCGCCGCCATCATCATGAGTTGCCCGTTCCATTGGATTTCAGAAACGGTTCTTCTTTGGGGACGGTTTCTCCCCTACGGCATGTGGTTGCTGTTCTGCGTGACAATGAAGCGCAAACCGATTCCCGCTTATGTCTCCGGACTGCTGGCGGGCATTCCACTGCTGGACTGGGTCCTCATGCTGCCGATGATTCAAGGCATGAACTCGATGCAGTATGACTGGAATCCCTCCGCGATCGCCTGTTTCGCCATCCCTCCGCTCGCCTTCATCTCCGCTCTCCTCCTCCAAAGACTCGCTCCCGCGACTTGATCAGGACTTGCGGCGGGGCGGATCCCGCGTTCCAATCCCGCCAAGCATGAGCATCGCAGACAAACAGGAGCTTCTCATCGAGGAACTCGCCCTTTTTCAGGATTGGACGGAGCGTTACGAATACGTCATCGGCCTCGGCAAAAAACTCAGCCCTATGGCCGGGACAGCGAAGACTCCGGAACACCTCATCAAAGGCTGCCAATCGCAAGTCTGGCTCGACGCGGATTTCCACGGCGGCAAAGTCCACTACACGGCGGATTCGGACTCGCTCATCACCAAGGGCATGATCGCCCTCTTCGTCCGGGTGCTGGATGGCGAGACGCCCGACCACATCCTGACCGCGGACATGAGCTTCGTGGACCGCACCGGGTTGAAGGAGCATCTCGCTCCCACCCGTGCGAATGCCTTGAACCTGATGGCGAACCAGATGAAAAAACGGGCGCTCGAGTTCGCCTCCCGCCCCTAACCACCCGGCCGGATCACCGGAGATCTTCCACACGCTGACGGCACCACTCGAGTCCCTCGCTGAATTCCTCGCTTTGGGGTCTCGACTTCACCAGTCCCTCCCACAGGGCCACGGCATCGGAGAATGCGCGAATCGCCTCGTCCTTCTGGTTGGAAAGCTGGAGCGCGTGTCCCAGGTCGCCCAACAGATAGGCTCCGGCGCTCTGCAACTGCTCGGGCCGCGGACCGGTGGACGAGGTGTCGGTCTCCAGGTGCCGGAGCAAATCCCCGGCCTTGCGGATCAATGCGATTTCCTCGCTGCGCTGGCCAGCCATGCCGAGCATCCGGCCCTTTTGCCACCACAACAGGGCGAGACGATAGGAAACCATCGCGTTGCCAGGAGCGGACGCGCGGATCGCTTCAAGCATCCGGATGCCGGCGTTGTAGTCCGCCATGGCTTCCGAAGAAAGTCCCCGGTCGCGCTGGATTCCGGCACGCAGACCGAGTTGGGAGGCTTTTCGCGAAACCGCTTCCGCGTTGTCCGGTTGCTCCACGACGAGTTGATCGAGCAGTTTCATCGCTTCCTTGGAAATCGATTCCGCGCCCACGATGTCGCCGGAAAGCACGGCGGACTCCGCCATCGCCCCGTAACAACCGGCGAGGTCGAGTCGCAGCGCGAAATCCTGGGGATTGTCCTTGAGCAGTTTCACGAATTCCACCGAAGCCAGAGCGCGCACCTCGCGGGCGTCTCCCAGGCTGCCCATGCCCTCGAGAATCGTCGCGGATGATAGATAACAGGCGGCAAGTTCGGACCGCAGGATCGCCGCGTCCGGACGCTGGTCGGCGATCCAGTTGAGCGTCTGGGTCGCCCGCATCAGCTGCGCGAGGGCCTTGGTATCCTCGCCCTGCGCCGCCAGCAGTTTCGCCTCCTGATAGTCGAGAACGGCCATCAGCTGGTGCAGCCGGTCCGTGTCCACCTCGCTTTCTGGCACCTCCTCGAGCGCCTTCCGCGCGGCGATGAAGGAGGAGCCCGCCTCGGCGTCGCCGGTGGACTGCTGGAGCAGCGCTAACAGAAGAGCGTTGGTAGCCAGCCGGAATTTCAACTCGGCGTCCATCGGCAGGTTCGCCCACGCCTTGAGCGCCAGTGTGAGCCGCTTGCTCGCCATCGGCGCGTCTCCGGCGGCCAGCGAGACTTCGGACAATTGCAGGCGGACCCTCGCCCGCTCGTCGGCCAGCGAATCGATGTTCGCCGTGCGGGTGAGAAAATCCTCGAAATACCGCTCCAACCGCTTCAACCGCAGCTCCCGGCCATCGAGTGGCGGCAGCAGGCGGTTTCCCTTTTCCATCGCCCACGCGAACAAACGGTCACCGATCAGCCGGGAAGCCTCCAACCGCGCGAGGGACAACTCGCGTTCGTAAGTCAGCGCCTGCTGGGCTTCCGTCATTTTCACTTCGGCCTCTTGCCTGGATGCCACCGCGGCCTCCGTCGCGGCATTGAGCTCACGCACGGTCTGCTCGCGCCCACTCCGCTCGTTCTCCAACTGCGCGCCTGCCAGGTGCCATAATCCACCCAGCACCATGGCCGCGGCGGCCGCCCCGCCCGCGCAGAACAAGAACCGCCACGAACGCCGCTCGGCGGCACGGCGCTGGTCCATCAGCGATTCGCGCTCCGCTTCAAGGGCTCCTTTGCGTTCCAGTTCGGCAAAACCGTTCGCCACTTCCGTCATCGTGAACGGCCGCTTGTCCGGATCCAATGGCAGACACCGGTCGATCCACGACCGGAATCCGGTTTCCAGTTCGTTCTGCGATTCATCCGGCCAGGTCACGACGGGCTGGTTCTCGAGATTGCGGGCGATTTTTCCAAGATCCGCCTGGATCCCCTCGCGCCGGGTTTCCCCCGCCTCCGGAGCCACGAAGTTGAACGTCTCATGACAGCGCGGGAACAAGCCGGTGAGTATCCGATAGGCCAGCACGCCGAACGCGAATACATCCCACCGGTAGCCTTCCTCGTCCAGATAGCCGGTCGGATTCCTGAGCTGTTCCGGAGACTGATAGAGAACCGCGTCCGTGAAAGTGAAGCGGGCCGCTCCGGGTAGGTTCCCCATGGTCCAGTCGCTTAACAGCACCTCGCCATCGTCGGCGAAAAACACATTGCCCGGCTTCAGGTTTCCGTGAGCCACCCGCCGCTCGTGCATCTGGGCCAGCGCGCGGGCAAGCGACCTGACCAGTTTCCACGAATACGTTCCCGGGTGTTCGCCAAGCCATGTCTGCAGGGTCCGCGGCAACGGATCGCTTCCCGCCTCGAGTCCAGCCACCAGTGGCGTCACCCAGAACGGCCGCTTGCCCTCCAGGTCCGCAGCGACAAGTGGCATCAATCCACTTGGCCAGCCGCCGGATTGCAGCCGCTCCGTCATCTTGGCGAGAAGCCGTTTGGAAATCGCATCCGCATCGAAGACCTTGATCACACACGCCCCGCCATTCTCGTCCTGCGTCTGATACACACGCCCGCATCCACCACTGCCGATCAGCTTTCCCGGTTTGAATCCTTGCGTTGGCGGCACTTCCATCGCCGAGGGATCTAAATCAAAATTCCTGTCACGCCAACCCTGAAGGTGAAAGAATCATGATTTTTGAAATGAACAACCGGGCGTTCCCGTAGCCACGTTTTGCGACCCGCACCCTCACGATCATGAACCCGAAATGCCCCGGCAATCCCCTTGAGCGTTACTCGTCCCGCCGCGAGTTCTTCTACGTCGGCCTGCTAGGAGGCATCGGACTCACGCTTCCGCAGTTTCTCCGGAACCAGGCGCAGGCCGCGACCAAGACCTACGGCAAACACGAGGCCGTCGCCCAGGGCATCATCCACATCTTCCTTCCCGGCGGCCTCGCCCATCAGGAATCCTTCGATCCCAAGCCTTTCGCCCCCGCCGAATACCGCGGGCCGTTCGGTGCCATCGACACGAAAATCCCCGGCATCCAGTTCGGCGAGTTCATGAAGGAAACCGCGCAAATCGCCGACAAGATCACCCTCATCCGCTCGATGTCCCACGGCGAGGCCGCCCACGAGCGCGGCACGCACAACATGTTTACCGGCTACCGCCCGTCGCCCGCGCTCGAGTATCCATCCATCGGTTCGGTGATTTCCCACGAACTCGGCTCCCGCAACGACCTCCCGCCCTACGTCTGCGTCCCCTCCGTCCCGAACGAATACGCGAACTCCGGCTACCTCTCATCCGCCTTCGGCCCCTTCGCCCTCGGCGCGGATCCGGCTCAGAAAAATTTCCAGGTCCGCGACCTGAACCTGCCCAAAGGCGTGGACGACGCCCGCTTCGCCCGCCGCCGTTCGCTGTTGGAAACCGTGGACCACCATTTCCGCGCACTCGAGGAGAGCGACTCCATCGACTCGATGGACGCATTCTATCAGCACGCCTACAAGCTCATCTCCTCACAAAAAGCCCGCGAGGCCTTCGACCTGAAATCCGAACCGGACGCCCTCAAGGACGAATACGGCCGAACCGCTCCCGGCCAGCGCATGCTGCTCGCGCGCCGTTTGATCGAAGGCGGTGTGCGCTTCGTTTCCCTAACCGCCGGTGGCTGGGATCACCACGACAACCTCAAAGCCAGCATCCAAAAAGAACTTCCGCCCACCGACAGGGCCATCGCCGCGCTCATCCGCGACCTCGACCGCCGCGGCATGCTCGACTCCACGCTCGTCATGGTCACCACCGAGTTCGGCCGCAGCCCCAAGATCAACGCCACCGCCGGCCGCGACCACTGGCCGCGCGTGTTCTCCACCATGCTCGCCGGCGGCGGCATGAAACAAGGCTACGTCCACGGCTCCTCCGACTCGCTCGGCGGCGAGGTGGACACCGACGGCGTCGGCGTCGCGGATCTCGCCACCACCATCTATCATCAGATCGGCATCAACTCGGACACCGAGCTCATGTCCCCCGGAAACCGCCCCATTGAAATCGTCGACGGCGGCCAGGTGCTCGACGAGCTGCTCGCGAAAAAGGCATGAAACCTGCCCTTTCCATTCTCCTCGCGCTGGTCACCCCGCTCGCCGCCTTCTCTCCGGTCCTCAACCTCGTCAATCCCCGCGGCGGCCAGCGTGGCACGGAAATGGAGGTTCACTTCCACGGCGAGCGGCTGGACGAAATCCAGGAAGCGCTTTTCTATCAACCCGGGCTTTCACTCTCACCCATCGACGTCAAGGACGGCAAACACGCCGTCGCCAAACTGACCATCACCGCCGATGCCCAGTTAGGCGAACATTCCCTCCGCCTGCGCGGCCCTGGCGGCATCACCGAAGTCCGCTCGTTCTGGGTCGGGCAGTTCCCCTCCGTCGCCGAGGTGGAGCCGAACGCCACCTTCGACCAGGCCCAGCGAGTCGAACTCAACCGCACCGTCGAAGGGATTGCCGGAATCGAAGATGACGACTACTACGTCTGCACCTTGAAAAAAGGCCAGCGCCTCTCCGTGGAAGTCGAAGCCATGCGCTTGGGCCGCACCATGTTCGATGCCTACGTCGCCATTCTCGACCCGAAAAAATTCGAACTCGCCTCCTGCGATGACACCCCGCTGCTGCGCAACGACGCCTTCGCCTCCATCATCGCGCCGGAGGACGGCGACTACCGGATTGTCGTCCGCGAAGCGGCCTACGAAGGCACCGACGCGTGCCAATACCGGCTCCACATCGGCACCTTCCCCCGCCCTACCGCGGTCTTGCCCACGGGAGGCAAACCGGGTGAGACCATTGATTTCACCTTCATCGGTGATCCCAGCGGACCCATTCAGCAATCGATCACATTGCCGTCCGAAGCCAATGCAAGGTTCCCTGTTTTTCCAACAGTCGACGGTCTGTCGCCACCTTCCCCCCACTGGATCACCGTGTCGCCCCTCGAGTCTGTGGGTGAATTCGCCGGCATGCGGCAAGGCCCACTGGCGGCTCCCGCTCCGCCGTGCGCGATTCACGGAGTCCTGGATCGGACGCAACCGGTAGATTGGTTCAAGTTCAACGCGAAAAAGGGCCAGAATCTCGTCATCCGCGTGCTCGCCCGCAGCCACCGCTCGCCGCTCGACTCGGTTCTATCCGTCCATCAGCCCGACCGCAAACAACTCGCCGTCAACGACGACCAGGGCTCACCCGACAGCATCATCAACTGGACTTGCCCCGCGGATGGCGAATTTCTCCTGAAGATCCGCGACCAGTTGAACCGCAGCGGCGACGATTTCACCTACCGCATCGAAATCTCCGAAAAGTCCCCATCCATCGCCGCCAGCCTTCCGACCGTCGAGCGGGTGCTCTCGCAGAAATGGAAGACCTTTCCCGTTCCGCGCGGCAACCGCTACGCCGCCGTCGTCAATCTCACCCGCGAGAACACCGCCTGCGATGCCGTTTTCGAAGCTGGGTCCCTGCCCGCCGGCGTCACCATGCACGCGCCTCCGATTCCCAAGTCCATCACCACCTTCCCCGTCGTCTTCGAGGCCGCTGCCGATGCTCCCGTCGCAGGCAGTCTTCATCCGTTTTCCCTGCGCTCCACCGGCGACGGCCCCGCTCTAACCGGCAAACTCATCGACACGATCCACCACGTGGACGTCAACAACCAGGGAGCCTATCACTCCGTCTCACTCGACCGCATCGCCACCGCCGTCACCGTCGAGGCGCCTTTTAAAATCGACCTCGAAACCCCGCCCATACCCATCGTGAAAAACGGCACGCTCGCCCTCAAGGTCCGCGCCACCCGCAACGCCGGTTATGCGGAGAAAATCAGCGTCCGTTTTCTATGGAATCCCCCCGGCATCAGCGGCCCCGTCACCATCGACCTGCCCGGCGACCAGTCCGAAATTTCCTATGAACTCAACGCCAGCGCCGACGCCGCGGTCGCGGAGTGGCAAGTCTGCGTTCTGGCAGAAGCGAACACCCCGCAAGGCCCGGTGCTTGTCGCCTCCGCGCTCACCCCGCTCAAGGTCGCCGAACCCTCCGTTTCCATGACGCTCGACCTCGCCGCCACCGAGCAGGGCAAGGCCACCTCCATGCTCGCCAAAATCGAAACTTTCCGCCCCTTCGAAGGCCCCGCCTCCGTCGAGCTGCTAGGACTCCCTCACGGAGCGACCTGCCCGCCGCAAACCTTCACCAAAGAGCAGACCGAGATCACCTTCCCCATCGCCGTCGCCGCGGACGCCAAGGTCGGAAAACACAACGGCGTCTTCTGCCGCGTCCTCGTCCCTGAAAGCGGCACCACCATTCTCCACCAGACCGCGATGAACAGCACCCTGCGCATCGACGCCCCATCGCCCGCCGCCGTCGCCAAGGCGGACACCGCTCCCGCCAAACCCGCCGCGAAGTCTGATAAGCCGCTCTCGCGTTTGGAACAACTCCGCCAACAGGCGAAGCCCTGAGAAGCCATCACCCGAAGAACTCCATCTGCTCGATTTCCTTCGGGTCCTCGAAACGGACGCCGACACCTAGCAGCCTTACCGCGCGATTGTTGCCACGCCTCCAGGCCTCGGCGAGGAGTTCTTCGAAAACGGCGGCATCGACGTGATGCCCGGCGCGCCCGGCGGTGGTTCCAACGCTCGAAGCCACAATTGCCGCAGCGCCGTCATCGTCAAAGATCGTATCGCGCCGGTTGCCATCTGCCATGACTTGGTGGAAGACTGCTGGAAACCAGATCGGCAGGCTACACGGCATCGGGAAAGACCTCCTCACTGACTGATGTTGTCAACATTTGGACACTGACTCCGTTTTCCATTTAATGTGATTCCGAGAGCAATGACCCCATTTGGATGAAACGGAAAAGCAGTTACGAGGGCGAATAGAGGGTCCTCCCGCCAAAATCAATCAGATTGCCAGAAAGGGTTGGAATAGATCACTTGCGTTTCGGAGGCAGCGAAGACTCCTCCGCCCAGCGCAGGGCAGCTTCGAGCGCTTCAGCGGGAGCGTTTTCGTGGCCCATGCCGGGCACGTCGAACAGTTTGACGACAAAGTCTTGTTCCTCCCACGAGGGAATGGAAGCGACGATGCCCTGGTAGTTCATGTCCTTGGAGCCGGTGACGAAAGCATACGCCTGCTTCCGCCTGGCAATCGAGCGGACATCGTCACTTTCCACGGTAGGGAAACAGGTTTCGGATGGAATTCGTTCGGTGCGAACCTGGTTGATGGCCCCGCGAAACTCGGGAAAATACACCGCCATCCAACTGGACATTGCCCCGCCGCCGCTCAATCCACCCACGAAAATCCGCGATTCATCCACTTGGTATTCCGCCCTAAGGGTCGCGAGGGTGTCGAGCGTTAGAGCCATCCGACGGACATCGGAGCGCGCGTTCGATGTTCCCGACGGTGAGGCATACACCAGCTTCAGTTTGTCCATGACCGGCCCGTATCCCTCTCTGAGACCGATCGGGGCATCGCCGGGCGAAATATTGATGTACACTCCCATCGGCGTGGAATCCCCCTGATAATCGCTCGGGCAGTAGATCAGCATGGTTTCGTCCTTCCAAGCCAAGGACTCGTCACATTTCATGAACAGCCCTTTGCCCCCATCGTCGCAGATAGAGACTTTCGTATCGTAGAAATTCCGCAAGGATTTGCCGAACGGACCTTTGAAGTAGTCGTCGGGCGCACTCCCGTAGCGATGAGAGATCGGCACCTTCTTTCGGGTGCCCAAGAGTTGGGCGATAC
Organism: Akkermansiaceae bacterium; assembly: GCA_041736495.1. Taxonomy (GTDB): domain Bacteria; phylum Verrucomicrobiota; class Verrucomicrobiia; order Verrucomicrobiales; family Akkermansiaceae; genus Luteolibacter. The sequence continues at coordinate 11,637 of JBGSTM010000048.1, forward strand.
GGTCTTTTTGTTCATCCTTCCACTTCGCGAGCCAATCCCGGTCTTCCTTCGAGAGCTTGTTGATGGGTAGCTTATACTCCTTGTCCTTGACGACGAGGGTGACGTTTATCCCGTCGTAGGCCCCCAGCTCGCCCTCGATCACCCGGCCTGTGTCACTGGTCCATTTCCGGGTCACAGGCTCGGACTCCGCTTGGACCGCAAGCGTCCAGGAAAAGACCGCGATCAACAGGAGGATAGGAATATGATGTTTCATGGTACCAACAGGCGCAGGAGGCTGGGACGGAGCCGGTGAGATGTCCAGTCCTCCTGTTCGCCAGGTGCCCGAAGCGCGCCTCGCGAACAAGGCATGAAATTTCGAGGTTCGGAGTTGAGCGTTGAATGCTGAGATCGGAGTAGAAAGAAACTTGCACGCTCCGATTCTGTACCAACGTCCCGACGCCCCATCACCCGTGGCGAAAACGGACACCAAGCCCGCGCCGAAAAAACCGCCGATTCACAAGCCGCCGCCGAGAAACCCCTCTCCCGCCTCGACCAACTCCGCCAGCAGGCGAAACCTTGAATCCGCCGGCGTGACGCTCGCAGTCAGAGTCATCAACCACATCGACCTCCACAAGCGTCAACCCTTCCGTGGCGAGATCGATGAGTGTGAATCCGCAAGGCCCGACCCCATTCACGACCCCATTCATTGGCTTTTGAGCGCATCCGCAGCTGATTGGGCGCTCGAATTCAATTTAAGAACTTTTTGCTGTCGGATCGTGCGATTTGTTCGATGATGTATTCTTTGCTAGTCGTGACCGACATACTGTGTCATCATGATAACGTTCCCTTCTGGATCAGCAATGGACGCCAGAATGATTGGTTCTCCATCCCGTTGCTCGGGAGCACGAATCCCTGTAGCTCCAGATTCGATTGCAGCGGAATAGGCCTTCCCCACATCCTCATATTGTATCGAGAGTCCCGTCGGTTGCCGCGATCCGTCACCTCCAGCGTGTAATCCCAGAATGGCATCACCGAAACGAAGTTCTGACCAATCTGGGGAAGCAAATTCTTCGGAGAATCCAATCGTATCACGATAGAATGCGACAGCGCGCTCCATATCCTGGGCCATCAGGACGTATTTTACGGCTTGAGGTTTCATCTTAGTTTTTGAAGCGAATGATATAGGCCATCCATGACACGGCTTGTTTTGCATCTTCCATTGAGTGTAGGTCAGCTTGAAATTTACTATTCATTCTCATCCCATCGCGAGATCGGAGGGTTGAGACGGATGCGAGGCCCGGCGCACAACAGTCGGTGGCAAAATCCGCCGTGCCGCAAAAAGTAGGCTCTTCAGCAAAATCTGTGGGTGAACTTTGGTTCGGGCAGGTCTCCAAGTGTGTGATAGAGAGATGTTTGTAGCAGATCAAAGCTGCGATAACCATAAGCTTTTCTCATGCACAGATTGATCCGCAGGTTGAGGCCTT
>JBGSTM010000102.1:0-5978 GCA_041736495.1 Akkermansiaceae bacterium
GCCACTTCCCGGAGCCCATCACGCCTACCGCGCCGGGGCTTCAGGACTCGCTCTATCAGGCCTCATCGATGCCGCGGACCCGCGACCCGAAGCGGTGGCCGCTCTCGAACGGGCCGCCGCCTGGACCGCCGCCGAGCTGCCGAACCTCCGCCGTGCCGATCCCACCACCACCTACAACGTCTGGGGCCACGCCTACGGACTGCGCGCCATTTCCCGGCTCCACGAGCGCGAAACCGACCCCGCGAAAAAGGCCGAGTGGGTTCGACTCGCCCAGGAACAGGTGAATCTCGTCGATCGCTATGAAGACATCAACGGCGGCTGGGGCTACCTGGACGTGTTCGACGAGGTGACCACCCAGAAACCCTCCGGCATCCCCACCTCCTTCACCACCGCCACAGTCCTGCTCGCCATGGATGAGGCCCGCGCCACCATGGGGGTGAAACTCAACGAAACCCTGGTCAAGCGATCCATCACCGGGATCAACATGCAGCGCACCCCGGATTTCTCCTACACCTACTCCTTCAACCACCGGATGCGTCCCCGCGCCGACATCAACCGCCCGGCCGGATCGCTTGCCCGGTCCCAAGCCTGCAACGCCGCGCTCCGGGTCTTCGGGGAAAAAGCCGTCACCGACGAAGTGCTGATCACCTGGGCCGACCGGTTTCTCGCCCGCGAGGGATTCCTCAGCAACGTCCGCAAACGTCCCGTGCCGCATGAAGGCGCATTCCGGATCGCCGGCTATTTCTACTACTACGGCATCTACTATTTCACCGAGTCCGTGAGACTTCTGCCCAAGGAAAAACAGGCAGCCTACGCCGAACGGCTCGCTGCGATCCTGTTGGAACGGCAGGAAAAAGACGGCTCGTGGTGGGATTATCCGCTTTACGACTATCACCAGCCCTACGGCACTGGCTACTCGCTGATGGCGCTGGCATGGGCCCGGGACGTGCTCGCCAACTGACCGTCATGCCGCTTTCCCGGGAGATCATCGAACGCCGCGCGGTCAAGGCAGGTGTCAAAGCATCGAAAAAGCGCCACCACGTCGTATCCGAGCAGGAGCTGCTCTCGCTGCGGGTGCAGACCTTGTCGATGGGGGTTCGAATCGCCCTGGTGATTGGAGGAATTCTCCTCATCGCCGCTTGTTGGTTCGGATGGCCGGCAGCATCCGACGCTGCGAGAGTGACCGAGGCCATCGGCGGGGTGTTCGCGATTCTCTTCGGAGCGTTCGGCATCCGGCGCACGCTTTCCCGGGTGTTGGATTCCATCGACGGCGTGGATCTCGTCGGCAGCGTGATCGAAGCGATCGGAGAGGCGGTTTCAAATATCGATTTTTAAGCGAATACCCGCAGGCAAACCCTGCGCATCATTGCACAGGGGATGCGGAGCCCGTCCGACAACGCGGTGCGAGTTTTCCATCCTATCCCATGGCCGCTCCCAAATCACCGAACCTGGTTTCCGTAACCAGCATCAACGACGACGGGTCGCGCTATTTCCTGCACCCGGCGGATGTCAAAGGGCCATGGACCATCGCAAGGCGGCTCGTCGGCTTGGTGCTGATCGCCGTTTACGTGCTGTTGCCATGGATACCGGTCAACGGAAATCCGGCGGTCTTCCTGGATGTGGAAAACCGCATGTTCCACCTCTTCGGACTCACGCTGGTGCCGCAGGATTTATGGGTGATGTTTTTCGCGATCAGCGGGCTGGGATTCGGATTGTTTTTCGTCACCTCGCTGCTGGGTCGGATCTGGTGTGGCTGGGCTTGTCCCTACACGGTTTTCCTGGACCACGTTTACCGCCGGATCGAGCGCTGGATCGAAGGCGACGCGACGGCCCGCCGCGCGCTGGAAAAGGCACCTTGGACCAGCGGAAAAATCGTCAAGCGCATGTCCAAGCATTTTCTCTTCGCTCTCATCGCCGCCTTGATCGCGCACGTGTTTCTTTCCTACTTCGTCTCGTTGCAGCGGCTCTATGGATTCATGCAGGAGGGACCGCTCCAGCATGCCACCGCTTTCGGCGTGGTGATTTTCCTCACCCTCGTGCTGTGGTTCTGCTTCGGCTATTTCCGCGAGCAGTTCTGCATCATCATGTGTCCGTATGGCCGCCTCCAAAGCGCTTTGACCGACGATGACACCATCAACATCGGCTACGACGAAAAACGCGGCGAACCGCGCGGTGCCAAGGGCAAGGCCGAAGGCGACTGCATCGACTGCCGCCGCTGCGTGCAGGTCTGCCCGACCGGTATCGACATCCGCAACGGACTTCAACTCGAATGCATCGGCTGCACCGCCTGCGTCGATGCCTGCGACGACATCATGACCAAGGTGGACCGGCCGAAGGGGCTGATCCGCTATGACTCCTTCAACGGCTTCGCGGGGAATAAACGCCGTTTCATCCGGCCACGGATCTACGCTTATTCCGCGCTGGCTCTGCTTGGGCTCGGCGCTCTAACGCTGGTTGCCTCCAAGAAGGCCCGCCCGTTCACCGCCACCATTTCCCGCAACGGCGGTGCCGGTTTCTTCAGCGACGAGCACTCGGTGCGGAACATCTACAAGGTCCGCGTTTTCAACAAACGCAACCAAGCCGCCACCGTCACCATCCATCTCGGCAAGGACACTCCGCCGGGCTATCAGCTCAGCGGTGCCGAGCAATCCTTCACCATCGCTCCGCTCAGCGAAATGACCCGCACCTGCGTGGTGGTCGCTCCGGTGGACGCCTACATCGGCACTTCCGACCTCTCCATCGACGTTCATGCCGATCCCGGCGATGTCATGCTCGAAAAAACCGTCCGCTTCCTCGGCCCGAATCCGCAATCCATCCACCGGGACGAGGACAAGCATGAAGATAAAGATAAAGACGAAGAAAAAGATAAGGACTGACCATTATGAAAACCATCTCTGAGTTTATCTATCGAAATCCCTGGATCTACATCGTGCTCGCCTTCGTCCTGCTGCTTGGCGCATGGTCCACGCTGATTTCCATCGCCGTGAAACACACACCGCAGCAGATCGAGGTGCAACGCTAGCAGAAACATGACCACTGTCGCCGCAGCCCTTGTCGCCGGACTTGTCACCAGTTTCCACTGTGTCGGCATGTGCGGACCCATCGCGTGTGGTCTGGGAACTCTGGCGAAATCCGAGGGCGAGCGGCTCACCGCCGCATCGCTCTATCACAGCACGCGGCTCGTTTCGTATGGCATCATCGGCGCGATCTGCGGGGCGCTCGGCCAGCAGCCGCTCAAGTGGTTTTTCAACTCGCCCGTCGTGCTGCTGCCATGGGTGATGGTGGCGGTTTTGTTAGTAATGGCGTTCGGGCTCGACAAGAAGATTCCGCGCCCGGCGATCTTGAACCGCTTCACCGCCCGCGCCCGCTTCAAGGCCTGCAAGCTCTCCGCCTACGGTGGAGCCTCCGCGATGGGACTGCTCACGCCGTTCCTGCCATGCGGTCCGCTCTATCTGGTTTTTGGAGCCGCCTTGTTAGCCGGCTCTGCTGCTAAAGGCGCGGAGTTCACGCTGGCATTCGGCCTTGGAACGGTGCCGTTGTTATGGCTCGCGCAACACCAGTTCCACCGCATCCGCGCGAAGCTGACCCCGCTGGCGATGGGGCGGGTGAGAAGGGGATTGGCACTGGTGACGGCCGTGGTGTTAGCCGTGCGGCTGCAGGGCACGATTCCCCCGGCATTCTACGGGGCAGAGCCGAAGACCGAGGCGAAGGAACTGCCGTCGTGCTGTCATTAGATCGGTTGCCAAAAGCATTTACCGGAACGAAAAGTTTCAAGGAGCGGCGGACTCCGATCCGCCGAAGCCCATGAGGTGGCGATGAGTAGAGGTAAACCGCTCTTCAGCGGCCTTTGATTTGGAACCGTCACATGATGGGTTCCGCCCTTGGTGGTCGTCAGATGGATGTGGGACCCAGCTTGGCGCATCGATTCCTAACCGAGAATCCGCAGTGCGCGGATTAGGACGGAGGCGTCGATATCACGTGGGATTTTCATACCGCCAGCGCTTCGTCGCGGACGAAATGTAAGCGGATGATCTTGGGCATCGGGCCGGTTTCGCCATCTCCAAAATGGCAGTGCACGGCGTCGCGCACCATCATGCGCAGTTCCTCGACGGTATCACCTTGAGTGGCGATGGCATGGCCAAGAGCGGTTGCGACGAAGCCGCCATCCACCTCATCCTCAAGCACCTCAAAAATGATTTCACTCATGAGGGGAAGATCGCATGGCGGCAGGGATTTGGGCAAGACGCAGTATGGCGGGCCAGTCCTTGCTTTTCTGCGCCGGCAATGAAAGGCGGATTTCTCCAGCCATGGGATCCCATGGGGCGTCGGCGGATCGGAGTCCGCCGCGCCTTGTGACGGGTCTGACACTTTTCTTGATCCTGCGCCCGGATCGCTGGATGGTCGGCGCGTGCCTGCCTCCCTATCCAGAACTCCGCCTCCAGGCATCGCTTTGTTCGACTTGGACGGAACCTTGATCGCGTGGGACTGCCAGTTGTTGTTCCGGCATTTCGTGCTGCGGCGGGAGCCGTGGCGGGGGATTTTCCTGCCGGTGTTCCTGGTGTTCCTGCCACTCGCGGGACTGCTGGGCGCGGGAGGGATGAAGCGGGTTTTCCTGAGCTATCTGTGGCGGATGGATCCGGAGGTGCTGGCGAAATACTCGAGGGAATTCGCAGCTTCGCTGATGCCGTCGATCTATCCGGAACTGCGGGCGAAGTTGGAAGTCCAGCGGGCGAAGGGGTATTTTCTGATCCTGGCGTCGGCGAGCCCGGAGTTCTACGTGGCGGAAATCGGGCGGGAACTTGGGTTTGACCTGACGCTCGGAACGCCGGTCGAGCTGGGGGAGTTTTTCCCGGATCTGGAGAACCACAAGGGCGCGGCGAAGGTGGATAGGTTGATAGAACTGTTGCAGCCAACTTGGTTTGAGGATGGAAAGCTGCGGAATTGTCACGGCTATACCGACAGCTGCGCGGATCTGCCGATGTTGGAGTTGTGCGATTCGGTGACGGTGGTGAATCCATCGTCGCGTTTGACCGGGCTGGCGGAGGAGGCTGGTTGGGAAATCGTGAGGCCGGAGAGGCCTTGGAAATCGAAATTGGGATTTGCGGTTCGGGCGTTGGGGCTGCTGCTTGGCTGCGGTGAGGATCCGGGGGAATTGAAGAGGTAAGGAACCACGAATCTGACGAATCGCACGAATCTTGGAAGAAGGGCATCAAGAAGGTTGAGGCGCTTTTCTTTCTGTTCTTAATGATTCGTTAGATTCGTCAGATTCGTGGTGCCTCAAATCTTTTGGCCGGGAAGAGCCAGCTTCGTCCACGGTGCTGAATTGGTTGTCAGCCACCCGTTTCCAGCATTAATCTCGCCCGCCGCTAACTTCAACGACCCATCCACTCATGCATCCGTTCCTCGCTCCCGATTTCCACATCCGCTGGTCCACACTCGTCCCCGCAGCCGTGGAGCCGGACATCCGCCACGCGTTGGAGATCGCGAAGCAGAATATCGAGGCGATTTGTGCGCAGGATCCTGCTGCGGCGACTTACGAATCGACGTTTCTTGCATTCGAAAAAGCCAGCGAAGAGCTCAACCGCGGCTGGGGCCGGCTCAACCACTTGGACTCGGTGAGCGACTCCCCGGCGCAGCGCGAGGCGCTTGGGAAAATGCTGCCGGAGGTGACGGATTTCTACTCGTCGCTGGCCCTGAACGAACGGTTGTGGGCGGTGATCAAGGCGGCGGGCGAGAGTCCGGAAATCGCCACGTTGACGCCGATCCAGCGGCGTTTCGTCGAGGAAACGCTGGCCGATTTCCGCAATTCCGGCGCAGATCTTCCTCCGGCGCAGAAGGAGCGCATCGCCGCCATCGAGGCCGAGCTTTCGAAGATCACCAAGGAGTATTCCGAGCACGTGCTCGACTCGACCAACGCGTGGGAACTCGTCATCACGGACCAAGCGAAACTCGCCGGCCTGCCGGAATCCGCCAAGGCC
>JBGSTM010000121.1:0-8266 GCA_041736495.1 Akkermansiaceae bacterium
TGCCCACAACAGTCCGCTTCTCCGACGAGTTTCAGTCCCATTCTCGAATCGGCCTGTCGTGGACAACTTTCAAGAGAGGCACGCCGCTTCGCGGTGGTTAGGTCGTAGTCTCACCCACGGATTTGGCGGAAGAGGCAAAAAGTAGAATGCCAGCGCACCATAAGTCACCACCATGAAAATTTGAGGCGAAGCTAGCTCCCACGAAAGCCTGCCTCCGAGGGTCGTTCTGATGTTGGTGGGACCGTCGGAAGTCAAAATATGTGCAGTGTAGGCAAAATCCGCGAACTTCGTTAGAGTTGTCCACGCGAAAACAAGACCAATCGTTCGCAGCACAAGCCATGCCGCTTCATTATGAGTAATTGATTGCTTCATATTTTGCAGAACGATGAGGCCTGGCAACCGCTACCGCGAGGGCCCCTCCGCTTCAGGTTGAGGTTTCTGGCTACCCTCCAGCTTCGACTGGGGGCGGGTATCGGGTTTTTCAGTGCCGTCTTGTTGGGCGTTCATTGTCTTCTCTTGCTCCACTTGAATGCGCGCCTGCATTCGCGCCATCATCCGCGCAATCACACGGATAGATTCGTGAGACACAAGTTGATTCCTGAATAGTTCCTCTTCTGCTATTTCGCCGTTCTCGTAGTTCGCTACCCACGCGGCAATTAGCAATGAGGCAATGTCCCGACTCTCTTTGACGCCTCGATCAGAAAAATATCTGCGAAACTCGGAGTCATCAGAAAGCTGCCATTTGCGCTCGATCCATTCAATCAGTTCAAGCCGTTCATTCTCGCCTTCCAGTGGCGAGATTCGTTCGGCCCTCAAACGGTCTTGCGATCCAATCACCCGGGCCAGTATCGCACGACGATCAATGGCGGAGAGCGACTGTTCGATTGCATTGACTGCTTCCGGGATTGGACTCTGCTTCCTGCCATCCTTTGCATTCTCGGATGCGCCACTGACTGAAATGAGCACAACCCCAATTGTGAGGATCTTTGAGATAGTCTTCATGATCTAAGTAAATAGGGTAAAGTTTGCGTTTTCACTTCGCGGAATCCTTTCGACATTGATCCAGTTCCTACGCCAGTGCTTTCCTGATGGATGCGATTTCAGGATCGATTTTGCAAGCCCCGAGTAGGCGGCTCACCGTACGGGATGTTCCATAAATGAGGTCAGAGTAATCGGATTCACAATTGCGAAGCGTCGATGGCGTCAATGTCGGCGTGAATGGGATTGGGTTTCGGTGGGTGGCAAACCACAATTTCCGGGACTTTTCTGTCTTGGATCGGCCGGCCGGGAAATCGGAAATTTGAGGCAGGTTACGATATCATCGCTTTAAATCAGCGGGTTACGAACCGGAGAGCGATATGGACAGTGCCGTCACGCGTGGTTCACCCGAAGAACTCCATCTGCTCGATTTCCTTCGGGTCCTCGAAACGGACGCCGACACCTAGCAGCCTAACCGCCCGGTTGTTGCCACGCCTCCAGGCCTCGGCGAGGAGTTCTTCGAAAACGCCGGGATCGACGTGATGGCCCGCGCGCTCGGCGGTGGTGCGGTGGAAGTCGGCGAACTTCATTTTCACGACCAGCGAGCGGATGACGCGGTCGGGGTGGGAGGTCGCTAGATCTTCGATGAGGCCGTCCAACATGCCCCGCATCGGGGACACGAGAGCCGGCAGATCCTGGAGGTTTTCGGCAAAGGTGGTCTCGCTGCTGACGGACTTGCGGGTTCGGTCGGGAGTCACCGCTCGATCATCGATGCCGCGGCAGAGGTGCCAGAGTTCGATGCCCCACCTGCCGAAACGCCGGGAGAGCTCGATCTGGTCGAGCTGTTGGAGATCGGCGCAGGTCTCGATGCCGATCGCGGTGAGTTTTTCCCGCATTTTTTTCCCGACTCCCCAGATGCGACCCACCGGCAGCGCGGCGATGAAGGCGGGAAGTTCCTCCTCGGTGACCTGTTTCTGACCGTTCGGCTTGTGCCAGTCGGAAGCGATCTTGGCGATGAGCTTGTTGGAAGCGATGCCGGCGGAGGCGGTGAGGCCGGTTTCCTCGAATATCTGAGCGCGGATCTCGCGGGCGATGGCGGCTCCGCTGGACTGGAGGTGGGAAACATCGAGGTAGGCCTCGTCGAGCGAGAGCGGCTCGATGAGCTCGGTGAAGCGGCCGAAGATCGCACGGATCTGCGAGCTAACGGCCCGATAGAGATCAAACTGCACGGGCACGAGAATGAGCTGCGGACAGAGGGCAAGCGCCTTGAAAACCGGCATCGCGGAGCGGCAGCCGAACTTCCGCGCCTCGTAGTTCGCGGTGGTGAGCACGCCGCGGCGCTCGCTGCCCCCGACGCCGACGGGCTTTCCGCGCAGGGCGGGATTTTCCCGTTCCTCGATGGCGGCATAAAAGCAGTCCATGTCGATGTGGATGATTTTTCTCAAGGTGGCGGGCAGCAGTGTCGGGTCCGGGCGGGACAAGTGCCACCGGCAATGTCGCGAGGCGGAAATTTTTATTCAAGCGGTCCCAAAGATCGACACGGGGAAATTCTTCTGGCAAGCCTCCGGAGCATTCGCACACCGTCGATGGCCGAAGTGATCCAATTCAACTGCCCAGTCTGCGGGACAACGCTGCGCCTGCCATTGGCGATGTCGGCGGCACGGGGACCTTGTCCGCACTGCACCCGGGAGATCATCGCACCGGATCCCGCGCGCGGCGTCGGTGCCTTTGAAGTTCCACTGCCACCGCCGCCGGTAGTGATCGAGCCGTTCCGGCCGTTTGAGGAAGTCTTGCCAGTGGATCAGGAACAGCCCGAACCCGTGTTGAAATTGCCGGCGGAAGAGGCTCCCGAAAGGCCACCGCAACCGGTGAAACCGCAGCTGTCGATGCTGTTGGTTTGCTGTCTGCTTACCGGCATGGTGGCGCTGGTGATAGGATATTTGCTGGGCACGCAGACCGCCAAGCGAGCCCTGCCAGTGCCGCAGGTGATCGCTCCGACGAAACCGATCGAGCCGCCGATTCCCGCGGAAGTGGAGCGACCGGTGCCCGAACCGATTCCGATCCGGGTGAAGCCCATCATCGAGAAGGCCCCGCCAGAAGCTCCGAAACCGGAGCCGACCCAAGTCGCAGCGGCAGCCGAGGCCACGTTGCGGGCGTTTTTGGAGGCTCCAGACTGGGCGAGCCGCAGCGCTTACGTGCTGTTTCCCGAAAAAACCCGCGCGGCGATGGAGGCCTACTCGCGCGAGGCTCCGGATGGCCCCACGGCTTTCAGTTCCATCACGGTCAAGCAAACGCAGATCAACGAAATCACCGGCTACACGCTGTTCATATTTTTCGTGGCGACGGAAGCGTTTCCCAGCGGGATCCCGGTCGCCGTTCAAGAGACCTCCGCGGGTTGGCAGGTGGACTGGCAGACCTTCGTGGAGTTCCGCGACCAGTTGTTCCAGAAATTCGCGGATGGGCCGTCCGATCAGACCGGGCGCTTTCATCTGATCGTGAGCCAGCCGCCGCCCGAGCGTGCGGCGGCGACCGGCAACGAGCATTTTGTCTCCGTGATGCTCAACGCCCCACTCAGCCTGACGCCCCATCTCGCGTTTGTGAAAAGGGCGTCCGAAGCGTTCGCCACCTTGCAGGCCGCGACCTCCAGCGGTGGATTTTTCACCCCGGTGCTGGAAGTGGCCAAGCGCAAGACCCCCGACGGAAAAACCTATCTGGAAGTTCTCCGGGTGGTCGCCTCCGACTGGAGCCCGAGGGAACCCTAACATCGGACCGCGAGTCTCCAGTCTCGCTGGTGAAAGGGATGCCCATGACAGGTGCTTCCGGCGCGCGCCCATGGTCGACACTTTCACTGGCGAGACTGGGGACTCGCGCTCCGGCGGATTCCCTTGCAAGTCGGGCGGATTCCGTCTCGTTTACAAGGGCATGACCCGATCCCTCTGGTTGCTTCCGTTCGCCTTGATTTCGACCCTTGCGGCTCGCGAAAGGGTCGTCCTACCACCCGAACTCGCCGCCTACGCACTGGACGCCGCCCCGGAACCCACCGGACTTCTGTTGAAAAAAGGCGACCGCCTGGCGATCTGCGGCGACTCGATCACCGAACAAAAACAATACTCCGCCCTACTGGAAACCTATCTGACCGCCTGCCTGCCGGAGCTCGACATCACCTGTCGGCAATATGGCTGGAGCGGCGAGGCGGCGGGCGGATTCCTCAAGCGCATGAAGCAGGACGCGCTGCGCTTCCAGCCGACCATCGCCACCACCTGTTATGGCATGAATGATTTCCGCTACGTCCCCTACGACGAGGCGATCGCGGCGGAGTTCCGGAAGAACCAGACGGCGGTCGTCGACGCGTTCCAGGAGGCGGGATGCCGCGTGGTGCTTGGGTCATCCGGCATCATCGACTCGGTGCCGCATTGGGTGAAGTCGGCCACCGGCACGCAGCAGGACCTCAATCTCGCGCTCTCGCGTTTCCGCAACATCGGCATTGAAATCGCGAACGCGGAGCAGGTCGCGTTCGCCGATCTCTATCTACCGATGCTGATCGCCGATCACGCCGCGAAACAGCAGTTCGGTCCGGAGTTCAAGGTCTCCGGCAAGGACGGCGTGCATCCCGGTTGGGCGGGCCAGGTGATCATGGCCTATGGATTTCTCAAAGCCCTCGGCGTGGATGGCGATCTCGGCTCGGTGACCTACGATGAAACCCGCGGAACAGCCACCGCCGCGAACGGCCATGAACTCGTCGGCGCGGAAAACGGCAGACTCACGCTGCGCAGCACCCGCATCCCCTTTTCGCCCGGCCCCGGCGCGACCGACAAGGACGACTCGATCCGTGCGGGGATCGCTTTGATCCCCTTCGACGACCGGTTGAACCGTTTCATTTTTCGCCTGACCTCGCCCAAGGCCGCCAACTACACGGTCACTTGGGGCGACCAGAGCCGGACCTACACCGCCGCGCAATTGACGGCCGGCATCAACCTCGCCAAAGACTTCGACAACCACCCGCTGGTGCCTGCTTTCAAGGCCATCTGGGAAGCGGTGGAAAAGAAACAGGCATACGAGACCCGCCAGATCAAGACGCTCGTCCACGGCCCGGAAGGCGCGATCGATCTCGAAGCGACCTTCTCCCTCACGGAGAAAGTCCGAGCAACTTTGGAAAAAGCCATCCAGGCTGCGAAACAACCCGCCACACATGTGATCACTGTCGCCGCCGTGCAGTGATACATCTTCGTTTCCTGCTGCGTAGGATGTGGGCTCACCATGATGACCCGCACCCACTTCATATTCACCCACGGAGCCGTGTTTTCCGTAGGACTCGCCGCGGCGTTGATCGCTAACAGCCTTCGCGATCCTCGCAATGAAGGCGCTCAGGTCGACGGAAATCCCCAATCACGATCGAAGTCGGCAGGAGCCGCCGGATTCACCGGAAGCGACGGAACTTCCCCGCGCACCCGACCGGGCGAAGGCAGCCTGCGGGCTCAAGTGAAAAAAGACAGCAAATCACCCACAGACCGCCTGGCCAGTCTCGTCCGGATCACCGACACCTTCGAACGGCAGCGCGCCCTGATGGATTTGGTAGATTCGCTCGGTCCGGCGGAGTTCGCCGGAGTCGCCGAGCAATTCCGCGAGCTCGACCATTTCAACAGCTCCCGGAGCGAATACAGTCTCATCCTCCGCGGCTGGGCCAAGGCGGATCCGCTCGCCGCGCTGGAATACATCGACCAACACCCGAACAGCCAGATGGGACGCTACACGGTTCTTTCCACCTGGGCCGGCAACGACGCCGCCGCGGCGGAACGTTGGGCGCTCGACCATCATCAGGGCGACGGCCCGAATCCCCACCTCGCCTCCGTCATCCAAGGCATCGCGGGCAACGACCTGGCGAATGCCTCCCGCCTGGCACAGTCGATGCCTCACAGTCGTGAGCGATCCGATGCGGTCGACTCCATCACCCGCGCGCTGTTTGTCCAAGGCACCGACGCCGCCATGGCATTTCCCGACTCCATCGCGGATCCCATGCTCCGCGGAGGATTCGTCTCGGCCATCGCCAACCGCATGATTGAAAAGGACGTCAACCAGGCGGCCTCGTGGGTCGCTTCGATGAAGGAGGGGGAAATCCAGAACCGCGCCGCCCGCTCGGTGGCGGACGCGCTGGCCAAAGTGGATCCGAAGACAGCGGCCTCGTGGGTGGGCACTCTCAAACCAGAGGCCCAGGCACAAGCGGCAAGAGGCGTCATCCCGGTCATGTCCTCCACCGACATCGCCGGCACCGCCAGGTGGGTCAGCGGAATGGCGGGCACGCCGAACTACGACAGCATGGTGGAGGAGTTCGTCTGGAGCTGCAACACCCGCGCTCCCGAGCAGTCCGCCGCCTGGATTCAGGGAGTTTCCGATCCGAATCAGCAGCGCCGTCTTTACAGCCGCATGCTCGGCGAGTGGGCGAAGAAGGACGCCGCCGCCGTGAAACAGTGGGTCGCCTCGAACGACGTGCCCGCAGATGTCCTCAAGCGCTTCTCACGCTGACGCCGGACCGCGAGTCTCTGAACTCGCCCGCGAAAGCGAGGCCAATGCCAGGCGCCCTCCGCTTACTCCCATTGTCGACCCTTTCGCCAGCGAGACTGGAGACTCGCGGTCCGTGCGGATTCCGATTTTCGGCCTTTGCCTGCGACGGGGATTCGGTCAAAAAACCGGCATGTCGATTTTCGAAAAAGCCCGCGAGCTGGCGGTCATCAATTCCTCCGCCGCCGTCATCGGCTGGGATCAGGAAACCTATCTGCCGCACGACGCCGCCAAGCACCGCGCCGACCAACTCGCCTGGCTCTCGTCCCGCGCCCACGAACTCGCCACTTCCGAAGCTTGGAAAATCGACCTCGAATCCGCCGAGGCCGCGAATCCCGGGAATGATCCGAAGCTCACTGCCAATCTGAAAGAACTCCGCCGCGAGTTCGACCGCGCCACCAAGCTGACCGTCGAGCTGGTCGCCCGCGACTCGGTGGCAGGTTCGCTCGCCAAGCACGCCTGGGCCGATGCCCGCGCACGGTCGGATTTCCCCACCTTTGCCCCGCACCTGGAAACACTCGTCGGCATCGCCCGTGAAAAGGCCGAGCTCTGGGGTTATGCCGACGAACCCTACGATGCGCTGCTCGACGGCTACGAACGCGCCACCAGCACCGCCGCAGTTGCCCGCCTGTTCGACGAGATGCGCCCGGCCCTGCGGGAAATCGCCTCCAAGGCCGTGGCGAAATCCGCCTCTAAAAATCCCCGACTGCCCGACGGTCCCTATCCGATGGAAGCCCAGCAGCGATTCAACGCGCAGGTCGCCGCAGCCGTCGGCTTTGATTTCCAAGCCGGACGCATCGACACCACCACGCATCCGTTCTGCACCACGCTCGGCCCGCGCGACGTGCGGCTGACCACCCGCTACATGGAGTCCGATTTCACCTCCTCGCTCTTCGGCGTGCTGCACGAGGCGGGCCACGGACTCTACGAACAGGGCCTGCCGGCGGACGATTTCGGCCTGCCGTCCGGCAGCGCGGTGTCGCTTGGCGTCCACGAATCCCAGTCGCGGCTGTGGGAAAACCACGTCGGCCGCTCGCGGGCGTTCTGGGAGAATTGGTACCCTGCGGCGCGGGAATGCTTCCCCCAGTTAGCTGGATTTCCGCTGGAGGACTTCCTGAGTTACCTGTGGCGCGCCGAGTTCTCGCCGATCCGCGTGGAAGCGGACGAAGCGACCTACGACCTGCACATCCTGCTGCGCTTCGACTTGGAGCGCCGGATGGTCAACGGCACGCTTGCCGTCGCCGACGTGCCGACGGCATGGAACGATGGATTCCGGGAATTGTTCGGATTCGCGCCCCAAGACGACCGCCACGGCTGCCTTCAGGACATCCATTGGTCGATGGGGGGGCTCGGCTATTTCGCCACCTACACGCTCGGCAACATCAACTCCGCCCAGCTCTTCGCCGCGGCGGGAAAAGACCCTGCCGTCGCCGCGGCCATCGCCAAAGCCGACTATGCTCCCCTGCTGGCGTGGCTGAGGAAATCCGTGCACGCCCACGGGGCCACGCTCGATCCGGCGGAGCTCATCCGCCAGGCCACCGGTCGCACGCCTTCGACCGAAGACTACCTCGCCCACCTCGAATCCCGATATCTCTAACCCCATGCCCGAAGGTATCCTGATCGTCCTCGAGGGAATCGATGGCACCGGTAAATCCACCCAGGCGAAACGACTGGGCGAGTGGTTCACCTCGCAAGGTCGCGAGGTGGTGCTCAGCCGCGAACCCACCGCCGG
>JBGSTM010000151.1:0-10645 GCA_041736495.1 Akkermansiaceae bacterium
GGCCAGGTTCCAGGTGGGTAGTGAGGGGCGTTTTTCGACTCACCCGCAGGGTTAGCGCAAATCAAGGTCGCCGGAGCATCCATGACGTTGAGATTAACTCACTTGCCGCGTTCTGGCGATCTTTCCATTTTCCTCTCTAGGATAACGGGAGCGAGGAGTTCTACGACCTCGAGGCCAGTCCCGCGGAAACCGTCAACCTGCTCGCCGGCGGTTTGAACCCGGTCTATCAACCGTTTTACAACCGCCTCCGCTTCAGTCTGGGTGGTTACTCCCCGGCAGCGACTCCGCCGCCGTTGAGCCATGCCGTCGGCGTTGCCGGATTCGCCCTCACCGTGCCGGAAAACCTAGCGGCGACACAAACGATGTGGCAATGCACCGATCTCGACTTCTGGGAACCGGTCAGCGGCGCCATTCGCACGAGTGTCGGTGGGAATGTCTCTTTCACCGCGCCTGCGCCCCTGCCGGAAAAGTGTTTTTACAGCATCCTCACGGAGACTCCCTGACCTTCGGACCGGCCGACCTCAAGGCCTAGCAGGCAAACGTCGTCGTCGAAGTGCTGGCCGTCGGAGAACGCGAGCACGCTGGAGAGAATGCCGTCCAACAGGTTTTCCATCGGCTCGCCGGACTTGCGTTCGATGATCTCCATCAGCCGGTTCTCGAAAAACGGCTCGCCGCTCTGGTTTTCGGCTTCGAGCACGCCGTCGGTGAAGAGGACCATCCTGTCGATTTCCCCGAGGGCGATCTCGTTGGTCGGATAGCACGCGCCGCGGATCAGGCCGAGGCCCGGCCCCTTGTGGGCACGCTCGCAGGCGATTTGGCGGACGCCGTTTTTCCCGGAGACAATCGGACCGGGATGTCCGGCGCAGGAATACCTGAAGCTGCCGGCGGAAAGATCGACCACGCCGAAGAAGGCGGTGGCGAACATGGTGGTGTCCGCCCGTTCGAGGATGGCGGCGAGGCCGTCGTTGAGGCCTTGGAGGAAAAGTCCCGGATCGAGCGCCTGCGCCCGTTGTTTTTCCAGCAGCCCGCGCAGCATGGCGACAATGAGCGCGGAGCGCACGCCGTGGCCCATCACGTCGCAGATCAGCACGCCGTAACAGTCGTCCGTCATCTTCATCACCTCGAAGAAATCACCGGCCAGCCCGGAAATCGGGATGTAGCGCGCGCCGAACTTGAGGTGACTGGCGTGGTTGTCCGCGGAGGCGGGGAATCCCTGGCCGGCGAGCGCCTGCTGGATTTCGCGTGCGAGCATGAGCTCCTCCTCGTAGGCCTGATTTTTCTCCAACAGTTGCCCCGCCAGATCGGAAGCCTGCTGCTGGGCGGTGACCAGCTTGGTGACATTGCTGGAAACGCCGAAGGTACCTTTGATGTTGCCGTGTCGGTCGCGCCACGGGAATTTCGAGGTGATTACCCAGGTGGCGGATCCCTCGCGCCACGTTTCCTGCTCAAGCTGGTCGATGACGGATTCACCTGTTAGCATGATGCGCCGCTCGTCGTCTTCGGCGGGCTTCCAGTGATCGTAATCGAAGAAATCCCGGTCATGTTTTCCGGTCAGCTCGCTGCTGGCGGAAAACCCCATCCACTCCACCATGCCTTGATTGACCGTGGTAAACTTCGATTCCATGTCCTTGAAATAGATCTGCACCGGCACGTGGTCGATCAGCTGCCGAAGCTGGAAACGCTCTTCCTCGACCTGCGCCTCGATGGCCTTGCGCGGGCTGATGTCGATCATCGAGCCGGCGATCCGTGACGCCCTGCCTTCGCGGTCGCGCACGACGGTGCCGCGGATTTTCAGCCAGCGCCAGTCGCCGCCGCCGGTGCGGACACGTGCATCCACCGCTAGGGTTTCCGGACCACCGTCCTGCAACGCCAGGTTCACGCTGCGGATGAACCCTTCCTTTTCGTCCGGATGGATCGTTTCATAGGGAGGGAGAAACAGATTGGGCGCGCGGTCCAGCCCGCATTCCAGAAACTCTAGGATACGGCGGGAATAGTAGATGGCGGGCCTGTCCGTCTGCCAGTCCCAGATCCCTTCATTCGAGGCGCGGAGGGCGAGGTCCAGCCGCTCCAGCTTCAGGCGGTTCCTGTCCCGCTCGGTTTTTGAATCGTCACTCATCTTTCGGTCGGAACAAGGGTTTGTGGTCTGACGCCGGCCCGGCTTACCTCGATGCCTAGCAGGCAGACGTCGTCGTCGAAGTGCTGGCTCTCGGAAAAGGCGAGCACGCTGGCGAGGATGCCATCCAGAAGGTTCTCCATCGACCCGGCGGATTTCAAGCTGATGATTTCCATCAGCCGGTTCTCGAAAAACGGTTCGCCGCTCCGGTTCTCGGCTTCGAGCACGCCGTCCGTGAAGAGGATCATCCGGTCGATTTCCGAAAGGTCGATTTCGTTGGTCGGATAACACGCGCCACGGATCAGGCCCAGCCCCGGGCCCTTGTGCGCGCGGTCGGTGGCGATCTGGCGGACTCCGTTTTTCCCGGAGACGATCGGACCGGGATGGCCCGCGCAGGAATATTTGAAGGTGCCGCCGGCTAGATCGACCACACCGAAGAATGCGGTCGCGAACATGGTGGTTTCCGCGCGCTCGAGAATGGCAGCGAGGCCGTCATTGAGTCCTTGGAGGAACAGCCCCGGTTCCTGGGCCTGGGCCCGTTGTTTTTCGAGCAGCCCGCGGAGCATGGCGACAATCAGCGCCGAGCGGACGCCGTGGCCCATCACGTCGCAGATCAGCACGCCGTAACAGTCCCCGGTCATCTTCATTACCTCGAAGAAATCGCCGGCCAGGCCGGAAATCGGAATATAGCGGGCTCCGAAATTGAGGTGACTGACATCGTTGTCGGTGGCCGCCGGAAATCCCTGTCCTGCCAGTGCCTGTTGGATTTCACGGGCGAGCATCAGCTCCTCCTCGTAGGCCTGGTTTTTCTGCAGGAGTTGTCCCGCCAGATCGGAAGCCTGCCGCTGGGCGGTGACCAGTTTGGTCACGTCGCTGGAAACGCCGAAGGTGCCCTTGATGTTGCCGTGGCGGTCGCGCCAGGGGAACTTCGAGGTGATCACCCACGTTTCCGGACCATGATGCCAGGTTTCATGTTCCAGCAGGTCAATGATGGACTGGCCGGTGTGTATGATGCGCTTCTCGTCGTCGTCCGCGGGTTTCCAGTGTTCGTATTGGAAGAAGTCGCGGTCGTGCTTGCCAACAAGTTCCGAAACATCCCTGCACCCCATTTGTTCGGCGGTGCCTTGGTTGGCCATGACGAAACGGGAATCCAGGTCCTTGAAATAAATCTTCAGCGGGACGTGATCGATCAGCTGCCGGAGCAGGAACCGTTCCTCCTCGACCTGCGCTTCCGCGGCTTTGCGCTGGCTGATGTCGATCATCGAGCCGGCGATCCGCAGGGTCTTGCCATTGCGGTCGCGCACCACGGTTCCGCGGATTTTCAGCCATCGCCACCCCCCGCCACCCGCACGGACGCGGGCGTCCACAGCGAGGGTTTCGGGTCCAGCGTCCTGCAGGGCGTGAGTCACGCCGCGGATGAACGATTCCTTTTCGTCCGGATGGATCGTCCCGTAAGGTGGAAGAAACAGGTTGGGAGCACGATCCTTGCCGCATTCCAGAAACTCGAGGATCCGGCGGGAATAGTAGATTTCGTCGTTCTCCACCAGCCAGTCCCAGATCCCTTCATTCGAGGCCCGGAGGGCAAGCTCGAGGCGCTCGAGTTTCACGTTGCTCCGATCGCGGGGATTCATTGGGTTTTCACTCATCCCCATCAAGCGTGCGCGATTTTCCGCCAATCGCAATCGGATTTCATCGGGAATCGCCGACTTGTCCCGGTGTGGCAGCGGCTATTTTTTATCCTTGGCCCGCTGGAAACGCGCGCTTCTTGCGGATTCCTCGGGAGGTGGGGAAGGAACAACTTTTGCAGCGGGCGGTTCGCTCGGGACGGGGACGGAGGCCTCGACTTTCACAGGCTTTTGGACTTTCACCCGCGGCGACTTGGGCACCCGGTTCGGGAGGGCAAGCTGTGGCATCTTCCAGCCGGTCCGCGTGAGCAGTGCTTCTGCCAGAATAAGCAGAACAAGGGCGATGCCTAACGGGAGGCGCAGCGGTGTCTCCGCGATGAACGGCGGTCGAAGCCAGGCTTTGGAAATATCCAGCAGTTCGCGGCCGCTGGTTTGATTGGAAACCGCCCGCAGTTCCGCCAGCCGCTCCGGCTCGAACGCCCACTCGACCGAGGAGCCCACGCTCAGCGGGCCGAACGGCAGCGCGTTTTCTCCGACCTGCACGGCCCCGCGGACGACGCTGCCTTCTTCAAGATCCCGCGTCAGCGAAAAATGGCCGGGAGCGATCCGCCGCCATGGCAAATCCAGCGTGGCTCCGGCGGCGTCGTCGCGCAGCCGGACCTTGGGCGGCAGGGCGGCGAGCTTCTGCGACCACAGCGCCGGGTCATATAACAGATCCAACGTCAGCCTCGTGCCATCCAGCCGGTGCCGCAGCGCGATGCCCGGCGGCGCGTCGTCTCCCATCAGGAAGCGGCCCATGGTTTGCAGGAAATCCCCATAGCCCGGCCAGTTCCGCGCCGTTTCGGAAAACTCGCCACCTAGCGGAAATGAAACCGCCGCACTGCGCCCCAGTCCGCGGCGGGCGTGCGCCACCAGTGGCGCGAGATACTCGTCCGTGGAAACCAGCGAGACCGTCGCATCCTCCCGTGCGTAGGAAAGATTGTAGCCGTCCACTTGTTCGAACCAATCCAACAGCTTCGGCGAAATCTCGGTCCATCGGCCGGTCGGCTGCACTCCCACCGGCTCCTCGACAAACGCCGAGCGGGCGATGGTTACCGTCTCCTGGGCGAAAATCTTCGGAATGTCCATCGGCTGGTCGGAGAAGAACATCCGGCCGTTTCCAAGCTTTGCCACATCGACTAACAATGCAGCGTCAGAATCCTTGTCGGTGCCGAGCCCGATGACGGAAATCGTCGCGCCGTTGTCGGTCATTTCCTTGATGAGGTTCTTGTAGTCGCCGGGTTCCTCGGAATCGTTGGCATCGGAAAACAGAATGACGTGCCGCGTGCCGGCAGGGGATTTCCTGAGCTCGTCCCACGCCGCCTTGAGTCCCTCGTAAACATAAATGCCGCCGCCGGAAGAGCGGATCTTCATCACCCGGTTGGCGAGATCCGCCTTCTTGTTCTCGATGCGGGTCAGCGGGATGGTCTTGGTCGCCTCGCTGTCCACGGCGAACACGGCGATCTGGTCCATCGGACCTAGCAGCTCGATGGCGTTGGCAGCTCCCGTGTTTGCAAGGTCGATCTTGGTTTTTCCGCCACCGACACCGACGCTCATCGAGCCCGAGCGGTCGATCACGATGGCCAGTGCGACGGCGAGTTTCCGGTGCTCGGATTTCAATTCCATCGATACCGGCAGCAGCGGATCGATGGGGGATTGGAAAAATCCACCCGAACCGAATGACTGCTGCCCACCCGCCATGAGAAAACCACCGCCCTGCTCGCGGACGAAGAAATCCAGCGATTTCATGAAGTCCGTCGGGATCTCGTGCGCCGGGACGTTGTTGAAAATCACAGCCCGCGCGCCGGCGAGCAGACCGGGTTTCAGCTGGGTTGGATCGCTCACGGTTTCGACCGTGAAATCCAGCGCGGTGAGCGCCTTGGCCACCGGATCATCCTGATAGCGGGTGGCCAGCACGATGCGCGGGCCACCGGTGATTTCGATCCAGCGGGTGACACGGTTGTTGCCGGGATGCGCGTCGGTTTCCGGCCGGATCTCTGCCTGATACTCGAAACCGCCGCCGCGCGTGATCCGGTCGGTGAACTCCACGGTAGCCTGGCCGTTCACGAGCGTCACCGACGACTCGGTGAGAATCCGGCCGTTGCGGCGCAATACGAGCGGGAAAGTGGCGTCCGAGCCACCCCGCACGGTGATGGAAATCAGAAATGGCTCGCCCACCTGGACCCGCTCGGGAAAGCCGATGCGGGCGATGCGGGCGTCGTTTTCCGTCTCCTCGCGGATCAACCGGTAGTCCAGCGGGATGCCGCGCGCCTGCATCTGCGCGGCCGCTTCCTGCAGGGGTTCGGTCGAGTAGCCATCGGTGAATAACAGAACACGTGACGGCCGTTTTTCATCCGTCTGCGCGGCGATGGATTGCAGGGCGAGCGCGGTTTTCGTCAGCTTGCGGGACCCGGTGAACGAGGATCCGTCCGCGCCGAGCTCGGCGACCTCGCCGGCGTAATTGATGAAATGAAGCGTGTCGTGGCGGCTGGGTTTGTGCTTTTCCAACAGATCCCGCCACTCGGGCAGGCCCTTGTCGATGAGATCTTCCGTGGAATCCGAGCGGTCTAGCAGCACGTACAGATCGAGCGAGTTCCGCTGGTGCTGGATGACCGGCTCGGCAAGCGCGACGACGGCGAACAGCAGCAGGATCGCGCGCAGCGGCAAGTGCAGTTTCAGCCCGCGCCAGAACCACCCGACCAACGCGAGGGCAGGGATAAGGAGGAAGTATTCCGGTGAGGTGAAGGTCATGGGATGAATTGGGTTAACAATCCGTCTCGGCGAGCTGATCGAGAAGTTCCGTGAATGCTGTGGTGCCTCCTTCTCTTTCGCACCATTGACCCACATTTACCAAATCAACACGCTCCTTTTGCCGGCGGCAGACAAGTAATGCCTGGTCGTAACAGGAACGGCGCTTCCAGTGAATGTACGCGGCAAGTCGGTCCTTCACGCAGTCCGTGGGCGATAGAAGGCGGATGGTCCGTCCCTCGACCAGGATTTCGTCCGGGATGACACGATATTCGTCTCCTAGTTCGAGTGGACCTGGCGGGAACTCGATGAAAAGGTGCTCGCAGATCGGATTCCTGTAATGACGCGACTTGCCGGGCATGAAGCCGATACTTTCCATCACTCCGGGTATTTTGGATCGATGGAAATCTTCTGGAATCATGTCGAGGTCACCCGAGCGATAAAGTCCCTCCGTGTAAATCGCGACCACCGCTCCCCCCACGAGTGTTGAATGGATCCCCGCACCTTCCAGGTGCCAAGCGACATAGCGCCAAAGCTCTTCTTCGCTGCAGGTCTTGAAGTTGGGAGCATTCATATATCGTCGACTGACTTGACATTGCGGTCATATGACCCGATATCCAGGTCATGAATTTTACGGCATTGGGAGAAATTTTTGGAAGTCGGGCGGCGGAAGCGGTCCTGCTTCACTTGTTCCATCATGGTGAATCTTACGGAAGGGCGGTTTCCAGCGATTTCGAGATTTCGCTCGATTCCGTACAGCGGCAACTTGAAAAATTTGAGCGCGCCGGGGTTCTGGTGGCCATCCGACAAGGCCGGACCATTGTGTATTCGTTTAATCCAAGAGCCAAAGCGGCGGCTCGGTTGAGGGATCTCGTCGCGGTTTTTTACGACAGCTTGTCGCTCGAAGCCAAGGAGCAGCTTTTCGCCACCCGCCGGCGTCACCGTTCGAAGGACAAGCCGATCATTTACAGCAAACCTTGAGTTCTTCATGCCGCCACCTTTCTCGTTGTGAAGTTCCAGGAAACCAGCAGCGCGGCAATCAATAACAGAATCCAAACCCGCCACAGCGGATCCGGTTGGGTGTGGCGCTCGATGGTGGATTGGTTGGCGATCGGGCTGTCGTCGGATTTTCCACAGGCGGAGAAATCCGCCTCGCGGGTGTCGGCGAAGTGGACCGCGGCGTCGAGCAACGGGACATCGTTCTGGAGGATGGTTAGAAAACACGGCGTCGCCGGGGCTTGGGTGGTGGGTGAGGGGAGGGGCTTGCCGCCGAGGTCGGTGGCGGTGATCTGCAGCGGGAGATCCGGGGCGGCGGTGATTTTGATCGGCTGGCCGGTTTCCAGATTGACGGAAGTGGGTGCGACCTTGTTCTCGCGGATCAACTCGGCGAAGCGGTGGAGCAGGACGATGAAGGCGGGTTGGTTCAAAGCGTTCGAAAGACGAAGGTCGAAGTTGAAACAGAGTTGCCGGCTGCCGGGTTTTTCGCGCAGGAATACGAGCGGGCGTTTGTCCTGCCAGAGGAGTACGGTATCGGTGGAAAGCCGGTCGAGTTCGATGGTCTCACGGACTAACAGCGACTGCCAGTTCAGGCCGTCCATCAGCGGATGGGGCTCGGCCACGATGCCACCCTTGAGGTAGGCTCCGGCGCGGGTGCTGTCCTCGACGAAGATGATGGAATTCCCCGGCGGCAGTACCGGATCGAGCGGGTCGTAGGAGGTGATGGATAGATCCGCGCTGGCGGCGTCATTCGTCGGAACGGCGGCGTCGAGCGAGCGCAGGAGTTTCGCGGTGAGGTCGGCGAAGGCGGGCGAGGTGGCGGTGAAGAGGGAGAGCGACTTCGGCTTCGGGGCGACTAACGGGAGCGTGTCGTCGAGTGTGAAGCGGTCGGGTGAAAGGACGAGGCGGACATTTTTCGCATCAATGGGGAAGGCGGATTGCAGGGTGACGAGGGCTCCTGCATCGAGGCGAATCGGTCGCGGTTCGGTGCCGCCGGTGTCGGTCTGGATCGACCAGGTCCGGTCGACGGCGGTCTTGCCGTAGTTTCTAACGAGCGCCCGCCAGACGAGCGCGCCTTCCTCATTCGCGAACGAGACGCCGGTGAATCCGACATTGTCGAGCGGATCTCCAACAGAAATGAGGCGTGCGTCAAATGGCAGGGAATCCACCGGCGTATCGGTCAGGTAAATGACCGTGCCTTCGCGGGAAACGAGCGAACGGGCAAGGCGGATGGCTTGGGTGGGATCGGTGAGACCGTCGAGCGGCTGCCATTTCGCGAGAACCGCCTTGAGTTCCTCGATGGATGATCCGGCATAAAGTCGCGGACGATTGGGGGAGGATTCAATGACGGTGAGCTCGATGCTGGATGCCGGCCCTTGGAATCCCGGAAGCTCGGCGACGAGGCGGTCGACGGCGGCGTCCTTGAAAACGCCCATCGAGGCGGAGGAGTCCAGCACCACGGCGATGCGCTGGACGCTGCCGGATTTCTGGATGCGCGGCTCTGCGAGAAACCATGCGAGCAATAAGATGGCCAGCAGCTGCATCCACAGCGGGATGGACGGGATGATCTGCTCCAGCCGCCGACCGCTGGCGGCGTCGCGGTGGGTGCGCTCTAGCAGGAAGAGCGTGGAGACGGGAAGTTCGACCGCTTTCCGCTGGAGGAAATGGATCGCCAGCACGGCGGGAATGCCGAGCAGGGCGAGAAGGCCGAGAGGATTTGCGAGGGTGAACATGGGTTATGGCAGAATCATGGACAGCAGAATCATTGAAGACGGGCTATTGTGTTAGGGTTTTGAGGATGACTTGACGCTGGTTAAGATTGATCCAGTGCATCGCTTGGAGGGGAGTGTTCCTGAGAAGTCTGGCTAGATGAATCTCGTAGGATTCGAGATTCTCGCGATTGGTGGACAGGTGCCAGGCACATTCGGGACTGAGGAGGCAGTGATTTTGGGAGCCTGCGACTCGGTCCCCGGCCACGACGGGCACAGGCCGAACTCCTCCGCCGAATCCTTTTGTGAGATGGAGCAGGACTTCCTTGTAGAGCGCTGCGTCCAGAAATAGACCCAAGTCGTCGAGCAGCCCGAAAAGCAATTCTCTGAAAGTTACACCCGTTTCGCCGCAAGCCTGCCAACTGCGGTCGTCCAGACTCCAGCTTTGTCGGTCCGTGAGATTCAATCGTGTCGAGATGAAGCGGCTTTCCACGGAAGGCGGCCGCAGGTTCACGAGTTTGCCGTGATGGAGCCCGGTGAGCAGCAAATAGTGAATCACCTGTCTGTCATGCTTGGGCAGAAGGGAAGCTGTGGTCTTTATTTCGTAAAGACATCCCCCGCCGAAGAGGAGATCGAGGAAATACGATTTTTGGAAGTCACCGTGTTTTACTCTGACTTCGACTTCGCGCATTACATCCAACCCGAGAGCGCGGCAACGGTGGGCAAGTTCGTCCTGATAGATCCGCTCGTCAAGAAAGCGCCCCATCGAATTGTGTATTGCGAACACTTGACCCATCACCATGCGGTCGATTTCGTGAAACTCATCCTGTCCCATTGGAACGGGAATAGCTGCGCATTCAACTGGCATCTCCCACCTCCCGCTCCAATGATTCTGCTGTCCATGATTCTGCCATAATACTCATGCGGGTTCGAGTGCCCCGGCAGGCACTGCTTCACGGAACAGGACGGTGGACAGATCCTCTTCCGCCGGGATGCGGGCGAAGGCGGCCTGATGGCGGCGGGCGTGTTGTTTCCATAGGGCGAAGTGGTTCACATAGGCTTCCTGATAGCGGCGCAGCGTGGCGGGCTCGATGCGGTGCGGGTGGTGGGAGTTCCGCTCGGGGTCGATGAACTCGTAGTTGCCGGACCATTCCGGCCGCGCTTCGGATTCGAGGTAAGGCGAGAAAATGACGACGCTGCCGTGGCGTTGGCCGAGGTGGCGGACGATCGGTTCGGGATCGGCGGCGAACAGCAGGTCGGATAGAAAGACGCGGATCGCGTTCGCCCGGAGTGGTAGGCGGGTGAGGTCGGGAGCTTTCGCCGGGTCCGCAGCGGGAAGCTCGCGCGCGGTTTCCAGCCATTGGTGCCAGCCGAGGATGGCGGGCAATCGCATTCGCGAAGTAAAGGAGGAGCGG
>JBGSTM010000176.1:0-9648 GCA_041736495.1 Akkermansiaceae bacterium
AAGGCGTCGTGCCACTCGGCGGGTGCGGGTTTGGTCCAGTCATGCACGGCGATGGCGGCCTTGCCGGCGTGCAGGCGGTCAAGGTTTTCCTCGAGACGCGGCAGGCGTTTTTCATTCGAATCGGTGCAGAGCAGCCCCTCGGCGGACCCGAGCGCGGCGGCGATGAGAAACGCTTTTCCGCCCGGAGCGGCGCAGGCATCGAGAATGCGCTCGCCGGGCTTCGGAGCGAGCAAATCGACCGAGTGGCGGGTGGCGGGGTCCTGGATGTAAACGGATCCGGAAGCGAGCAGGGCGGAGGGCAGCGAACCGTCGATTTTATAAAATCCCGGAGCACCTTCGACGGGTGTGCCAGGCAGGGATTCCGGAGCGGGGGCCAGCGGATTTACCCGATAGAAATTCACCGCCGGGAGGTTGTCCCACTCCATCAGGGAAATCGCATTGCGGGTGCCGAACGCCGCGCGCCAGCGGTTGAACAACCAGTCCGGATGCGAATGGGCGACCGGCTGCGGGAGATCGGAGATTTCATCCAACAGCCGCTTGCGGGAGAGTGTGGCGCGACGAAGGACGGCATTGATCAGGCTGCGCACGCTGGCTTTTCCGGCTTCCACCGTTTCGTTCACCGCCGCGTGGTCGGGGAGATTGAGGATGAGTAGCTGGCAGAGGCCGACGCGCAGGATGTCGCGGGTTTCCGCATCGAGTTTTCCTTCCCGCAGTTTTCCGATCCAGTGGTCTAGCAGCCTGCGATGGCGCAATACGCCGAAGAGTATCGCCTGAAGAAGGCCGCGGTCCGAGGAGGAAAGTTTGCGACGCTGGGCGTGGCGTTCGATCAGGGTCTCGGCATAGTCGTGGCCCTTGGCCCAGGCGCGGAGAGCGGAGACGGCGGCTTGGCGGACGTGGAAATTTTTGGCGGACATGGAGAGTAGAAGCAGGTCCCCGCGATCACGTAATGGTGACCCGGGCGCGGGTGGGGTATGACTATTTCGCTGGCACGTCAAATGACAGCAAAATCAGGCTGGTGGGCTCCGGGACCTCCCCCCCCGGAGCCAGCCACCTCCGCCACGGGGCGTCAAGGATGGGGTTCGATATGTCGCTGGCTATTCGGTTGGCACGCGTTTAGAGACTCCGCGTGCAAGGCCAGCCGGATATCGTGAACCCGACCAGAAGGTCGCTTGGCTGGCTGTGGCTGGTGTTTTTCCTGCAAGGGATGACGCCGGGGTTCTGGCTTCCGGCGCTGACGAACATCCTGGAAGCCAAGGGGCTGGGCGGTTGGGTGGCGCTGGTCTTCGTAGTGCAACCGTTGTGCGCGTTGATTTCACCGCTGATCGGCGGAGCCCTCGCGGACCAGCGGATCGCGGCCGACAGGCTGCTTGCCTGGTCGTCATTTCTCGCCGCAGGAGCGCTGCTTGCGGCCTTCGCCTCACTGGATGCCGGTTGGAGTCCTTGGTGGTTCGTCGGTCTTCTCGGGACGTATTCGATTTTCTCCGGGCCATCGTGGGGACTGCTGACGACCATCGCCCTGACCTGCCTGCCTCACGGTGAACGTCAATTTCCCCTGTTCCGTGTAGGGGCGACACTGGGGTGGATGCTGGCTGGAGTGCTGACCAGCTTCGTGCTCCGGGCAGATACCAGCCCGGTCGCCGGATATGCCTCCGCCGCGGTGCGGGTGCTGGCAGGCTTGGGGGCGTTCATGCTGCCCCACACGCCGCCGCTGGGCCGGGCCACTTCGTGGAGGAGCCGCTTCGGTTTCGATGCGTTCACGCTGATGAAACATCGCGACCACTGCGTGTTCTTCGTGGTGACCGCGTTGTTTTCGATCCCACTAACGGCGTTTTACATGTATGCGCCGGAATTGCTGAAACAGCTCGGAGACCAGCGCTCCACCGCGACGATGGCGATCGCGCAGGTCTCGGAAATCATCGCGATGCTGTTGGTGGGCGCGGTGATGGTGCGCTTCCGGGTGAAGGTGTTGCTGATGTGGGCGCTGGGATTCTCGGTCGTGCGTTTCGGCATGAGCGCTTATGCGGGTGAGACCGGCTTGATCCACTGGCACATCGCCGGCATCGCGCTGCACGGGGTTTGTTATACATTCTACTTCATCACGGCGCAGGTATTTCTGGACCGCCGGGTAGATCCCGGGCTGAGGGGGCAGGCGCAGGGTTTGTTAGCCTTGGTGACGAGCGGCATCGGACCACTGGCCGGGGCCTTGGTCTGCGGCTGGCTGAAGAACCACTATGTCACCGCCGACGGTCAGGGATGGATGGAATTCTGGGCCATCCTCGCTGGGATGATCGCGGTGTGTCTGGTGATCTTCGCGGTTTTCTATAGAGGTCTGGGGAAGAAGCCGGTGGAGGTTTGATCGTTATCCCAGCCCGGCCAGGAAACCGTCTGCGGCGTCTCTGTGTGCTGCTTGTTTTTCCGCACTCATTTTCTCCCAGGTTCTCGCCATCATCGAGAGCCGCGGGTTCTTGAGGAAAAATGGCGTGTGGTCGCCGATGAAAGTCCAGAAGAGGCCGTCCCAGATCTGGCACCATGGACCTTTCGGCTCGTCGGACATTTTCAGGACGTAGTTCGAGCCGGAGAGATAGGGTTTGGTGGTGAAGGTACCGCCGTCGGCGAACTGCGACATGCCGTAGACGTTAGTCACCATGACCCAGTCGTAGGAATCCACGAACATCTCCATGAACCACCGATAAACGTCGTCCGGCCGGATGCGGCAGAGCAACATGAAATTTCCCAGCACCATCAGCCGCTCGATGTGGTGGCAGTAACCGTCATCCAACAACTGGCGGATGACGCGGTCGACCGGCGGGATACCGGTGGTGGCGTCGTAGAACGAGCGGGGCAGGGGACGGTTGAAGTTCCAGAAGTTGGCATTGCGGATTTTCGTGCCGCTGTGCTGATAGATGCCGCGCATGAACTCGCGCCAGCCGATGACCTGGCGGATGAAGCCTTCCAGCGAGTTCATCGGGATGTTTCCCGATCGCGCCATGACGCGATTGATCACCTCTTGCGGATCGAGCAGGCCGATGTTGAGCGCCGGGGTGATGGCAGAGTGATAGATGGTGGCGTGTTGGGTGGAAATCGCGTCTTCGTAGAGGCCGAAGTTTTCAAGGCGCTCGTCGATGAACTGGTCCAGCCAGGATGCCGCGTCGGCGCGGGTGACGGGCCAGCGGAAATGTTTCAATGATCCGGGGTTTGCGGGGAATTTGCGGGTGACGTAAGCGGCGGCCTCGCGGGTGAAGGCGTTGGTTTTTGCGAGAGGTTCGCGGGGCGGGACGTGGTTCTTTGGCAACTTGGCGCGGTTCTCGGTGTCGAACGACCATTTGCCGCCGATGGGCGTGCCGTCCGCTTCGAGCAGCAGGCCCATCCGTTTGCGCTGTGCTTCGTAGAACTTCGCCATGAACGGCTTTTTCTTCGAGGCGAGATGGGTTGCGATGAATTCCGGCGGGCTCATGAAATTGGGCGAGTCGTGGACGCTGACTTTGATCCCGCGGTTCGTGGCGAAACGGTTCACCCGCTTCATGAGAATTTCATCAGCAGGATCGGCGAGGTGGATTCCAGTGATGGTTCTTGGGATCGATTTCTCCAACAGATCCGCGCTGTCAGTGGTAGCGCCGTCGGGGATATCGATGTAATGCACGGTATGGCCGGCGGCTTTGAGTTCGGCGGCGTGGGCTTTCATCGATGCGCGGTGCAGCATGAGTTTCTGTTGGTGCATCGCCGCAGGCCAGTGCGGGTCGTTGCCGAACAACAGCGGATCCTCGATCAGATGGATCACGCGGCCTTTCGCGATCGCCGGATGATTTCTGAAAAGCTGGTGGGGGTAGATGAGCGTGGTTTCGGACATCGTTAGATCCGGTGAGGTGGAACGCCGGGTTTGGCGTGGGCCAGGCGGGCGAGTGGCTGGAGGCGGAAATAGGTGTCTAGCGCGGTGGATGCGAGGCACTCCAGACCGACGAGGTCGATGCCGCCGTGGTCGGTGAGTCCGTCATCCGCGACTTGCACCAACACGACACGGCCGACGATCAGCTTGGTGTCATTCGCGGGAATGTGGATGATGTCTTCCAACTCCAGACCGATCCGGAATCTGGATTCGGCGACGAAGGGAGCTGCGAACCCGGTTTCGTAGTGGGCGGTGAGGCCGGAGGCGTCGAATTCGGTGATTTCCTTCGGGTAGCGTGCGGAACATTGGTGCGCGGCATCCACGATTTCCGGATGGAGGTGGTTGATCGTCCAGGCGCGGGTTTCCGACAGATTGGCAAGAGTGTGGCGGTCCACGAGATCCGGACGGCTCACCATCCCTAACAAACAAGGTGACGAGCCGAGGTGGAGCACGCTGGAGAACGGGGCGAGATTGGTTTGGCCAGAGTGGTCGATGGTACCAATCAGGCTGATAGGTTTGGCTCCGGGCAGGGAGGTGGCGAACTGGACGCGGGAAAGCAGCTCCATGCCCGCGATGTCGGCAGCGGTGAAAGTCTGCATTTCAAAAGGTGCGGACGGAGGAAAGCCCGCCGTCGGGACGGAGGATCTGGCCGGTGAAGAACCGGGAGGCGTCGGAGACAAGGAAGGCCACGAGTTGTGCGACATCTTCGGGATCGCCGACCTGCTGGAGCGGGTGGCGTTTCGAGGCGGCTTCCTTTTTTACATCGGAGTTTAACAGGTTTCCGGCGAGTGGCGTGTCGGTGAGTGACGGCGCGATCGCATTCACCCGGATCTTCGGAGCCAGCTCGGCGGCGAGTGAAAGTGCGAGACCCTCCACCGCGCCCTTGGCGGCGGCAATGGAGGCATGGAACGAAAGTCCCTGCGCGACGGCGACCGTGGAAAACATCACGACGGACGCTGAATCGGCGGCTTTCAATGCGGGCAACGCGGCTTGCAGCGCGGCGACGGCTCCCAGGCAGTTGACTCGGAAATCGTTGAGGAAATCATCCGGAGTGAGGCGATGAAATGGCTTCAACGAAATACTCCCGGGGAAATAGACGAAGCCGTCCAGGACCGGCGGTAGCTCAAGCGGGCCGGGATCGAGAGCATCGAAGGGTTGCACCGGGATGCCGAGTGCCGCCAGCGGTCCGGGGCTGCGGGCAGCTGCGACGAGGGAATTTCCTTGCGCCTGCAACAGTCGCGCCGTCGCCAGGCCGATCCCCGAATTTCCTCCGATTAACAATATGGTCTTGGGCATGGGCGAACGTGGGGCGCGATCCTTTCCGGTCAAGAGTTCGAAATATTTCTTCTAAGAAACCATCGTTTCGCGTGTCATGGTCTTTGTTATGAAAACCCTGGCCTTGATCTGCCTCGTCGCCTTCTCGTCACTCCTCCAAACCATGGCTCAAGACCCGGACGCCCTCCGCAAGGAACGCGACAAACTCGCCCAGCGCGGAATGTGGCGGGATGCGGTGAATTTCTACGTGGAAAAATTGCTGCCGGTGTCGGATGAGGGCTCCGGGTCGGATCTCGCTCGCGCGACGGAAGCCTTGGGTCGGTTGAATGCCTGGGGTGAATTCGACGGGCTGGTGGAGCGCGCCATTTCCGCCCATCCGGACAATGTTTCGTTGCTGACATCGGCGGCGGAGGTCTATCGCCGGGCTCCGCATTCGGGTCGGATCATCGCCGGTGAATTCGAACGAGAACAGGGCAGAGGCGTTTTGCCATTTGAGGAAGGGGATTCGACAGGAGCAACCGGCCAGGCGGTGAACACGGAATATCGCGATCACGTCCGGTCGCTTCAGTTGTTACGGGACGCGGTGGGCAAACAGGGATCTGCGGCGGAGGGAATTCTGGCCTGGCGCGAAATGGCGTCGGTTTTCATGCAGAACGAAGCGTGGAAATTGCAAACGCTCACGCCATTGGATGTGCTTCCTGAATGGGGCGAGCCGGGACCCGAGGGCGGCACGGAGGGAGCGCCATGGAAGGACGACGCGCCGGTGCTCTATGACGTCCCCGCTTCGTGGGATGCGGCGGTCAATGATGGTCAGCGTTGGCGATTCGCACTCGCGGAGCAAATCCGGCTGAGCCCCGAGGAGACCATGAAGGACGTGATGTTTTCCGAGCGGGCGCGGTTTTCCCGATCCCAGTTCGGGACGGAAACACTCACAAGCTTCGGTTGGTGGCGTCAGCAAGATCCCGACAGTGCAAAGGGAATTCTCGAAATGGACACGCTCGCCGAGGAGGAATGCCTCGCGAAGACCTCCGACGGCGTCCGCCGTTTCAAGCTGGCTCCGGAATTCCACTTCATCGCGCTCTACCGGTCGATTCTTGATAGCAAACTGGTAGGGGCTGCCGCGGGTGACGCGCTGGTGGACATCTTCCTCAACCGCCGCCAGTACGACAAGGCGCGCGAGGTGCTTGAGCAAACCATCTCAAAGCACGGGTCGGGCACCAACGAAAGCCGCACGAAAATGCTCAAGCAAATCACCGGCAACTGGGGCCGCTTCGAATCCGCCGCGACCGTTCCCGCCGGCGTGAAGCCCAAACTGCCGCTGGTGTTCCGCAACGCCACTAACATCAAGCTGACCGCCGCTCCCGTGGACATGGAGGCGGTGCTCAAGGACACGCTCGACTATCTGAAAGGCAATCCCGCGAATCTCGACTGGCAGCGGGTGAATCCTTCGCAGATCGCCAGCCGCCTCATCGCGGGGAATGCAGGGAAATACATCGGCGAAGTTTCTACCCGGTGGGAGGCGAAACTAACACCTCGTGAAAAACACCGCGACACCCGCGCCGACATCGAGGTGCCGCTGGACAAGGCGGGTGCGTGGTGGATCAGCGGCCAGATGGAGGGCGGGAACTCGTTTTACACGCTGGTCTGGATTGTCGATTCCGTGCTCGTCCAGAACGACGTGGGTGGGAAGAAACAATGGTGGGTGGCGGATGCCGAGAACGGTGCGCCGGTGGCGGGAGCGGAAATCGAGTTCTTCGGCTATCGGGCGATTCATCTCGAGCGCAAGAATCCTCTCGGCCGGCGGTTGGAAATTCGCACCAAGGAATTTGACCGCAGCACGGATGAGGAAGGGAAAACCTTGCTCAAGCCGGGTGATTGGGATGATGACTTCCAGTGGCTCGCAGTCGCCCGCAAGGATGGGCGCACCGCCGCGTTTTCCGGATTCCAGCCCTATCATGTGCAAGTCCCGCAGCTTGAAAACGGCAACCGTGATCTGACCTACGGCATTTCGGATCGCCCGCTTTACAAACCGGGTGACACGGCGCATCTGAAGTTTTACCTGCGAAATGTCGGTTATTTCGAACCGGATGAGTCGATGTGGGCGAACCAGACCGGCACGTTGACTCTATTCAATGGCCGCGGCGAGGAGGCGATGAAGATCCCCAACTTGAAGACCGACGCCCTCGGTGCGGTGGAGAGCGAAGTCGTGATTCCCAAGGATGCGGTGTTAGGAAATTGGAATGCCGTGTTTCAAATCCCCGACCGGATTTCCGCGTCGGTGAGCCTGCGGGTCGAGGAATACCGCAAGCCGGAATTCGAGGTGAAGGTCGAGGCTCCGGTCGAGCCGGTCAGGCTCGGTGACAAATTCACTGCGACCGTGAAGGCCAATTATTTCCACGGCTCGCCGGTGAGGAACGCTAACGTTGAAATCATCGTAAAACGCAGCTCGATCAGCGAGCGCTGGTTTCCGGGTTGGCGTTGGGATTGGCTCTATGGCCCCGGCGCGTGGTGGAGCGAAAGCGAGGCGACATGGCATCCGACATGGAAAAACTGGGGTTGCATCCCGCCGAATCCGCCGTGGTGGCAGGGGAACCGTTGGACGCCGGATGAACTGGTGATGAAACGCAATGTGCCCATCGGGCCGGACGGCACCGCGAAGATCGAAATCGACACCGCGCCCGCCAAGTTGGTGCAGGGTGACATGGATGCGAAATACACCATTGAGGCCCGCGTGGTGGATGCCTCGCGCCGCGAGGAACGTGGCACCGGCTCGGTGATCGCCGCGCGCAAGCCGTTCGAAGTCGTGGTGTGGACGGACCGGGGAATTACCCGCGCCGGAGAGCAGGTGGAGGCGATGATTTCCGCCGCTACACTGGCAGGGAAACCGGTCGTTGGAGCGAAAGGGAAACTGATCATCTTCAAACTAACCCGCGGAGAAAACGGCCGCATCGAGGAGCAGGTAATCCAGTCGTTCTCCATTGAAACCGACGCTCAGGGCGAGGTGAAGCAACGTTTCGCCGCCCCGGTGACCGGGCAATTCCGACTGGCAGCCAGCCTGACGTTCAAAGACGGCGAGCCTGCGGAAGGTGCCACGATTCTCAACGTCCAGGCTCCCGGCCGCGCCGATCCGGCGGACTGGAACTTCGGCCCGCTGGAACTGGTGGCCGACAAGGCGACCTACTCCGCTGGCGAGACCGTGAAACTCCGCGTGAACAGCGACAAGGCGGACGCCAATGTCTGGCTGTTCCTCCACATCGCGGGTTCCGCCGGTCGCGAGGCGCGCCGCATCCAGCTGGATGGCAAGAGCCTCGAAGTCGAGGTTCCGCTTGATCTGCGGGACATGCCTAACATGTTTATCGAAGGCATCACGGTTTTCGACGCGGACGTGCATTCCGCCGTCCGCCAGATCCTGCTGCCGCCGGTCAGCAAGCTGATCGAGGTGACACTGGAACCGGCGAAGGAGCGGGTGAAACCGCGCGAGAATTCCTCCCTGAAAGTAACCTTCAAGGATGCCGAGGGGAAACCGGTGACGGGAATCGCCGTTCTAACTATCTACGACAAGTCGCTCGAAGCGATCACCGGCGGATCCAACGTCGGTCCGATCCTGGAGAATTTCTGGGCGTGGAAAAACAATTTCTATCCGGGAGGCCGCGAGGATTCCCTTCCGAATTCTCCCGGGAATCTGCTCCGTCCGAAAGCAGTCGGGATGCAATCGCTCGGGCGCTTCGGGGATGATCAAATGCTGGGAAGAGCGGCAGGTATGGGTGGAGCGGGTGGGGGAAGGATGTTCAAAGGCGAGAGTCTCATGATGATGGAAAGCAGCGATGCATTCGCCGCTGCGCCGATGCCGGCGTCGACGCCGATGAGGGAATCCAAGGTCGCCGGTGAGGAAGCTCCTGCGGCGAATCCCATACTGGTCCGTAAGGATTTTGCAGATCTCTTGAAATGGTCCGGCACGATTCAGACCAACGCCGACGGCAGCGCGGAAATCCCGCTGGAG
The DNA here is from genome assembly GCA_041736495.1 of Akkermansiaceae bacterium. Classification (GTDB taxonomy): domain Bacteria; phylum Verrucomicrobiota; class Verrucomicrobiia; order Verrucomicrobiales; family Akkermansiaceae; genus Luteolibacter. Next base: position 9,159 of record JBGSTM010000176.1, read on the forward strand.
TTTCCGGACAATCTAACTACCTGGAAAGCTCGTGTCTGGGTGCTGGGCAAGGGCACCAAAGTTGGTGAAGGCAGTGCGGAAATCATCACGTCCAAGGAACTGCTCGTCCGGCTTCAAGCGCCGCGTTTCCTGGTAGAGCGCGACGAATCGGTCTTCAGTGCGGTGGTGCAGAATGACCACGATTCGCCCAAGTCGGTGAAGGTGTCGCTGGAACTCGACGGTAACACTCTCGAAGTTATTGAAGGCGCTCCGCAGACCGTCGAGATCGCCGCGAAGTCGGAAGCCCGCGTCGACTGGCGGGTGAAGGCGCTGCGTGAAGGCGAGGCGACGTTCCGGATGCGCGCGGATTCCGGTGACGATGGCGATGCGGTCGAGCGCAGACTGCCAGTGCTGGTTCACGGCATGCTGCGCCAGGACGCATGGAGCCGCGTCGTCGAATCGGGCGCGGAGTCCGCGAAGATTCAAATCGAAGTGCCGGAGCAACGGCGGC
>JBGSTM010000190.1:0-23101 GCA_041736495.1 Akkermansiaceae bacterium
GCGGAGCCATTGACGATGGCGGAGACGGCGGCGAGCTGGCCGCGGGCGAGGCCCCACTTGGTCCAGGTTTCACCGCTTTCGAGGTCGATGCCCCGGAAGGCTTCGGGCCGGGTGTCGGCCTTGAGCAGGTGGTGCCGATAGATTTTGAGCAGGTTCTTGAAACAGGCGCGCTCAAGCTCGGCGAGTTCGGTGAAATATTGTTTGGAAAGCAGCTCGCCCTTTTTCTCACGGCGCGAGGGAAGCGTGAGATCGCGTTCTTCGAGCGTGGCGCTGACCCGCAGGCCGAGCGCGGCTTCGAGGAAACTGATGGCAGCTTCCGCCGCTTCTTCGCGCCGGTCGCGCCACTCGTCCTCGACCAGCCGGATGGTCTCCTCGAGCCGCTCGCGGTGGGTCTCCTCGATTTCCAGCAGCGCCTTGAGCAGCCGCAGCCGCTCGCCGTAGCGGGCATGATGTGCGTCGAAAGTGCGGACCAGGTTGAACGCGCCGCCGAGCCGGGTCTTCCACGATTCCTCGTCCGGGCCGGTGGCATCTTCGCGCCGGTTGAGCAGGGCCAGGCGCGGCCGGCCGGTCCAGCGGAGAATTTCCATTTCTGCCAGAAAATCATCCCGCAGTGGCTTGGCGGGATCGACGACATAGAGGATGCCGGCCCCGGCGAGCAGCGGCTCTAGCAGACGTTTCTCATCGCCGAATTCCTCGCCCGCCTCCGCCACGAACCGGCGCAGTGATTCCAGCCCGGGCGTGCCCCCGCCATGGATCTGTTGGATGGCGCGCATCGCCTCGACCGGCCGTGAAAATCCCGGGGTATCGATGAACCGCACGCACTCCCGGTCGCCGAAAACGATCCGGTGCGGCTGGCAGCGGGTGGTCTCTCCCGGCGTGGGGCTCACGCGGACCAGCTCGTTGTCGTCGATCTCCAACAACGTGGCGATCACGGCGGATTTCCCCATGTTCACCCGGCCGACAACGGCGAAAACGGGAACTGCGGACGTGGCTGGGTCGGTCATGGGGCTTCCTGGATCGCGCTTCGTTTTTCGAGCATCACCACCGGGGTTTTGGCACGACCGAATCCATCTCCCCTCACGGTTCCTTCGATCCGCAGTTTTTTCCCGATGAGCCCGGAGATGGCGGATTCCGAGAGATCTCCCCGGGCCTTGGAGACTTCGATCCCGCCGCGGGCCTTGCCGCCCGAAAACAACAGATAGATCGTCTTTCCCTTTCCCTTGCTGGACCGCTCGACCGTCTTAAGGGTGCCTTCCAACATGACCACGTCGCCCAGGCGTTCGAGCAGAAGTTCGGAATCTGTGAGATGGTGGACTCCGTTCCGCTTCGCGATTTCCGCCAGCTTGTCCGCCTTCGCTTGATCCGCCTTCTGGTTGGCCATGCCGAACTCGATCGCTTCCAGCCGGATCTGCTCCGGAGTTCTGGCCACTGTCCTCGGGCGCGGTTCTTCGTCGGGTGGACGCGTCACTGCCGACCCTTCAGTGACCGGCGGCTGTTGGACCCGGGGTTTCCTGGGAATCGATGGCTCCTCCTGAGGCTCCTCCACGGCGATTGAATCGGCGATAGTCTTCAGGCGTGCGTTGTTCCACTGGATCAATCCCCATCCGCCGAATGCGATGGTGGCCAGAGAAAGGATGCCGCCGAGGACAAACGGCACACTGGACTTGCGTTTCCTCTGTGGCGGTGCGGCAGCCCGGGCCGCGGACCGCTGCGGGCGCCTCACCGGAGCGGGTGCCGCGGTGCCGGCCACCGCCGCGAGTTTTTCCCTGGCTTGATAAAGAGTGGTTAGTTTCGGGGCTTCGCGCAGCCATTTCAACCAACCGCCCAGCCCCTCGCCTTCGTGATCGAGGATCATTCTCCCCCTCCAGCCCATGATATCCTCAGTCAGACTGATGAGAGATGCCAGGCCACGCTCGCCATCGTTTTTCCCCAACCATTTGAGCGGAGAAATCCAAAAAGTGATCCCACGCGCCTCACCTTCCGCGCCGACGATGATCGTGTGGACGTCCGTTTCCACCCACATGGCTTCCTCGCCGAGCACTCCTGAGATTTGTTCGCACACTTCCATGGCCAGGGTGAGCAGATGGGTGGCTTCCGCGGGGGTGAGCGGGCCCCGCTCGAGGAATGCCTGTAGCGCCACGCCCTCCACCCACTCGGTCGCAATGAAGGGCATGCCATCGACCGGATCACATCCGCCGGTGATGATCGACCGCATCGCGGGGTGGCTGATGCCGGCCAGGCGTTCCACCGCGATGTTGTAATCCGCCTGCTCGTCCTCACTCAGTCCTCCGCCATTCACTCCGAAAGGGAAGAACCTGCGCACCGCGACGGGCAGACCTGTTTCCGTATCGAGGGCGCGGAAAACCACTCCAGACGCGTCCTGCGTCATCATGTCCTCGATCTGGAACCGTCTAACCACCGGAGGTATCTAGCACGGGTTTGCGGGCAGGCCAAGCAGTGATGACGCGACAAGGCAAAATGATTTTCACGACGGCAGAGGCGAAAAAACCGCTTGGGAAAATTTTTCCGGCCGATGGAAATCCGGACCGCCTTCTCCCAGATTCACCGCGCTGAGGAACTTCTGTCGGGGAGATTCCAGAATCATCGTCACGTTGATCCGCGTGTCAGGCCCGAAATCCAGCCGCGCTTTTAACAGATCGAGGGGAATCGCCATGGCGGCCACCCAGGAACCGTCCGGCGCCATTTCCGAAAAGGTCGCCACCTCGGGCATCGCGATTTCCACCTCCTCCGCCCGGACTCTCGCGGCGGTGAATTCGCAGGACCACCAGGCACCATTGGGAGCGAGATTGAACTCGAAATATCGGCCGCTGCCCGGGTCGGCGAGGAACAGCTCGGCGACGTCATACTGCCAGAGGTCCGCTTGGAATGCGCCGGGGCGGGCCTGCGGATGGATCAGCGCCGGTTTGCGGTGGTTTGCGATGAACCACAGATGCCGCGGGTCGACGACGATGGAAAACGCTGCGGGGAGGTCGAGTGGCATACCCGCCACGTCTTTCTGCAGGCCGAAGAGGGGAACATCCAGCTCGCCCCAAACCAGACGCCGGGGACTCGTAAATACCGTCATGCACGGAAGCTTGGGGGGAGGCGAGAATGGGTGTCGAGAGCGGATGTGAGCGTTCTTTTCGCAGAAATCACGAAAATCCGGGAAATTTGATGGCGCTCTGGCCGCCATTTTGCTTACATCCTATTAACAAATTAGCTCATGCCTCGCCCGCGTTCTGGATTTTACAACACCATTGAGTATATTGGCCCGCGCCCGCAGAAGCCGAAGCGGCGGAACTTTTTTGGGGGTTGGGTGATCATCGCAATCGCCCTGGGAGTCGGATTTTGGTTCGGCCGCCCGCTGGTTCCATTTCTTAAAGCCACCCAAGTGGTCACCTCTGCGGAGAACGCGGATGTCTTGATTTCCTCGCTGAAAAGCTCCGGCGATTTCGGCAGTGGCCTGGCAGCTGCCGCACTCGCCCACTCCAGCGAGACCGTGGGCTATGATCCCTCCTATTACAAAATTTCCTATCCCAACGGCGACCTGCCCGCCAACAAGGGTGTCGCCGCTGACGTGGTGGTGCGGTGCTATCGCACTTTGGGAATGGACTTGCAGGTGCTGGTGCATGAGGACATGTCCGCAAATTTCCGCGGCTATCCCGGTTTGTGGGGCGCGTCCGCTCCCGACACGAACATTGACCATCGCCGCGTCGCCAATCTTCAGCGGTTTTTCGAACACAAGGGCCAGACTCTCGCAGCATCACGCAACGCCTCTGACTACCGCCCCGGCGATATCGTGATTTGGGAGCTTGGCAACGCGGAGAAACACGTCGGCATCGTGGTCCCGGGCCCCGGAGACCGTGCCAGTGAACCCTGGATCGTCCACAACATGGGTGCCGGCGTGAAGTGGGAGAACATTCTTTTCGACTACAGCATCCAGCGACATTTCCGCTACCCGGCCACTGAAGGTAAAAAGTGATATGGTGGCGTGATACAGGCATTTCCGCCCGTTGTTTTTTCTCCTCCACGGAATGGGGACCTGGCGCACATTCAACGTCGGGAGTGACCCGGTCCTGCGTGATGGTTGCGCCGAGGTGCTCAAGGTCTTCGATCTCATGCAGGTCCACAACCTTGTCGCGTGGGAGCAACACCTGGCCACCCTGCGGGAAATGAAAAAGGTGGGCCTCATCCGCTACGTCGGCATCACCACCTCCCACGGCCGGCGACACGAGGACATGGAAAAAATCATGAATGCGGGCGACCTCGATTTCATCCAGCTCACTTACAATCTAACCCATCGAGAGGTGGAGGCGCGGCTGCTGCCTCTCGCAGCTGACAAGGGAATCGCCGTCATCGCCAACAGACCGCCCGACGGTGGACCGCTGGTAACCGGTTTGAAGGAGAAGAAGGCGCCCCTGCCGGAGTGGGCCGGGGAGTTCGATTGCAAGACGTGGGCGGAATTCATGCTCAAGTTCGTGATCTCGCATCCGGCCGTCACCTGTGCCATCCCGGCGACGAGCAAGGTCGCTCACCTCAATGAAAACATGGCTGCCGGAAAAGGCCGAATGCCAGATTCGGAGACCCGCAAGAGCATGATCCAGGACGTCGAAAAACTGTGATCGACGAACTTGGCAGCTACTCGGTAGGAAACTTCATTCCGTTTCTTCCCGCCTCCTATTTCCGGTTGTTCGAGCGCCAGTTTGAATCGCTCTGACCGCTGCATCCGGTACTGCTAGGGATGGAAACGCACGCTGGCGGCTGCCGAATACTTCGCCCTAGCTCCGGACGCCACCGTCTGCACCATGCTTGGAATTGTCCTGATCATCACGCGCCCGCTCTGGCTGTTGCTGCTTCTACCCGTTCCGCGGCTTTGGTGCGTAGTCAGCGGAGCCACTCTGAAGGCCCTCGGAGCCCCGTTCGCCATGCTCCCGACCGCGATCGCCGGGATGGCGATTCTATCATTAATTGCAAAGGTCGCACGGTTTCCCAGGAAACTGGAAACTTGGTCCCCGCCGCGCTCAATACGGCCCACGGATATGGTCGCTGACTTTCTCTTGATAGAATCTCCTCAGGGTTTCGTGGAGTTCCGGGCAGAGGGGTGCCAGATCGGAGACCCCGGCGTTCGCAGTGACTTGGGAAGGAAGGCTGGCACCGGTGATGACGGTGGTGACCGCCGGGTGGTCGAGGATCCAACGCTGGGACATTTGCGCCGGGGTAAGTCCCTCGGGAACAAGCGGTTTGAGCGCGTCCGCAAGCTCGACTGCTTTTTCATAGGGCAGCCCGGCGAAGGTTTCGCCGACATTGAAGGCTTTGCCGTCGCGGTTGTAGTTCCGGTGGTCGTTCGCCGGGAAAACGGTGTCGAGCGTGAACTTGCCGGCGAGCGCCCCGCTTGCGAGAGGCAGGCGCACGACGAGTGCCACCTTGTTAGCGAGCGCGGTTGGAAACAGGACTTCCGCGGGTTTCTGGCGAAAGAGGTTGAAGATGATTTGCAAGGAAACGAGACCGGGCTGCTCCAGGCAGACGAGAGCCTCGTCCATCGACTCGACGCTGGCCCCGAAGCGGAGGATCTTCCCCTCGGCGCGAAGTTTCCGCAGCCACTCGAAGATGTCTCCCTGGCGAAGGATTTCTGCGGGCACGCAGTGGAGCTGGGTGAGATCGAGGGCTTCGACGCCGAGGCGCCTGAGCGAATTTTCCGTGGCGGTGCGGAGCCTGGCTTCGCTGTAACCATCCGGATAGAGCTCGGGGGTACGGCCGAGCTTGGTCGCAACGAACAGCTCGTGGCCCGTTTGTTTCAGGAATTTCCCGATCAGCTCCTCACTACGGCCGTCACCGTAGACATCGGCGGTGTCGAAAAAATCCACGCCCGCGTCGACGGCAGCGGCGAGGATGGCGAGGCATTGCGTCTCATCCACATCGCCCCAGTCGGAGCCGCCGAGCTGCCAGCAGCCGAGACCGATTTCCGAGACCTGGATGCCGGTGTTTCCAAAGGAGCGGGTGTTCATCTGTCAGAAAAGTTGCGGTGAAAAACGCCGGTGGTCGAGGATTTCCGTCAGCGGGCGTAATTCGGAAAAGTTAAGGATTGTCACATGGCGGGTGAAACTCCACTTTTTGGATGTGGTTCGTTACCGTCCGAATGTCGCCGCATTGGTCGTGAATTCACAGGGCAACCTGCTGATTTGTGAACGCTGGACCATTCCGGGCGCGTGGCAGTTTCCGCAGGGGGGAGTGGATGGGGGTGAAACGCTCGAACAGGCGCTTTTCCGCGAGGTGAAGGAGGAAGTCGGACTGGACGCGAAGCATTACGAAGTGGTCGGGATGCGGCAGGGTTACCGTTATCTCTATCCGAAGGACTCGCGGAACAAGAAGCTTCGCAAACACGGGAGCCACGGCCAGGAACAAACCTATTTCCTCTGCCAGCTGAAACCCGATGCGCCGCAGGTGAACGTGAAGCAGAAACAACCGGAGTTCCGGGCCTACCGCTGGATCCCGCCGGAGGAATTTGACCTCGACTGGCTGCCGCCCTTCAAACGCGACGTTTACCGAGAGGTGATGCGCGACTTCTTCCAGTTGGAGCTGTGAGGTGGAACCTGTCCGGCAGGATGTTCCGCGCGGTTGCCAGAACCCGGCCAAACCACGTTCCGGACTCAGCTCTCGAAATAGGTGTAACCTGATAGACCCTCGCGGAAGAGGTCGAGGATCTCGCGGCGTTCCTTGGGCGAGATGCGGCCTTCGGTCACAGCCTTCTCGGCGAAAGTGCGGAAGCGGGTGACGAGCTCCTTGGGGTCGAACTCAACGTAGCTGAGCACGTCGGCGACGGTGTCGCCCTCGACCTCGTGGGTATAGACGGGCTTGCCCTTTTCCAGGTGGACGCCGACGACGTTGGTGTCGCCCAGCAGGTTGTGGAGGTCGCCGAGGGTTTCCTGATAGGCCCCGACGAGGAATACGGCCAGGTAGTAGGGCTCGTCCGGCCTGAAGTCGTGGAGCGGGAGGATTTTCGCCACGTCCTCCTTGTCGATGAAGCGGTCGATCTTGCCGTCGCAGTCGCAGGTGATGTCGGCGAGCACGGCGCGGTGGCGGGGTTTTTCGCCAAGCCGGTGGATGGGCATGACGGGGAACACCTGGTCGATCGCCCAGGAATCCGGCAGGGATTGGAAGAGGCTGAAGTTTCCGTAGTAGAAATCGACGAGGGTGGAGGAGAGTTCGCGGAGGTCTTCCGGGATGTCGTCGTCGAGATCGGCGATGATGTGGGAGATGCGGGTGAGGATGTGCCAGAACCAGGACTCCGCCAAGCCGCGCTCGCGGAGGGTGGCGGCGCCGTAGAAGACCTGGGCCCGCATCTGGTCGCGGTAATACATCGCGTCGTTGAAGCACTCCTGGAGGTTCTTCTTGTTGATGACCTTGTTGACCTCGATGATGTTCATGAGGTTCTGCGGGGCGTTTTCCGGGATGGGCGGGGCCTCCTCGCTGGTCTGGGCGCTGGTCACGTCGAGAATGTTGAAGACCAATACCGAATAGTAGGCGACGACCGCGCGGCCGGATTCGGAGATGAGGTTCGGGTGGGAAACACCGGCCTTGTCGCAAATCTGTGAGATGACCTCGACGATGTCGGTGCAGTATTCCGCGACGGAGTAGTTGCAGGAGGAGTGGAAATTCGTATGCGAGCCGTCGTAATCGACGGCCATGCCGCCGCCGATGTCGAGGACGCCCATGGGCGCGCCTTCCTTGACGAGATCGCAATACATCCTAACGGCCTCGGTCGCGCCTTCGCGGATGGCGGCGATGTTGGGGATTTGCGAGCCCTGGTGATAGTGCAGCATTTTCAGGCAGCCGATGTAGCCGGAGTCCTTGAGGTGATCGACCACGGCGATGACCTGGGCGGCGTTGAGGCCGAAGACGGATTTGTCGCCGGCGCTGTCCTGCCAGTGGCCGGAGCCCTTGGTGGAGAGGCGGACGCGGACGCCGAGATTCGGGAGGATGCCGAGTTTGCGCGAACGCTCGAGGATGAGGTCGAGCTCGCTGGGCATTTCCAGCACGAGCATGATGCGGAGGCCCATTTTCTGAGACTGGAGGGCGAGGTCGATGAACTCCTCGTCCTTGTAGCCGTTGCAAATCAGATAGGCTTCCGGATCGTGCATGTGGGCGAGCGCGGCGATCAGCTCGGGCTTGGAGCCGGCTTCGAGGCCGTAGTGATAGCGTTTTCCGTATTCGGCGATTTCCTCGATGACCTGGCGCTGCTGGTTGACCTTGATCGGATAGACGCCGCGGTATTCGCCGCGGTATTTGGTTTCCTTGATGGCCTTGCGGAACGATTCGTTGATTTCCGAGATGCGGGAGTGAAGGAGATCCCGGAAGCGGAGCAGGACGGGCAGGTGGGTGCCACGGTCGCGGAGGCCGTCGATGACTTCGAAGAGCGAGACCTCGGCCTGGGCTTCATCGTCCTCGAGGCGTACGGTGACGTGGCCGCTTTTGTTGACACCGAAAAAGCCGTGTCCCCAGGTTTCGACCCCGTAGAGTTCGGCGGATTTCTCAGGAGACCAGGCGGTTTCGGATTTGCGCTTGGAGGATTTCGCGGGAGCGGCGGCAGCGGAAGGAGGGATCATGGATGACAATGGAGTCGGGAGAAAAAATTCAGGGAGCGGACGGCTTCCAGTTGGGAAACTCGGTCTTGAGTTGAAGGCGGAATTTTTCGGCCTCTGAGGCTTTTCCCTGGTCTTCGAGCACACGGATGTACTTCGAAATCGCAAGGGGCTTGAGGTCCGCGTCTTCGTGAAACTGAATGACGTTCAGAAAGTCGGCGGCGGCGGGTCCGAAGTTCCGGGCCTTGAAATTCAAATCGCCGGAAAGGATGCGCAGGCCGGCGCTGGTGCGGCCTTGCGGACGCAGGGCGGCTCCCTCGTCAGCGGCGATGCGGGCTTCGGAATCACGGTTCAACATCAACAGTGCGCGGCCACGGTCGAGCAGGCCGTCCGCTTTCCAACCGGGGTTGTCCTCCACGGCGAGCACGTTGTTCGCGGCCGCGAGGGCACCTTCGCCATCGCCCGTTTCGAGACGGGCTTTGGCAAGGTAGCGCCAAACCTCCTTGGGAGTCTCCCGGGGTTCTTGAGGATTTGAAACCAAGGCGAGTGATTTGGCGGCGGAGCTGAAATCGCCGGCGTTGTAAGACTGCATGCCGGACCACTGAATCGCCTGGTCCGGAATGTCGGAATCGTAATTCCCGAGGATGGCGAGATTGATTTCCGCTGCGAGTTTGACGGGATCCTGGGAGGCGAAATAACCCAAAATCAGTAACAGCCCGGCGTGTTTCGCATAGGCGTCCGGGCGGAGCGCGCGGGCCTTTTCGAGGTAGGAAACGGCTTCCTTGGCGGAATTGTTTTTCACCATTCCCCAGCCGATCCAGTAGTTCGCCTCGGCTTGAAGATTGTCGCTGAGGCTCCGGACGTTTTTCAGAAGCCCCTGATAGCGGACGATCATGTCCGGGATGTTTCCCTCGGCACGTCGCAGGCGGGCGGACTCGAGCCAGGCGAAGGATGCGAGATCATCCGGTGTATCCGCCGAAGCGGTGAGTCGATCAAAGTCAGCCAGGGCCTTGGCGGGTTCAGCGGTCTCGGCATACGACTTCGCGCGTTTGGCGATGGCCGAGGAGACCCGGGGGTCCTGCGGATATTTCGCGATGAACTCGCTGAGGGAGCGGACCGCACCCTGGGCGTCGCCGGCTTCGGAAAGGCACCATCCTCGCTGATAGAGCAGGCCGGGGCGGTTTTTCTCGCTGACCAGACTGGCGTTGATCTCGCTGTAAACCTTGGCAGCGGCGGCGGTTTCCTTGTTTGAAAACAAAGTCTCGGCCTTCATCATCAGCGCGGTGTGGATGCGGGAGTCTTCCGGACGGGCTTTTCGATAGAGCTGGAGGAACGCGTCCACCTGATCCGGAAGATGGCGGCCTTCGATTTGGAAGAAGCACAACAGCCGGTAATAGGCTGCCTGGAACGCCATGTCGGTTTCCGGGTTCACCAGCTTTTCGACATCGCGGAAAAGTTGCAGCGCCTCACTTGGCAGTTTGAGTCGCATGTAGGCGCGGGCGGCGATCATCAGTCGATTCGCCTCCTTGTCTCCGGTGGCTTTAACCGCGCTGCGGCGGAAAATATCGACGACCTCCCGATATTCTTTTTTCGCGAACAGATTGGCCATGAGCGCCGTCTGGGCATCTGGCCGGAAGTCATCCATACCGGGAGTGCGGAGGATGAGTTGGAGGTATTTGTCGGCGAGTTCCGTCTTGCCGAGTTTGGTGGCGGTGAGCGAAGCGTGAAGAGCGGCCTCTCCGCGGATTTTCGGAGTGTTTGGGGATTCGATGACCGATTCGAACAAAGCGAGGGCTTCTTCGAGTTTGCCGGCTTTCACCGCCAGGTGTCCAAGGGCGACTTTAGACTGCGCGGCGAACAATCCACCGGCGGGATCTTCGATGACTTTCCGGAAAGCACCGATCGCTTCGCGGTCCCGGCCAAGGAGCCGGTAGCAATTGCCTGCTAGATAGCTGCCGCGGGCGCGTTCCTCCGGCTTCGAGGCATTGACGGCGAAGCGCTCGAACAAAGGTGCTGCGAAAGCATACTCCGACTTGTTGTAGTGATCCGCAGCAAGCGTGTAGGCGGCGGCGGCGGCCCATTTACCCTTTCCGTAGCGGTTCAAGAGAGTGCTGAAACAGCGTTTTCCCTCGTCGATCTGACCGGACTGATAGTAGCTGTTCCCAAGATACCACCAGGCAATTTCGGCATTCGGGTGTCCCGGAAACTCAGTCAGATATTGGGAAAAAATATCAGACGCGCGCCGGAAATAATCCAGTCGGCCATCCTGGGTGGTACTCGCCTGCGCCGAATCGTAGAGATTCTTCCCGCGGAGGAAAAAATCATTGGCTGCGTCCGCGGTCAGCGTCGGGTCCACCACCTCGGCCCGGGGAACCTGGGCGACCACGGGATGGGATGCGAGAATGAGAAGTGCGAGCGCGCGTTTCAAGATGCGGGAAGCGTTGTCCGTTTCGGTCGGTTTGCCAAGGGAATCACTTGGAAGGTTCAGGGCGTTGGGTGGCGAAGGAAATGTTCCAGATGCCGGCTTTCTGGCAGGTATCGATGACTTCCACGATCCGCTGGTAAGCCACATTCCCATCGCCACGGATGCGGACGGGCTGGTTCTCGAACTGCTTGGCGATGGTGGAAAGCTTGTCAAACAATTGCTGCCGGTCCACAGCCAATCCCTCGACCTTGATGCCGCCGTCGGCTTGCACGTTGATGATGATTTCACCCCGCACCCGCTCCGGTTCGGCACCTTCCTGGGCAGTCGGCACGGAGACGTTGAGCTCCGTCTCGGACTTGCTGAACTGCCAGCTGATGATGAAAAAACACAACAACAGCAGCAGGATGTCGATCATCGGAGCCAACTGGATGGCAATCGCTGGCGGTTGACGACTGGTGAATTTCATCCAGGGAGTGGATTAAATGCCGTGTAGGTCGGGTCGTTCACCGGCGAGAGGGGATGCTACCGGCATGGCGTAGTCCTCACGCGGCCGGGTCACCGGGTTTGCGTAGGACTGGACGGGCTGGCGCTCGGGCGGAGCCTGTAGAAGGATGACAAAGTGCGTGGAGGCCGCTTCGAGTTCCGAGATGTATTTCTGCACCCGACCGCGGAAGATCGAGTAGAAGGTAAGTGCGGGAATACTGATGGCAAGTCCTCCCGCGGTGGCAATCAGCGCCTTGGAAACTCCTTCGGCCAGTCCCATTTCGCGCACGCCCGGGACCGCGCCGGAAGAGATTTGGAAAAACGCCTCGATCATGCCGAAGACCGTTCCCAGCAGACCGACCATCGGCGCGATCGCACCGATGTCTGCGAGATAGGTGACCCGGGAGGTGAGGAGGCCCGCTTGATGGGAGCCCTCTGCTTGGGCGATCTCCCGCACATTTTCGATGGATGCGCCCGGATTCGCGGTCATGAAGTCGAGTGTCTTCTGGGTGATGCGGGCCATGCACTCGTTGCGGCGATGGCTCAACGCACTGAGCCCCATGAAGTCGCGCTTGCGGACCATGGAATCCACATGGTTCATGAAGTAGTCGCTCACAATCGCATTGCGGCGGATCGTGAGCAGGAAGATCAGCACCAGAAGGACCGTGATCACAGACATCAGTCCAAGCGGGTACATCATGATTCCACCCTTCGCGAGGATTTCGAGGAAGTTCGTTTCCTTGATTGCCGGAACCGATGTTTCAGTTGCAGCGGAAACGACGAGTGCGGATAGGAAAAATCCCGCGACTGAGAAATAGCAGCACTTCATGAAGATGTCGGAAGTCTAGTGAGATTGGCTCCGAACGCAAGTCCGGGCAACGCCAAGTGCCACTACGTTAAGAACAGGTGAATCTTTCGGATTCCCGGACCATCCATCGACTTCACGGCACCGAGGCCAGATCAAATGCCCGGTTTCTCCCTCGTTCCCCCGCCGCTGGAATTAAGGAAACGATAATAGACTTCCAACATCAAAATGCTCAGGGCATTGCGGTAAATTTCATTTTTCCCTAAGCCATGTCCGGTGTATTTGGGAGCCTTCCAACCACCATCAGGATTCTGGTTGTTGAGCAATTGGTCGCGGAAAAGGTCGTTGTAGAATTTCCAATCGTCACCTCCCGCCTGCATCATGGCTTGAGACTCGTAGTAATGGTTATAAAGATCAGAATTTTCAGTGTTCCAGTCAAATTTGGTGTTTTCCCTGATGTATTTCACCCCGTTTCGGGCTTCTGAAGCATTTCCCTTGCCCCACATCTGGTGGCACAGGGTGCCCACTCCGGTGAGGGTAAAATACTTGCCACCCCCCACGGGTGATTTCGAGGAGCTATAACCGAAGCCACCGTTGTCATTCTGCATCTCACTCAGGTATCTGAGGCCCTTGCTGATGCTGGAATTCATCCCCCTGAACTTAATGTTGGTATGGCTGCAAGCTTTGAGTGCCTGAATCTGCCAGCCAACCACCGAGGTATCGGTGTGCGCCTTGTCCCCGGTACTATAGAGATAGGCCCACCCTCCGTTTTTGTGCTGGTTGTCGATGATGAACTGGCCCGCCTTCTCGGTCACTTCCATCAGGCCCGGAATCTCGACTTTCAGTTCCTTGCAGAACGTGGCGGCTTCTCCGAGAGCGTAAGTAGCGATGCCGTGTTCATACACCCATCCGTTTGCCGTGAAGTTGCTGGCCAACTTCCCGTCATTTTTCATTCCGAGATTAACCAGATAGACAATCCCCTTCATCGAAGAATCACCGAATTCCTCGGACGCCGGAGTTTCACAATGACCCAGGTAAGCGAGAAGAGCGAGGCCGGTCATCGCCGGTTTGTTCGCACCACCCCATGAGCCATCGGAGTTTTGTTTGCTCTTAAGCCAGCGGAGACCCTTGGTGACAGCCTCGTCACAGGCAGGAGTTCCGCCGTTTTCTTTGAGGCGTGCGAGGCGGTCTTCCTTGGAGCAGCGCTTGCGCATGGTCTCCGGGATCAGCCCGAACATTTTGCCAACCCCGCCACCGAGACCTACGCCACCACCCATCCCTGCGCCCTTGCCGAATCCGGCACCTGAGCCCGAACCGCCCAAGCCGCCGGAAAGTCCTCCGCCGCTGAGAGAGCTGAGGGTGGACATCTCGCCGAAGCTGTCGCCTTGCTCGGGGATGGCGTAGGTCGCCTGGGCACCTTCGGCGAAGACGCGTTTAACATTGGTCGATGGAGTAATTTGCGCGCGTTTTTTGACGGCTACGGATTCCGCACCGCGTTGACCGCCACCGCCACCAGGGGGCAGGAAATCCACTTTTTTCTCGGGCTCCGTGATGATCTGGAACACCCAGAAACCACCGATCACCAGGAGCACCGCATGGAACAGAGCTGCGATGAGCAGGGAGCCACCGCCGATCTTCTGCCAAAAACTTGGCTTGGCCTCGACTACGGGAATGAGGTTTCCTTCGCTATCGTATAAGTCCATAATGGTAGTGGTTGCTGGGTTGGAGGCGGCAGGGCAATTTTTATTCCGAACTTCCAGCCTGGAACGTAACGTCGGTAATTCTCGCCCGGCTTAGAGCATCGAGAACATCAATGACCCTTTCATAACGCGCAAGTTCGTTGGCGTAAATTGTAACGAGAACCTTGGATTTCGAGGCGTCGCTGGCCTCGCGCAGGGAGTTCAAGCTGCCGGCGAATTCCGGTAAATTCTTGGTTTCGGGAGCGTCGAGTGGATCGTCATTGAGATACACTTGCCCGTCATCCTCGACCCGAACGGCGATTTCGTCCGGGAGAACGGTCTCGGTGCTGCTTTCCACTGTGCCCGGGAGCTTGGTGACATGGGCGTTTTCCACCTGAATGTCGCTGGCCTGGACAATGAAGAAGAGCAGGATGACGAAGACCACGTCGATCATCGGCGCGATCTGGAAGCCCAGGTTGACTTCCGCATTGGCTTTCCGGCGGTGGCGTAACTTTTTCACGGGCGGATTATTTGTTGGAGGCGGCGAAGGCGATGTCGGCGATGCCGGCTTGGCCGATGAGGTCCATGACACGCTGGATTTCACCAGCGGGCACGTTTGCATCACCACGGACGACGATGCGGAGCTTGGGGTCACGCTTCAGGTTTGCCTGGAGGAGCGGGATGGCGTCCTGCCAGTTGTCCAGGATCTGGTCGTCAATCACGAGCAAACCCTTGTTGGTCTTGGTATCGAGACGGAGGTTCACGGCCATCTCATGTTTGGCCATTTCAGCTTCGCGCTGCTTCGCATTGGGCGAAATGGGCAGTGTGAGCTTCTTGTCCACCTTGAGCACTTCCGCCGAGGTGATCATCACGAAGAACACGAGCAACACGAGCAGCACGTCAATCATCGGTGCGATCTGGAACTCAGGTTCGCCGTCTCCACTACCCGCGCTGGCCATAGGATCAGTTGATTAAAAGTAGGTTTGAAGTCTCCTTCACAGCACTTAGCCCTCGGGAGCCTGGACCCAGTTGGGCAGGGCGGCGTAGGTTTCCTCCTGGCCGACGTCGGCGTCCTTCAAATAATCGTAGGGGGCGTTGCGGAAAAGGTGCTCTGCCGACTCGTGCAAGTGGTGCACGGCTCCCTGCAATTTATTGCGGAGGAAATAGAAGGCCATGAACGCGGGAATGGCGACCAGAAGACCGGTTGCGGTAGCGACGAGCACCTCACCAATGTGTCCGGCGAGTTCGCCGACACCGCCGGAAAGTCCGGTCGTGCCCAAGCTTCCGAAAGCGCCCTTCATACCACCGACGGTTCCGAGCAACCCGATCATGGGGGCACAGACACCGATGACGGAGAGATAGTTGATCCGGGTCTGGAGGGTGGAGCTGATTTTCTCCACAGTGGCGTAGATCGCCTCTTCCGTGGCGTCCTTGCCATAGCCGACGGATCCGAGACCCGCGCGCATCACTTCGGCGAAGGGGCTGAAACTTGCCTTCATCGCCTGGTAGGCTCCCACATAGTCGCCAGCGAGGAACGCCTCCCGGACAATCGCCAGATCCTCCTCGGGAGTCATCTTCTTGCTGTTCGTCCGCATCCAGATGTCGATCACGAGCCACACCATGCCGATCGAAAACAAGAGCAGAATGTGCATCACCCAGCCCCCTTCATGGTAAGTGTCCATGAGCGTCTTCTTGGTGACGGTGCCCGCAGCGGCCTCCGCGCCGAAGACGGTCATCGGAAAAAGGAAGAGAGCGGCATAGATCGCTTTTTGGAGGATGTGTTTCATGAGGCGGTTCGTTCGAGGTGGTGTGGTGGGAATTAGGCTGGACGGATTATTTCAGGCTTTCAAGGCGCTTGTTGGCGTCAGCCGCCACCAAAGTGCCCGGGGATTGTCGGATTGCGGATTCAAGCAGGGCGACGGCTTCTTCGCGACGTCCCATTTTGACAAGGATTTCCGCGCCATTCATTTCGGCGACCGCGTTGAGGATCAAGCCGCCCGAGGGAAACAGGCAGGGAACGGTGAGATAGGCTTCGAGGGTTTCAGCTTCCTGTTTGAGGGCTTCGGCCGCCTCGGGAGCCCGCTTGACTCCCTTGAGCAACTCTCCACGGAAAAATGAGGCGTAAGCCGCGACTTCGGCGGGGAGGTTGTCGGTGGTCAGGTCCCTCAAGGCGATGGCACGGTCCTCGACCTTGGCGGAATCGGGAAGCAACAGGGCCTTGCCGAGTGAGACAAACGGATCAATGCCCTGGGCTGGAGTGGAATCCGAGATTTCCTTGCCGATCTCCGTCACCTTCGCGGAATTGCCTGTCACGGCATAGGCAACTAGCGCCGCACGGGCGGGCTCAAGCCAGAAATTTCCGGGAATTTTCGCCGTGACCCGCTGCTCGACGACGATCGGTTCGAGCAATTTCAGCGCTTCCTCGGGCTTCCCTGTCAACAGGAGGGCAACCCCCGGATTGATATCCGCCGGCTTATCGCCAAACACGTGATCGGCTGAAATGAGCGGAAACGACTGCCCGGCGATGAATCCGTCTGCCGACTCCTTGATGACCAGTTTGTCGGCTTGGAGGGTCACGGCCGAGAGTGCAACCGCACGTCCATTCTGAAACACGATGCGGATGGGGTCTGCGGCGGCCGGGGAGAACGGCAGTAAGGCAATCGTGCATGCCAGCAGCGAAACCCGGAGTGAGTGCGATGGGGACCTCATGAGTTGATAAATTAATTGGCCAACTCGGCGGCCTTCTTGGCTCGCTCGGTGTTTTTGAGTTTAGGATCGTTGGCGATCGCCTTGAGGGTTTCATCCGCAAGTGCCATATCTCCCATCTCTTTGAGAGTTTCGTAGGCCTGCCAACCGGCCTCTGCGGCGATTTCCGGTGTGCTTTTGTAAGCGGTGAAAACGCGGTTATAGGTTCCGTAAGCTTTCTTGAGCAATTCCGTCTGGTCATCCCCAGAGGCTTTTTTCGCTTGTTCGCGATAGATCTGGCCCATCAGGACGAGCGCCCTGCCAGCGGACTCGCCGCGGAAGGTTTTGTCGCCGGCGGTGGCGAGGGCGAGTTTTTCGGCCTCTTCAAGTTTCCCGAGCGCGACCAGGGCCTCGAGTTTGCCGACCGTCGTTTCCTTGAATCGCGAAGTGCCGGGGTTGTTCAACAGCGTGTCGTCGAAAATCCTGAGGGCTTCTTCCGGGTTCTTGCGGGCAAGGGCAATATAACCCAAGCCTACCGGCCCGGCATCGGAGAAACTTCCTTCCTTGTAGCGTTCGCTGAGACGCTTGAACATGCCCTCGGCTTGGTCGAGATTGCCAAGCTTCAGAAGGATATCTCCGGAAACGGACAGCAATGCAGGACTGAGAACTGCCGGATTTTCGGCGTTGATGGTGGCGATCCCCTTGAGATGGAGGTCCGACCGGTCGGCGCGCCTGAGCATCTGGGCGAGTCGGGCGCGGGCGTAGTAGAGCCGGGCGTTGGTCGTTGCATTTTCCTGTCCTTCGATGGCCTTGTTGAGGACTTCGATCAACTGCTTGTCGATGGCATCGAGGTCAACTTCGGACGCCTTCTTGCGTGGCACGATGGTTTTGACGAGTTCGTCAATGAGGAACTCGACTTGCTCGGCGGACGGGTTGGCAATGCGTGATTTAAGGGCGTCGGCCAGCATTTGCGCGGCTTCCGCGCCTTTGCCTTCGCGAGTCTTCATTTTGGCAACCCAAGTGGCAGAGAGCAGAGCAAGCGCACTATCCGGTTTCTTCTGCAGGAACTCTCCGTGAAGCGCCGCGATACCGGCCCAATCCTTGTTGCCGGACATCAGCGTGGTGGCGGAATCCAGCGCGTATTGAATGACATCATCCGAGCTGTCCGACCACACCGCATTGCGGTAAGCCTCGATGGCAAGTCGTTGGAACTTCGCAAGTTCGTCGGGTTTGTCCGAGGTTTTTTTCTTATAAGTGTCGGCGAGAAGGCAATACATCGAGCCTGCAGAGGCGTCGTCAGGATGCTGCTTTAGGAAGGAAGTCAGGTCCTTGATGATCTTGTTCGACTGGTCGACTTCCTTGTCATTGAAATCAATGAAAGAGAGGCGGTAGCGCATGTCGCCGGCATAGCGGCCGTCCGGAAATTTGGAGAGGTATTCCTTGATCGAGGAAAGCGTCTCTTTATAGCGGTTCACCCCCTGAAGGAAGTTCGACATCGCTAGATAATAGAGGGCGTTTTCCACGAGCGGGCTGTTCGGGAAATCCTTGAGGAACTTGGTGAAAATCGGATTGGACTCCTTGAAGTTACCATCTTGGAACACGGCAAGCCCTTGGAAAAAGGTGTAGCGATCGAGGCTCTCGGACTTTGGAAACTTGGTCTCAAGACTGCGGTAAAAACTGCCGACTTCGGGCCAGTTTCCACTCTGCACCAGCACTTCCCCGGCCAGCGTGGCGACCTGCTCGACATTCTCCGCGTCGGGGTACTTGCGGAGGTAGGCATCGCAGAGGACTTTGATCTCCGGGATGTTCTGAAGCTTGTTCAGGATGACGATTTCCGCGTAGGCGGCGGCCTGGGCATCGGGGGCGGAAGCGTGTTTGTTACGGATCGCCCGGAAGCAGACCAGCGCCTCTTCATATCGGTCGAGGTAGTAAAGGCTGCGGCCGCGGCGCATGATCAAGGCGGCGTCGAGATCGGTTTTCTCCTCGACGGCGGCCAACGCCTTCTCCGCCAGCTCGATGGCCGGCTTGAGATTGCCGACGAGTTCCGAAGCGGACGAACGTTGGCCAAGCGGCTTGTTCTTTTCCAATTCCACGCGCGTCTCGAGGATTTTCAAATCCCTGCGCTGACCCTCCAGCGCGGTTTTTTGAATCTCGATGATCTGGCTGCGGGGCGGAACGGAACGGTAGAGGGCAAGTGCCGCTTCGTAGGATTGCAGCCCGATCAATTGGTCGCCGCGCACGATGACCTGGTTCGCGAACCAAGCGATAGCATCACGGACTCCAGACTGGTTGCTCAAGCGGTCGAGGTAGAGAATGAGATCCTCAAGATTCCCGGTATCGGCAAGCAAGCCGATCACTTCGACGGCGGCGGTCGTCTGTTGCGGCGAGCGGATGTCCGAGCCCATCAGACTTTTGAAAACCGCGAGCGCTTCGTCGCGCTTGCCAAGGTCGGTGTAAACCTGGCCGAGCCACAAACCCGCCTCCGAGCGAAACTTGGGATCCTGGGCGGCGCGTTTGAGAGCCTCGATGGCGGTCTCTTTCGATTCCGGAGTCGCCAGCATGATGCCCGCGCGGCCGATGCCTAGAAAGCTTCGGCTGGCGTATTCTCCATTTGGAAATCGCTTCAAATATTCCCTGAACCCGGCTTCCGCCTCGGTGGGTTTCTCGGCGAGCAGGTTTCCAAGGCCGATGTTGAAATAGAGCAATTCCAGCGGCGCTTCCTTGTTGGACCCTAGGGCCGCGAGCAGTTCCTGGATTTTCTCCACCGCAGTCGTGTATTCCTTCGCGGTGAATGCAGCCTCCGCCTCGGCGAACAACCGGTTCATCGCCGCCGGAGAAACCGGCACCGCAGGTGCGGCGGGAGCAGCAGCTGGCGGTGCTTGCGCCCTGACAAGCGGTACCACACCAACTCCAAGGATCGAGCATGCGAAAATTGCGGAGAGACGCGCCGTGATTTGAGGGATTTTTCGCTGCATACAACGTGACGTGGGGAGAAAAATGGAACCGACCCTCCACGGTGTGTCAAGCGACATTATCCGTTTGTCCCAACCGGGTTGCCGATATTCGCCATGCGAATCGAAAAACCGCTTGGCAGATCGGGAAGCCAACTGGGTAATGTTAGTTCCATCTTTGGAGTTTGAGTCATGGGTTCCATCGCCTACGTTCGCCACATGTCCGCCCCGGATTTCAAAGCCAAGCTTCGCGAGGTGCCCCACCAACCCGGGGTTTACCTGATGAAGGACCGGCTCGGGTCGATCATTTATGTCGGCAAGGCCCGCGATCTCAAACGCCGCGTCTCCTCCTACTTCATGGCCTCGCAACAAATGCGCTCAAACGTGAAGACCCGTGCGCTCATCGACTCCATCCACGACTTCGAGTTCCACACCGTCCGCAACGAGGAGGAATCACTGCTGCTGGAGGGCAAGCTCATCAAGGACTACCGCCCCCGATACAACGTCGCTTTCCGCGACGACAAGCGCTTTTTCCTCGTGAAAATCCGCCTCGCCGATCCCTGGCCGCGCTTCCAGGCCACCCGCATGAAAAAGGACGACGGCTCGCGCTACTTCGGCCCCTTCCCCCACTCCACCGCCCTCCACAGCACGCTCGAGTGGCTCAACCGCAGCTTCGGCCTGCGCGTCTGCCGCCCGGTGAATCCCGCCGAGCCCGATTACAAACACTGCAACGCCGACATCATCCGCAACTGCTCCGCCCCCTGCATCGGCTGCGTTTCCCGCGAGGACTACCTCGGGAAAATCGAGGAAGCCTGCCGGATTCTCGAAGGGAAGGGAAAACGCGAGCACTTCGAAAAACTCCGCGAGGAAATGACCACCGCTGCGGAAAACCTCGATTTCGAAAAAGCCGCCTCACTCCGCGACATCCTCCAGAACCTCGAAAAAACCCTCTCCCCCACCCGCCAGTTCGCCCGCGGCCGAGGCGTCCAGACGACCGTGAAACCCACCGAAGACCTCGCCGAGCTCGGCGAGAAACTCTTTCTCTCCGGCCCGCCGCGCGTCATGGAGTGCTTCGACATCTCCAACGTCTCGTCCAACCACATCGTCGCCTCCATGGTCCGCTTCACCGACGGCAAGCCGGACAACCAGAACTACCGCCGCTACCGCATCCGCACCGTCGAGGGGCAGGACCACTTCGCCTCCATGGCCGAGGTCATCCGCCGCCGCTACTCGCGCATTCTGATGGAAAACAACGCCGCCAATCCCGAGGACGGCCAGTTCTCCCAGGAAAATCCCGTCGACGCCCAACGCCGCCTCGCCCGCGAGGGCCGGGCGAAAATCGTCCTGCCGGACCTCGTCATCGTCGACGGCGGAAAAGGCCAGCTCGGCATGGCCGTTAGGGAGCTGCAAGCGCTCGGCCTGCACGACCTGCCCGTCGTCGGCCTCGCCAAGCAGCACGAGGAAGTCTTCGTGCCCGGCCGCGAGACATCCATCCGCATTCCGCACGACCGCGGCGCGCTCAAGCTGCTCCAGCGCATCCGCGACGAGGCGCACCGCTTCGCCAACGGCTATAACGCCCTGCTCTACCGCCGCCGGATGAAGGAAAGCCTGCTCGACGAGTGCCCCGGCATGTCGGCTAACAAAAAGCGCCTTCTGTTGGAAAAATTCGGCAGCGTCGCCCGGCTGAAAAAAGCCACCGCGGAGGAAATCGCCGCCCTACCCGGCATTTCACTCAAAGCCGCGACCACCCTGCTGGAATTCCTCCGACGCGACGATTGATGCCCCTGGCATCGGCGTCATTGGGATGCCGGTAGCGCCCATGGGGCATCCGGCGGCTGGGTTTTCAACCAGGCGGCCGCAGCCGCCGGGTCCTGCTGCTGCCATTTCCGCATCACCACTACGGCGGGATGCATCTGCTCGTCAAAAGGGTCTTCTATGAGGGGAACGGGTAGCTCAATTGCCCATTTCAGGGTTCCCGCTGGATCTTTATCGGCGAGTTCGTCAATCAATCGCTCGACTACCCGATATTTCTGTCCGGGATCGCCGGCGTGGTTTTGGAGCCAGGAGACGGCTTGCTGCGCGTCTCCATAAGAGAGTCGCTGCATCGCCACAGGCCAGGCTTCCTCACGCAACGAAGGATCGAGTTGATCATAAATCGCCGGGACTGATTGGCCTTCACCGGCAAGGCTCGCGAGGTCGAAATAATCATGAAAGCATTCCCTCGTGGTCAGGCTATTCGACGGGAGGCTGGAAATGGCTACGAACAATTTCTCCATGTCGCCGTTAGCACTTTGGGTGATGGCGAATGCGGCCGCTGCCGCCTCAAGCTTTCCCTTTGTGGGCCCCTTCGCCCAGGCGAGCGCGGCGGCGGCGTCCGTTTCCAGCCAGCCGGCCATCACGTTCCTCACATCGCCATGGGATCTCGCGGAATCGTCCCGCCCAGCACTCGCCAGGCAAGCCATCGGATCCACCCGGCCCCATTGTTTCCAAAGACTGTCCCACACCTCCCGGGTCTGGAAGTTCCCGCGCTCCTGCACTTCGCTGAAGAGCCTGGCCGCCTCTCGAATCTCCTCCTTGGAGAATGTGGAGATCAGGTCACAGAGCACCGCGGTTTGGTTTCCGCTGTTATAAACCATCGCGCCGTTGACCAGCAGGGCCATCCGCTCCGCAGAACTCAGCCGCGCGGCCTTTTCCGCGGAGAGTCCCCCGCAGACGGCGGTGGTCAGCGGTCCCGCGACTTCTCCGGCATCCCGGACGGGCCGCGACGGACTCTCCCTAACGGAGACTGGTCCGGCATCCAACGGCTGACCGACCCTGCCTGCCGCTTCCCGCGCGTTCCAGCGCCCCATCAGAAATGCGGCGGCACCAATGCACACGGCGAGGGCGAGGGTGGTGGTGGGTTTCATGAAAACGGATGATCATTCGGTCTTCTGGCCCTCAAATTCAGAGCGGAAATGGGAAATCCAGGAGATGCCTTCAGGCTGGCTCAGAATCCATGCCCGGGCGGCGGCACGATCACGGCTGAGCCAGGCGGTGATCGCGATGCGCGCCGGATGCGCTTCCAAGGGGTCGCCGTTGGAAATGTTCGACAAAGGAAGCCCGACCGCCCATGCCGCCGTTCCTTCCGGATCGATGCGCGACAGGCTGTCAACCAACCGATAGGCCACTTGATAGTCACGACCCGGATCCGCCGCGTGCTCTCCCAGCCAGTTAGCGGCTTCCTGCGGATCGGTGTAGGCCAGTCGCTCCAGCACCACCGGCCACGCCGCCGCACGCAACGAGGGGGCGATTTCATCATACAAAGCGGCGGGAGTCCGCGGGTTTTCGGAAGAAATCGCCAGATCGAAGTAATCATGGAGACAGGCTTTCGCGGTCGCCTCATTGCCTGATATCGCGAGAATCGCAGACTCCATCTGTTTGAGATCGCCCTTGGCGCTGCGGGTGATGGCAAACGCGGCGGCGGCCGCCGCCTGCGCGTCGTGACCGGGCTGCGT